>NZ_VDEV01000043.1:0-72121 GCF_006151685.1 Arthrobacter sp. BB-1
GGGGCCCACTGGCACCTTGGAAGGCATGTCCCGGTTCCACATCCTCTCTGATGCTCAGTGGGAGCTGATCGCCCCGATGCTGCCTACTCGCACGGGCCGGCAGGGCAGGCCGTTCTCGGATGCGCGGATGATGGTTGAGGCCATCATCTACCGGTACCGGTGCGGGATCGCCTGGCGCGATCTGCCCAAGGTCTTTGGTCCGTGGCAGACCGTGTGGACCTGGCATCGACGCATGGCTGAAGAAGGCACCTGGGACACGGTGCTGGCAACACTGACCGCCGCCGCGGACGCGGAAGGCCTGATCGACTGGTCGGTGGCGGTGGACTCCACGATCGCCCGGGCACATCAGCACGCCACGAACACCACCCGCCACACAGGGGAATGGATCGAACTACAAGAATCCGCGTGAAGAGCCGGCCGATCACGGCATCGGACGTTCTCGCGGCGGGCTGAGCACGAAGATCCATCAGCTCGTCGACGGTGCAGGGCTGCCACTGGTCAGCCTGATCACCCCTGGCCAAGCAGGAGACTCGCCCATGCTGCTGCCGCTGCTGGAACAGCTGCGTGTGACCCGGCCGGCAGGTCGGCCCCGCACCCGCCCGGACGCGGTCCTGGGCGACAAGGCGTACTCATCACGGGCGATCCGCACCCATCTGCGCACTCGTGGCATCAAGACCGTGATCCCCGAGCCGGCGGACCAACAGGGCCACCGGAAACGCCGGGGCTCCCACGGTGGGCGGCCCGGGGGCCTCGACGCGGCCGCCCACAAGGGCCGCAACGTCATCGAGCGCCAGTACGCCCAACTCAAGCCACGACAGGCAAGGTTGAAGCCAACAACACCACGATCAAGAACATCAAGCGAACTGCCCGCGGCTACCGCAATGCAGATAACTACAAATCGGTTATTCTCTTGAGAAGTGCCGTCCGGACGGCGGCATGACGCTCATTTCAGGGATCCATTTCCCCACGAACCGTGAAGAGCCCTTATATAGGAGCGGTGTCGCGGGCCGCGTGGGCTTGCTGGTGGCGGTATAACGTGGCGCGGCTCCACCCGACAAGCTTCGCCGCGTCTTCCGCGGTGCGCCCTTTCGCCCGGGCTTCCGCGACGAGGGTCAGCTTGTCGGCGACGACTACCGGGTCCGAGAGTGGACGTCCGAAGCGAGTGCCACCTTTCCGGGCGGCTGTGATGCCGGCGTTGACCCGTTCGGTGATCAGTTCGCGTTCGTACTCGGCCAGGGTGGCAAGCATGTTCAACATCAGGCGGCCCGATGTCGTGGACGGGTCGATGCCGTCCGAGATGCTTTTCACCTGCACGTCCCGCTCCCTCAGCAGCTTCACCGTGTTCAGCACATCGATCAGGGACCGCCCGAGCCGGTCGACCCTCCACACGACGACAGTGTCCCCGGGCTCGGCGTACTCCAAGAGCTTTTTCATCCCGGGGCGCGAAATGGCCGTCCGGCTGCCAGAGGTGACATCAGCGAAAATGTCGCGCTTTTGTACACCTGACTTCACCAGGGCGTCGACCTGCAACTTCGCATCCTGGCTTCTGGTGCTGACCCGCGTGTACCCAAGATGTCTCACCGGACCATTCTGCCTCAAAAACTAGTAGAGGAGGCAGTGCAGAGACGGTTCACGGTAAGACATGTTTCCAAGACAAACCGCGTCCCGGAACTCCGCCATTTCCTTCAACGGCTCACGGACTGGCTCACCTGTCTCAGAAAGCTTTTGTTTATTGAGACGCAGGCGGGGAGTAATCCCACGTTGGCGAGCTATAGCTGCAGATCGTGTTGATCTAGTTGCCTAGGCACACGCCGCACAGCCAGCTCAAGGATTCCTTCTCCGGTTCCGTTGGTCTTCTGACCAAGGAGCGCAGGTGCTTGAGAGGGTAAAACCCAGCCTGTCGGCCGGTGCGTCATCCGGGGTCATCGGTGACTGGATGACTGCCGTGACCTATGGCCCTGTTTGGGCGCTTGGGGTGCTTCATAGAGTTGTTATGCAGTCACTCGTCGGAGGATTTGATGGGCGCTGTTCCGGCTGTTCAGTTGGGCCTTCCGAGTGTTCCTTCGAATACGGCTGCCTCCACAACCCCGTGGAAGCGGTCAAGCCGAGCGGAAATTTCCGCTGAAGGGCGACGGACGCCGCTGAATCGAACCTCTCCAGAGGCGGCCCATTTCGAGCCGTCTCTGCCTCTAGACAAAACGTTCAGCACAAGGTGGACACACAGATGCGGTCACTCAAGGTACTTGCAGCAATTTCGGTCATCGTTCTGCTCCCTGCGGGCTTATCCGCCTGCAACCCGTCCCCGCAAGCGGACCCGACGACGGCCCAGACCACGGCAGGCTCGCCGCAGTCAAGCACAACGGCGGGTGGAAGCGCAGCCGTTACACGGGACTCCTCCCCTACTTCGACCACGGCCGGGGCGGCGGAGCTGACAGCCATGCTTCAATATCTCATTGAAGAGGAGAAGCTGGCCCACGACGTTTATCAGCAATTCGCCCGGATGTGGGACGTTCGGATTTTTGAGAATATCCGGGACAGCGAGGTACAGCACCAGCAGGAGCTGCTGCTGGTGCTCAATGCAAAGGGAATCGCGGATCCCAGGACCGGCGTACCGGGCACTTTTAAGGATCAAAGGGTCCAACAGATGTACAACCAGTTCATCCAGCAGGGTTCCTCGAGTCTTATTGAGGCCTATCAGGCGGGTACGGCAATTGAGGAACAGGACATCGCGGATCTGAACGAGCACCTGAAGTCCACCACCGATCCAATGGTCGTACCTGCCCTCCAGCGTCTGCTTGCCGGGTCAGAGAACCACCTCCAAGCCTTCCAAGCTCGTCTGGACTAGTCTCACCGGGCCCGTTACTACTTCCTGGGGCACGGCTCTGGCGTCCGGCCAAGTGACGCTACCTGCGCGGTAGTTTTGAGGCATAACGCTTAACGGCTCAAGCATTCTTGGGGGAACAAAAATGGAACCCGTTGTTATAGACGGCGGCAAGGGCACGGTGCAGCTCGGGGCCGACGGGATCATTAGCCTCGTATGGAAACCTGGGATCGTTCTGGAAAGCGATGACGTCCATTCGGCCATGACAACAGTGAATGAGATTTCCGGCGAGTTCGAATATCCGATGCTGGTGGACATGGGGACTACAAAAGCCGTTACCCGTCAGGCCAAGTCTGCCTTCCAAATCCCTGTGCAGCCAAGCGGATCGCCTTGCTGGGCTCAAGCCCGGTTGACCGCATCATCGCCAACTTCACCATCGAACGGCAGACACTGCCTTGTCCAACGCGATTCTTTACATCGCGGCAGGAGGCATTGAACTGGCTTCTTCACACTTGACTTGTCTGATTTCTCTCATCAAAGGCGCCGTAGACGTGCGCCGCGGGCTACTTGAAAGAATCCCACCATTGATTGGAGACAGAACAACGCCACATATCGCTGCGGTTCACACGCCTAGCCGGGGGCTTCTTACAAGGCCCATGACATGTCCCTTTAGCTTTGTCGGGGTGATTCGGCGCGGCCTTCGGCATAGGAGTCCAGGGGAACCCGCAGATCGCGGAGTACTGTGTGCGTTGAAAGGGCTAACGAGCCGCAATGCCATTGTTAGTAGGTAGCAAGAATGCCGCAGGAAAAGCCAAGAGGTCTCGAAACCGAACCGAGTGAAAAGCCCGTGCTGCATCCCGAGGATTCCACCGGCGCACTGGACGCTGCTAACTCTCGCTACAACAGCAACTACAACCCGGACTATTGGCCCAAACGCTGAAGCCACCGTTGCCGGAGAAGCTTCTCTGCATCCCCGCCTGCGGCATCAGCATGCGCGCAGCAGGCATTGAGACAATGATTTCGCCCCGGACGTTGGCACCGTGCCCGCAGCTATCACCCACCTGACCCGGCGCGCATGGGTGGCTGGGCCTCGGGGGTCGTGCCAGTCGCCCCGGCACACCATACTGAGTTACCGGCTGGACGATCGGGTCCATACCTTCCCGCTTCCCACCTGTTTAGTGCGGCGGCTGCCTGGAGGGAAACAGCGGGCGACAATCAGTGCAGACATCGACGTCGGAATCCTGTGATCCGCGGGCCAAGGTAACTTTGCGCTCAAGTTCCAGCCGAGCGTGCAGGGCCCAGGCCATCACGGCCAGTGCCAGCAAGCCGACCATGCCCTGGACCGAAGGCAGGGCATCCCTGGGCGAACCAGCCCAGATCGGGCCGAACAGGCCTATAACAGGCCACCGCAGATCACAAAGGGTAGGCGCCGCACCGATTGGCGCGCCGGTATAACTGCCTGCCAGGAAGCCGGCCAGGAGCGACCCCGCGCCGACCAGGGCGTAGCCCGCCCAGCCGGTTCCGGCGCCGAACATCATGCCCGTAGCGGCCATCAGGAAGACGGCGGAGGCACCGGCCGCGATGACTGTCACCGTCACCCGCTGCCGCGACCAGTTGGCAAGCACCTTCGGAAACTGCCGCAGGCGGCCGCTCTTCCTGTGCTGTGTGTTTGCCGTCATGGCTGCTCCTGGTTCAGGGTGGACTGCCGTGACTGCAGGGCGGACCAGATGATGACGATGGCTACCAGGGCCAGGGAGATGAACCCTAGACCCGAATACCCGGCGGCCGCCAGCACGGGGCCGGCCAAAGCCCCGCCCGTGGCTCCGGCGGCGTTCATGGTCAGGTCCGAGATGCCCTGGAGTGCGGGCCGGTCCTGCAGCTGCGCCGACTCAGCGACCAGGGCCGACCCTCCGACCACGGACGCGGACCAGCCGAGCCCCAGCAGAATCAGGCTCACGGTCACGGCGCTGCGGGAGTCGGCGGCGACGCCGGCCAATACCAGCGAAACCAGCAGCATTCCCTGACCCACAAGAATGGTGCGCAGCCGCCCGACCTTGTCCGACATCCAGCCGAAAACGGGGGACAGCGCGTACATGCCTGCAATGTGCAGACTGATGGTCAGTCCCACCACGGTGAGGCTGGCCCCATGATCGCGCAGATGCACAGGGGTCATGGACATGAGCGCCACCATCGTGGTGTGGCTGAGGGCGACTGCCGCTACCGCATACCGGGCGCGGGGGGTGGTGTGCAGAATCCGCAAGCCGCCCTGAGGGCGGGGCGAGGCAGGGTCCGGCACCCGTGCGGACATCGCGGTCAGGAGGGGGTCCGGCCGCAGGCCCGTCGCATAGACGACGGCTGCTGCAAGCTGGGCGGCGACGGAAAAGGCAAAAGCCCCTGTCAGCGGGGGCAGGCCAAGGGCGGCGCCGACGCTCTCTCCCGGATCGAAGAGGTTCGGACCCAGGACAGCGCCGATCGTCGTGGACCACACCACTATGGAGAGGTCCCGGCCCCCGGACCCGGGCAGGGAAAGGTCAGTGGCGGCGAAACGGGCCTGCAGATTTACCGCGGAACCTGCACCAAGGAACATCAGGCCCAGCAGCAACAAAGGGAAGAGACCCACGGCCGCGGACGTGATGGCCGTTACGGCGCCAGTGCCCGCAATCAGCGCACCCAAGGACAGCGAGATCCGGCGGCCGCGGGCTCTCGCCAGCCGGGCCAACGGAACGGCGGCGAGGGCGGCGCCCAGGGTACTCATTGTGGCGGCCATACCGGACCAGGCGTTGGACCCGGAGAGCTGCGCGGCCAGGAGAGAACCCAGGGACAACGTGGCGCCCATGCCGATGCCACCGAGAATCTGCCCACCGACCAGGACAGGAATGACTCGACGCTGGAGCCGCTGGTTCCCCCTCCCGGGCTCGCCGGAAAGAACGCCCAGGCCATACCCCGGACCTCCCTCAGGTCTCAAGCCTTCCGCCGACTCCTTGTCCATGCCTGTCCTCCTGGCGTACTCCAGCGCACCGCGCCGAATCCAATATACCCTCTGGGGTATTGTAGTCCTCGGAGAATGAAATTCGCGGGTACCGCAAGGCGGCCCGGTCGCGGCCAGGCCTCGGGCTTTTGAACACCCGCGGTCACACGCCAGCCGAGCGTCTTGCCCCGCATCGGCCAGCCCGCGCGCATGAGGCCGCAAGGACCCGCGGTACGTCTACTGCCGGTCAAAAGTTCCCAGGCGCAAATGTTTATACATTTGTGATTTTCCGTGTAGATTTGGGCCCGTGCCGCCCGCCAGGCGCTGCACCCTTGGCTTGTTACCGAACCCTGCCGCCTGCCAAGGCCCATACATCACAGTCTCCGGCAGGGGCGGGGGAACCAAAAATACGGATTCGAAATTGAGTCCTTGGGGTTAAGCCGCCGGCGTTTATGTCCGGCGGCCGGGTGACTCCCACCCGCATCCGACAGCTCACCTCGCAGGTATCGGGAGAGGTTAAAGCAATGTCAAAGAAAAACGCCCGCCACAGGGCCGCCTCCAGCAGCACCCTGTCCGCCCTTTCACGGAGCGTCGCCAGCCATGGAGGAGCAGTCGGCCGCCAGGCCGCCCTCGTCGCCGTGGGATCCGGACTCGTGCTGAGCATGGCAGTCCCGGCCCACGCGGGAGCCACAGCCTCCGACCCGCAGGGGGGAACCGGTTCCAGCACCAGCTCCTCCCCGGCAGGACTTCCCGGCCAGGCTCCGGCCCAGGGGGCCTCAGTCCACACCGTGGTCGCCGGGGACACCCTGGGCCAGATAGGAGCGCTGCACGGAATCTCCCTGGAAGAGATTCTCTCGCTGAACGGACTTCACTTGGATTCGATCATCTATCCGGGGGACGTCATAACGCTCTCCGGGACAGCGGCCACCCCCGCCCCGGGACAGGCGCCTGTTCCCGTTCCGAGCACGACCGCAGCATCCGCCCCGGTGGCGTACCAGCCGACGGCCCTGGCGCCGGCGAGCGTCGGTGGCGGGCAGGGGGCGCCGTCTTCACTCAACGGGGTGATTCTGGCCGCGGCCCAAGCCCAGATGGGCGCCATCCAGGACTGCACGGTGCTGGGGGAAGTAGCCCTGCGGTCGGCCGGGATCCCGGGGGTTGGCGATGAATCGCCGGAGTCCTTGATGGCCTACGCCACGCCGGTATCGACGCCGGAACCCGGTGACTTTATCTACTATGCCGACGGTGGAATGGGCTTCTCGCACAATGCGGTCTACCTCGGTGACGGGAAAGCCATCCACAGTGGATGGAACGGCAACCAGACCGTCGTCTTCAGCGTCAATGTGGGTTCAGGCCCTTCCTACTACCGCGTGAACGCCTAATTCCTGACGTCCGCGGTGCCTGGCCACGCAGGCAGGCACCGCGGACTCACAGCGCCTGACCACAGAGCGAAACCTCCGCAATGCGCAGCAGGCGCCCCGTTCGGACCCAGGCTTTACACGCCGACGTCCGGACCACGCACCGTCAACAAAAAAATGTATAAACATTTAGGATTTTTTGGCCATTCTGAGGAGCCAGCATGCCATCGCCTACCACCGGCACTTCCCGCAACCGACCCTGGACCATAGCGATTTCCGCCCTCGGGGTGGCAGTCCTGATCCTGCTGGTTGGGATTTTCGCGTATCAGGGAGGGATATCCCAGGGTGCCGGCACCGAAGCGGCGCCCCGGGAATCCGCGGGTTCCGAGAGCGCGCCGCTGGATATGTCCCGCAGGACAGCGGACGACCCGACAGCACTTGGCCCGGTGGACGCCCCGGTGGTGCTGGTGGAGTACGCAGACTACCGCTGCCCTTTCTGCGGGCTTTTCTCCCGCGATACCCTGCCGCCCCTGGTGGAAAAATACGTCAAGAGTGGTGAGTTGCGGGTTGAATGGCGTGACCTGCCGGTGTTCGGCGAGCAGTCCACCATGGCTGCTGTCGCCGGCCGCGCAGCCGGGAACCAAGGCAAGTTCTGGGAGTTCAACAAGGCAGCTTTCGCCATCGCCCCCGAACGGGGACATGCCGATCTCTCGCGGGAGCGTCTGGTGCAGATCGCACAAGAGTCCGGCGTTCCGGACATGACACAGTTCGAAGCGGACCTGGACTCCGAGGAATTGCAGCAGGCCGTTTCAAGAGATGCCCAGGAAGCGGCATCCCTGGGGGCCACCGGAACACCCACATTCCTGGTCAATGACACGCCCCTGGTCGGTGCGCAGCCCCTGGCGACCTTCGAAAAGGCCATTGAAGCTGCGCTCAAAAAGGCTGAATCCAGGTAATGGTCATCGGATACGCGGGCGCCTTCCTGGGAGGCATCCTCACCCTGTTGAGCCCCTGCTCGGCGCTTTTACTGCCGGCCTTCTTCGCCTACGCATTCTCCACCAGAACCCGGCTCGTCGCGCGGACCGCCCTCTTCTACCTAGGCCTGCTGTCCACGCTGGTGCCTCTGGGCGTGTTTGCCGGCACGCTCGGATCTCTCGTAACCCAGCACCGCGGCATCCTGGTCGCCTCAGGCGCCGGACTCGTGATCGTACTGGGCCTCGCCCAGATCGCCGGAATCCGGATGCCGTCCATACTCCGGAACAACGCCCAGGCAGGATCCTCCCGCCTTTCGGTCTTCGCCCTCGGCGCTGTCTATGGCATCGCCGGGGTATGCACCGGACCCATTCTGGGGTCCATCCTGACCGTGGCGGCAGTGGGCGGTAACGCCCTGTACGGGGGAATCCTCCTGGCGGTCTACGCGCTCGGGATGGCACTGCCCCTGTTTGCGCTGGCCCTGCTGTGGGACAGGCTCGGCATTTCGGGCCGCCGCTGGTTGCGGCCACCGCCGGTAACCATCGGCCGGTGGTCCAACTCCTGGGTCATGATCATCTCCGGCGTTCTCTCCATCGGCATCGGGGTCCTGTTGCTGGTCACCGACGGCACTGCCGGGCTCGGTGGAGTTCTCACCGTCACCGACCAATTCCAGCTCGAATCCACCGTCAGCGGAGCAGCTTCCGGTGTTCCGAACACCGTCTTCGCGCTGCTGGCCGCGGCCATACTGGCGGTCACTGCCGCCCTGTACTTCAAAAGCCAGCGCAACGGCCGACCCGCCAGCACCGACGCAGAGGCGGAATCAGAGGCAGCCATGAACAAGGAGAACCAATGAGCCCCCGTGAGTCTTTGAAGTCAGCCCTGGCCCAATGGCCCGGCCGGCGCTGGCAGACCGCAGCCGTCGCCGCGGTGGCCA
Source organism: Arthrobacter sp. BB-1 (assembly GCF_006151685.1). Classification (NCBI taxonomy): domain Bacteria; kingdom Bacillati; phylum Actinomycetota; class Actinomycetes; order Micrococcales; family Micrococcaceae; genus Arthrobacter; species Arthrobacter sp. BB-1. The sequence goes on from NZ_VDEV01000043.1 coordinate 9,051, forward strand.
CATACGTGGTGGTGGCAGTACCCACCGACCTCATCGACACTCCCCTGTTCAGCCGCGAGGTGCCGCCCACCTGGTGGTCCTTCCCAGTCCTGGCTGTCACTGCCGTCCTGACAGGACTGCTACTGGCCACCTATGTTTCCCGCGACCCAGCTTCCTCTGGTGAAGAGGGCGAGGAGGAGGGCCGTAAAGGGAAATTCGGGGCGGCAGGGGCCATCGTTTCCTTTTTCGCGGTCGGGTGCCCGGTCTGCAACAAGCTGGTGCTCCTGGCGCTGGGCACCTCCGGGGCCATGCAGTACTTCGAGCCGATCCAGCCGCTGCTGGCGGCTTTGTCCATTGCCCTGCTGCTGTGGGCGTTCGTTAAGAGGGCAACCTCTGAGGACCGCTGCCCGCTGCCGCGCAGCAAGACCGCAGTGGCGGCGGCGGATGGGGTAAAGCAGGTTTCGCCTTAGTCCCGCCGGGGCGGGTTTGCCTTGCAGCCGAAGGCAGTTGCCATGGTCACGCGGTCGCCCAGGACATAGCTGCGCCGGAACTCGAGGTCACGGGCCCGGTGGCAGCCGGTCCGCTCGATCAACAACAGCGGCGAGCCTTCCGCACACCGGAGCAGGAGCGCCTGGGCGGGGCTTGCGAGTACCGCCGTGAGCTGCTCCGTGCCGCCGTCGAGGACCACGCCGCAACGCCGGTCGAGCTCCCCGTACAGGGACGCGTCACGGAAGTCGGCCTCAAGTAACTTCCCTGCGGTGGCCGCGGGCAGCCAGACCTGGTCCAGGCCGATCGGTTCGTCATCGGCAAGCCGGATCCGGGAGAGGTGGAACAGCTCGGCCTCCGGAGGAAGGGAAAGCTTTGCCGCCGCCTCCGGGTTGGTCACCAGGTGCTGTTCCAGGACCACGCTGGCGTGCTTCATGCCGGACTCACGGATGGAGGCAAGGACACTGTAGATCGGCCCGTAGGCCGTGCTCCTGCCGGCCACCACCGTCGGCTTCCGCCCGGGGTGGGCGGTGATGTGCCCGGCGTCGCGCAGGGGCTTCAGCGCAGCCCGGATCGTGCCCCGGCTTACCCCGTACCGCTGGGCCAGTTCCAGTTCGCCAGGGAAGCCATCTGCGAATTCCCCGGCAAGGACCTCCTGCAGAAGGTCGGCGCTGACGGTTTTCCACAGCGGGCCGCCACCTGCCCGCCCAGCGGCGCCGCCCTCCGCAACTAATGCGGACGCTTGTCCCTGCTGATCCTTCACACCGCTCCCGACGGTTGATTCCACAAAGCTGCTGGCATATCGACGTTACTGCATGCAGCTTTCCAACACCCCGGGCTCAACCCAGCAGGTTCCGGCCGCACCCGGGATTTTTATACCCCGGGAGGTATGTGAAAGAATGCGGGGAGACCCAAGTTGCGCCATCAAGGAAAATAGACCTGTCAGGCGAGGAGGCCAGAGTGACACCACGTGCCCTGCGCCTTATCCGCGGCTGGACCGGCGCCGTCGCCGCTACCTCCGTCGCCGCCGTGTCACACTTCATGGCCGGGGGAAGCTCCCCCGAGCCCCTCCTGCTCCTGCTTGCCCTTGCGCTGTCCGGCCTGGCCTGTACCGCCCTCACGGGGCGCGGTTTGTCCCTGTGGCGTCTCTCGGCCGGGGTTGCCCTCAGCCAGGGACTCTTCCACATGCTGTTCAGCGGTTCAGCAGATCCTCCCAGGCCCGGCGCTCCCGCTGGCGGCCACCCGGGCCATTCGTCCACCCTGGATCTGGCCGGCGGCACCGTGCTGCCTTCCGCTGCGGACCATTCCTCGCCCCTGATGTGGGTTTGGCACTCCGTGGCTGCCCTTCTGACCGTAGCCGTCCTGCGCCACGGTGAGGCCGCCGTCGTCCAGCTGGTGCAGGCCGCGCGGCTGCGCGTGAGCGCTTACCTCCCGCTTTTCCCGCCCTTGCCGGTGCCTCCGGCGCGGGCAGGCCTGCCCGCCAACCGGCCCGTCAGGCCGCTGCCCAATCTCGGCGCGCCACTGCTGGTGATGCGGCACCGGGGGCCGCCCCTGCTTCCGATCGTGTCCTAGGCGCACCGCGCCTTCCACCCGATATGCCCCGGCTTGCCCAGAGGCCAGCGCCGGGGCAGGAAGCAGTCATGACAAGACATCCCTTGAAAACATGGCGGATCCCTGGTTTGGGGGCTTCACTGGTCGCCCTCCTTTTGCTCTGCGTTGCCGCCAGCCTCCCAGCAGCACCGGCGGCTTTCGCCCACGACCAGCTGATCTCCTCCAGCCCGGCTCCCGATGACCACCTGGCGGACACACCGGCCGGCATCACCCTGGCATTCAGTTCACCGCTGCTTGCACTCGGCCACGAGGTCCGAGTGATCGATGACACCGGCAGGAACTGGGTTGACGGCCCCGCGGTCCTCAGCCGCGAAACGCTGACCCAGGCACTCCCGGAACTCCCCGACGGGGCATACCAGGTCACCTGGCGGGTGGTCTCCGCCGACGGCCACCCGATCAGCGGCGGCTTCGGGTTCAGCGTCGGCGATCCGTCCGCAGCTGCACCCACAGTCTCCGCCGCCGCCCCCACTGCCGGCAACGCAACAGAAGCCCCTGCCGGCACAGGAAACGGTATGCCGGGCTGGCTGCCGGCCGCAGGAACCGCCGCAGCCGCAGGCCTCGGCATCTACCTGGTGTTCGCAGGCCTCCGGCGCATCAAGCGCAACGCACAGTCCCCCAACGAATAAAACTTTCCAGGCCGGCCCGCGACGGCCCGCCTGCCACTTTCAGGAGCACCTCCATGTCCAAAAACCCCGTATACCCCGCCCTTTCCCTTCTCGCCGCAGCAGCCCTGGCACTCACCGGCTGCGCCCCCGCGGCCTCAACCCAGACACCGGCCGCGTCAGCCGTTGTGGACTCCACCGCCACGGACGCGCTGGCGGTCAGCCAGCCATGGGTCAAAGCCGCCACTTCCGGCATGACCGGCGGATTCGGCGTCATCACCAACACCTCCGGCGCTGACATCACCATCACCGGCGCCTCCTCCCCCGCAGCCCGGACGGTTGAACTGCACGAAACCGTCACAGCCCCCACCGGGGCCATGCAAATGCAGGCAAAGGAGGGCGGCTTCGTCATCCCCGCCGGCGGCGAACTGCGCCTGGAGCCGGGCGCCAACCATCTCATGCTGATGGGCCTGCCCGGACCCGTCACTCCCGGCGCCGAGGTGACATTCACGCTGGAGCTGGCCGGAGGCGGAAGCTTCGAATTCACAGCGCTGGCGAAGGATTTCAGCGGCGCCAACGAGAACTACGTCGGGGAAGGCGCCGGGATGTCCCACGGCCAGCCCTCGGGCACTGCCGAAAGCAGTGCCGGCGCGATGCCCACCTCCAAGTGATGACCGGGAACCAGCACCCCGCGGGCCAGTCCGTGGAGAGTACGGAACAGGACGTCCGGGCCAAGCTGCCCCGCCGCGGGCTGCTTTTCGGCGGCGCCGCGGCAGGGCTTGGCGCGCTGGCCGCGGCCGGCGCCCAGCTCGCCGGGGCAGCCCCGCAGGACGGGACGCCAGCCGCCCAGCCTGCCGATACTGTCCACGGCGGCGGAACCGTCCCCTTTTACGGGACCCGCCAGGCAGGAATTACGACGGCGGCCCAAGCCCACGGGGTGTTTGTCGCCCTGGACTTGCGGCCGGGAACGACGCGCGCCGGGATCCGGGCGCTGCTTCGGCTCCTCAGCGACGACGCCGCGAACCTCACGGCGGGAAGACCGGCGCTGGCTGACAGCGAGGCCGAGCTCGCCCAGGTGCCCGCCCTGCTGACGGTGACATTCGGCTTTGGGCCCGGGCTGGTCGCGGCAGTGGACCCGGCACGGTCCCCTGCCTGGCTGCAGCCCCTGCCGGCCTTCACCGTGGACCGGCTGCAACCGGGATTTTCTGACGGTGATTTGCTGCTGCAGATCTGCGCGGACGATCCGGTGACCGTTGCGCATGCCCAACGGATGCTCCTCAAAGACAGCCGGAGCTTCGCCACCGTCCGCTGGATACAGACCGGTTTCCGGCGTTCCTACGGAAGCGAAAAGCCGGGAACCACCATGCGGAACCTCTTCGGACAGGTGGACGGGACCACGAACCCCGCCCCGGACAGCGCAGAGCACGAGCGCGTGGTTTGGGGCGGCGGGGACATTCCCGCATGGACGGAGAACGGCACGTCGGTGGTCATCCGCCGGATAGCCATGAATCTGGACAAATGGGACGAGGTGGACCGCGTAGCCCGCGAGGAATCCATGGGCCGCCGGCTCTCCAACGGAGCACCGCTGACCGGGACGCAGGAACACGACGAGCCGGACTTCGCTGCTGTTTCCAAGCTCGGCTTCCCGGTGATCTCGGACGTGTCGCACCTGCGCAGGGCACGGCCCGAGGACGGTTCCCAACGCATCTTCCGGCGGGCCTACAACTACGACGCCGCTCCCGGCAGCGGGGGAATCTCGGATTCAGGGCTGATCTTCGTGTCCTACCAGGCCGATGTCGAGAGGCAGTTCATCCCTATCCAGCGGCGGCTGGATGAGATGGACATGCTCAACCAGTGGACGACGCCGGTCGGGTCGGCTGTTTTTGCCATTCCCCCGGGGTGCCGCGAAGGCGGTTTCATCGGCGAAGGCCTGTTCGCCTGAGCCGGCTGCGCGGGTCACGCACCATCCAACGAGTCTCATCGGACGGATGCTGCGTGGCCGCGTGCCGGACCAGCGGGCGGCTACGTGCAGCACTGAGTCAGGGCGTGCTCATGGTTCGGGTTCCGCGAGCACATATCCGGTGCTGCTTTCGCGGGTGGGAAAGAGGGCTGAGCCATCGGCGAGTACGGCCTCGGGAAGGACAAACTCCCCGGAGTCGAGGATCGCTCCGGATTCAAGATCCATCTTGGCCGACGTGCCGTTAAGCCGCGCATACACCGCTCCGTGCCCGGCGGCGAGGACTTCGGCATCCTTGGCGGCTTTGCTCCAGAGCAAGCCCGCCTCGGGGCGCACGGCCTGGAGAACGTGGTCACCGCTTGGCTGCCGTGCCGTGAACAGCACCGTTCCGGTTGCTGCATCAACCCGGGCGATGCCCGCCGGCGTCCCGGATGCCTGGGCCAGTTCCTTCCCGGTCTGCAGGTCGTACACCACCGGAACGCTGGAACCTCCGCCCGCCGTCCACTCAAGAACCACCACGCCGCCGCTCGAGGGGCCATAGCTTCCGCGGAACAGCGTCTGCGCTTCCGGGTCCGCCCCGGGCGGCCGGCGAAGGTCGCTGGAGTCCCACAGCACCTGGCCGGTGCCGGCGTCGATGGCGGACAGTGCCGGACCGTCGCCGATCAGAACGGTGCCGTGATGCTCGTACAGCGCTGTTCCCGTCTGGGCGTTGAGGTCAACCACTGCACCGGTATCGGCATCCAGGACTGTGCCGGGGGCTTTCTCGGCGGTGAGTCCTTTGGGGGTGTTGGCGAAGATCAGGCCGCCGGTGGAGGGACCTGGCACTTCTGTGGGACCCCAAAGTTTTTCACCGTCATCAACGGCGAATGCCGTTGCCACCGTGACGCTGACGGGTCCCTTCCCGTCCGTACGCGCGTCCGAATCAAGGATGACAATGGAGGGTTCGCCGTTCACAGAGGTCAGTACGGTCCCCACGCAGGAGGGGTTCGTGTCGATCCTCCACCGGGTGCCGGAGGAGTTGAAGCCGTAGAAGCTCAAGTTCTCCCTGCCGCCGGCGGGAAAGACGGAGCCGGTGAAGGCCGAGCCGCTGCCCTTGGGAGCGCTGTCCACGGACACGCTGCTAACGGGGCGGAACCCGGGAAAGTAATCTTCCCTTCCGGGGCTGGACACCGCCCGTGTCAGCGGCTCCCCCACCTCCACCCGCTGGGCGCCGACGCCGGATCCGCCGCCGGAGCAGGCGCTCAACAGCAGCAGTGCGGGGGCGGACAGGGCGGTCACCATCACCCATGAGTAATGTTTGTACATTTGGTGGCAGGCTACCACGCCTTGTCCGCCCCCAAGGCGCGCGGACGTCAGGGGCCTGCGCTACAGCCTGGCGTAGGCCCAGCCGTCCCATTGGCGCCGGGCCAGGTGGGCGATGGCTGCGGGCACCGTGCCGACGCCCGGGGCGAGGTCTTTGTCGTCCATGCCTGCCGAGCGCATGCTGTTGCCGCAGGCGAGGATGCCCACGTCCAGCTGTCCGGCGTTGGTGATGGCTTCGGTGGCGGGTGAATTTTTGGCGAGGAGCTTAACGCCGGGCCCCTGAACGACCACTTCGATACCGGTTCCCTGGCCGAGCGCGGCACGGGCGTTGGCGGCACTGCGCAGCACGCCGGCCAGGGCATCCTGCTCGAGCGGGCCGGCTGAGTGGATCAGCAGGCCGGGTCCTGCCTGCTCAGCCTCTGGAACCGTCGTCTCCACGGACATCCCTACTTCGCCGTTTCGCCCAGGTCGGCCAGGGCTTTCCGGAGGCGGGTACCGGCGTCGTCGGCCACTTCTTTGACTGAAGGGGAGGCGCTGAGCTGGACCATGGTCTGGGGGTCGATGGCTTCCACCGTGGTTATCTCTGCATCCTTGTTCCGGCGCACCACGACATTGCACGGCAGCAGCGCACCGATTTCGGGTTCGGCGGCGAGGGCGCGGCTGGCCAGGGCCGGGTTGCAGGCGCCGAGGATGACGTAGTCACCGACAGCGTCCGCCGCTTCAGTTCCAAGCTTGGTCTCGAAGGTGGAGCGGACGTTGATTTCCGTGAGGATTCCGAATCCCTGGGCGGACAGGGCATCCCGGGTGCGGTCCAGGGCTTCGGCCCACGGAAGGTCGACAGTGGTGGCGAGTGTGTACGTCATGGTTCTCCTTGGCTGCTCGACAGCAGGTCTGTTTAGGCGAGGGAGAGGAAGAGCTTCTCCAGATCTTTCCTGTCCATCGTTGCATCCTGCTGGACGATGCACTGTTCAAGGCCCGTGGCGATGATGGCGAACCCGGCCCGGTCCAGCGCCTTGGATACGGCGGCGAGCTGGGTGACGACGTCCTTGCAGTCCCGGCCTTCTTCAAGCATGCGGGTGACAGCGGCGAGCTGGCCCTGGGCGCGCTTGAGGCGGTTGATGACTGGGGTGAGTTCTGAGGGATTGAGTTCCACGGGTTTCTCCAAAGGTCGGGGGCTTACATCAATTCTATACCCCCTAGGGTGTTTTGACTACCCCCGGGGGTATCTGCAATACTCGGTGAGGTATCCACCCGACCCCTTCCGAGAGGCCAACCATGACTTCCCCTTCCACGGCACCCACTGTTACCGCACTCGCCCCTGAGACCCTCCAGTCCTGGTTCAAAGAGCACCAGGACCTCGTGGTGATCGACGTCCGCTCCGCCGCCGAGTTCGAGTCCATGCACATCCGCGGCTCCTACAACGTGCCGCTGCCGCTTTTGTCCGAGCACACCGACGAGCTCGCCGCCCGGCTGGGTTCCCGCGTGGTCCTGGTCTGCCAGTCCGGCGTGCGCGCCGAGCAGGCCCGCCAGCGCCTTGCGAAGGCCGGAATCGACACCGCCTACGTCCTGACCGGCGGGGCGCCCGGCTTCGCCGCCGCCGGCGGTGACGTGGTCAAGGGCAAGGACCGCTGGGATCTTGAGCGCCAGGTCCGCCTCGTGGCCGGATCCCTCGTGGTCCTGGGCCTGGCCGGCGGCAAGTTCGTCTCCCCGAAGATCCGGACGCTTGCCGGGGTCATCGGCACGGGCCTGACCTTCTCCGCAGCCACCAACACCTGCGCCATGGGCCAGGCGATCTCGGCCATGCCGTGGAACAAGGCCGCCAAGGAGCCCACCCGCGAAAGCGCCATCCTTGCCCTGCCTGCCGTCAGCAACAAGAGCACGGAAGCCGCAGCCTAATGACCGCCACCCTGCTCCTGGTTCTTGCCCTGTCGGTGGTGATCGGGCTCTCGCTCGGTGTGCTGGGCGGCGGTGGATCGATCCTGACCGTCCCGATCCTGGTTTACGTGGCCGGGTTCGAGGCCAAGGAAGCGATCGCTGCGTCGCTGTTCGTCGTCGGCGTGACCTCCGCGGTGAGCGTGATCAGCCACGCCCGCGGGGGCAGGGTGATGTGGCGGACCGGCCTGATCTTTGGCGCGGCCGGCATGGCCGGCGCGTTCGTCGGGGGCCTGCTCGGCGGGCACATCCCCGGCCAGATCCTGCTCATCGCCTTCGCCATCATGATGGTGGCCACCTCCGTGGCCATGCTCCGCGGCCGGAAGAAAACGAACGACGACGGCGCCGCGCCGGTCAAGCACGAACTGCCTCTGGGCAGGGTCCTGCTGGACGGGGCCGTCGTCGGGCTCGTCACCGGCCTGGTGGGCGCGGGCGGCGGATTCCTCGTAGTCCCGGCCCTGGCACTGCTGGGCGGCCTGCCGATGTCCGTGGCTGTGGGCACCTCCCTGGTGGTCATCGCCATGAAGTCCTTCGCCGGGCTCGCCGGATACCTCACCACCGTCCAGCTCGACTGGGGCCTCACCCTCAGCGTGACCGCCGCAGCCATCATTGGCTCGCTCATCGGCTCCAAACTCGCCGGCCGCATCCCCGAAGCCGCCCTGCGCAAAGCCTTCGGCTGGTTCGTCCTGGCCATGGGCACCTTCGTTCTGACCCAACAGGCTCCGGAGGATCTGCGCCTGATCATCGTCGCCGTTGTCGCGGCCCTGGCAGTGGCTGCGGCCGGGATCTGCTGGTTCTTCGTCAGTTCCTGCCCGCTACGCAACAGCCGGAACCTCACCCGAAACGGCCAGCCCTCATCCGCCTGACCGGCCAGCGGCAGGTCACCAGCCGTGGCCTTCCCTCAAGCACCAACCGGTTCTATTCGAAGGAATGAACATCATGGGCCTCATCAGCTCTCTGAAGAAGGCATTCAGCAAACCGTACAAAACCGTCTCGGTGGCAGAAGCCAAGGACCTCCTGTCCTCCGGCGCCACCCTGATCGATGTCCGCTCCGCCCAGGAATGGCGGTCCGGGCGGGCGCCCCAGGCAAAACACGTTCCCCTGGACCGGCTGCAGACCAGCACCGCGGGAATCAACAGGAACAAGCCCGTGATCGCCGTCTGCGCCTCCGGGGTCCGCTCCGCCTCAGCGGCACGGCTCCTCGCCTCCCACGGGTACCAGGCCTACTCCCTGCGCGGCGGCATGAGCGCCTGGCGCGCAGCCGGCGAACCCATCCGCTAACTGCACCTGTCCGCTAACACCAGCCCACCATCCTTCGAAGGAGAAACACCATGGCTGAAATCACCATCACCGAAGCCGACCAGCGGCGCACTACCGCCCGCATCCTCGATGTCCGCGAGGACTTCGAGGTGGAGGAAGGCATGATCCCCGGCGCCCTGCACATCCCCATGGGCCAGCTGCAGGCACGCCTGTCCGAACTGGACCCCGCCGTCCCCGTCATTGCAGTCTGCCGCAGCGGCAACCGCTCAGCCCGCGTGGCCGACGCCCTTAACGGGGCCGGCTTCACCGCGGACACCATGGCCGGCGGAATGATCGCCTGGACCCGCGCCGGCCTCCCCACCGCCTGACCCTCCCCCGCGCGCACGCACACGCACACCAAGACAACCCCCGAAAGGACACGAAAGACGATGGCAACCATCGACGTCACCGAAAAAAGCTTCGCCCAGACCCTGGAGAACAGCGAGATCGTCTTCGTTGACTTCTGGGCAGCATGGTGCGGCCCCTGCCGCCAGTTCGCACCCACCTACGGCGCCGCCGCAGAACGCCACCCGGACATCACCTTCGCCAAGGTAGACACCGAAGCAGAACAGGCCCTCGCCGCCGCAGCGAACATCACCTCCATCCCCACCCTCATGGCCTTCAAGGACAAGACCCTCGTCTTCTCCCAGCCCGGCGCCCTCAACGCCACCGGCCTCGAAGAAATCATCCAGGCCGTCAAGAACGTCGACATGAATGAACTCCGCGCCCAGGCCGGGCCCCAAAACGCCTGATGCGATGCCAGAGGGCCAGACGTACCGCACTGTAACGGCAGACGAACTCGCCACGGTGTGGCCCCGCGCCACGCTGGTGGACGTGCGGAGCCGCGAAGAGCATGCCACCGCGCACGTCCCCGGGAGCCTGAACATCCCCCTGAACGAATTGCCCTCCCGGCTTGCCGACCTGCCCGGCGGCACGCTTTACCTCATGTGCGGGTCAGGAAAACGCAGCAGCCAGGCCGCACGGATCCTTACCGATCGCGGATACCAGACCGTGAACGTGGCCGGTGGGATCACCGAGTGGTACCGCGCAGGCCACCCCGTCACCTATCAACCCACCCCGGAAAACCCGTCACGGCAACAACCCGGCCATGCCCCGGCAGGCCTGCGCAGTCTCCTGCACAAGCTGTTCCACAGAAAAACGGCCTAGGCCGCAGTCCACTTGCACGATACCCCCGGGGGTATCTATACTGGATTCAGAACAAGCCCCCAAACCCCTTTCAACCAAAGGAGAGCACCAGATGCTTATCGAGCGCATTTACGATGAAGACCTCGCCCAGGCCAGCTACCTGATCGGCTGCCAGGCCAACGGCACCGCCGTTGTTGTGGACGGCCGCCGCGACATCGCCGTCTACCAGGAACTGGCTGAAAAGAACGGCATGAAGATCATCGCCGTTACCGAAACCCACATCCACGCCGACTACCTCTCCGGCACGCGCGAACTCGCCGCTGCCACCGGCGCGAAGATCTACGTCTCCGGCGAGGGCGGACCGGACTGGCAGTACGAATTCGACGGCGAACGCCTCTACGACGGCGACAAGATCACCATCGGCAACATCAGCATCCAGGCCGTGCACACCCCCGGGCACACCCCCGAGCACCTGTCCTTCCTGGTCACCGACGGCGCCTTCAGCGACCAGCCCGGCTACCTGCTCTCAGGTGACTTCGTCTTCTCCGGCGACCTGGGCCGCCCGGACCTGCTGGACGAGGCAGCCGGCGGCATCGACACCCGCTTCGAAGGTGCCAAGCAGCTGTTCGCCAGCCTGCGGGACAAGTTCCTGACCCTGCCGGACTACGTGCAGGTCCACCCGGCCCACGGCGCCGGCAGCGCCTGCGGCAAGGCCCTGGGTGCCATCCCGTCCTCCACCGTAGGTTACGAGCGGCTCTACTCCTGGTGGGGCCCCTACCTCGCCGCCAACGACGAGCAGGGCTTCATCGATGAGCTCCTCGACGGCCAGCCCGATGCCCACGCCTACTTCGGCCGGATGAAGCGCGAAAACCGTGAAGGCCCCGCCGTCATGGGAGAACGCGCTCCGCTCAAGGAACTGGACACCGCTGACGTCGCAAAGGACCTGGCGGCGGACAAAGTCACGTTCATCGACACCCGTCCCAACAGCGAAGTCCACGAAGGCACGGTAGCCCGTTCCCTGAACGTGCCGGCAGGCAAGTCCGTTGCCAGCTACGGCGCCTGGGTCGTGAACCCCGAGACCGACAAGAACCCGCTGGTACTGCTCGCAGCAGACCAGGAACAGGCCATGGACATGTGGGACCACCTGGTACGGGTCGGCATCGACAACGTCGCCGGCTACGTCACCAGCATCGAAGGGTTCCCCATGACCAACCCGAAGCTGATCCAGCCAGAGGAACTGCAGGGCTTTGACGCCGCCATGGTCCTGGACGTCCGCAACCGCAGCGAACACATCGCCGGGAACATCCCCGGCTCGTACCAGCTCAGCGGCGGCCGGGTCATGTGGCACTTGGACAAGCTCCCCACGGACGGAACCATCGTGACGTACTGCCAGTCGGGCGTCCGGAACTCGGTGGCAGCCAGCGCCCTCCGCCGGGCCGGGTACGACGTCGTCGAACTCGACGGCAGCTACTCCGCCTGGGACGCCTTCCAGCAGACGCGACAGAACGCCGTCTCAGCAAAGTAACCCCTAAGACCGCCCGGACGCGTTCCCCCACGCGTCCGGGCACCTTTATGTCCCCGGCACGAAAGCGAGCACTCAGGATGGCCAGAACAAAGGCGGGAAGGACCCCGAACGCCGGCGCTGTCGCTCTGGGCCTGCGACAGAATCTGGCGCAGTTCATGCTGCTGGTGGCAGTGAACGCCCTGGTGGGCGGGACGCTGGGCCAGGAGCGCACCGTGCTTCCGCTGCTGGCAGGGCAGGTTTTCCACCTGGACCTGTACACCAGTGCGCTGACCTACATCCTCGCTTTCGGCCTGTCCAAGGCCGCAACAAACTACTTCGCGGGGACACTCTCTGACCGGTACGGCCGCAAACCCGTCCTCATTTCGGGGTGGCTGGCAGCGATCCCCGTCCCGCTCATGCTCATCTTCGGCCCTTCCTGGGGGTGGATCGTCGCGGCGAACGTGTTCCTCGGTGTCAGCCAAGGCCTGACCTGGTCCACGGCCGTGATCATGAAAATGGACCTGACCGGCCCGAAGCAACGCGGCCTCGCCATGGGCCTGAACGAAGCAGCCGGCTACCTCGGCGTCGCCGTCACTGCCCTGGCGACCGGGTACATCGCCTCTACATATGGGCTCCGGCCCGGCCCGTTCCTCCTCGGTGCCGCCTACATCGCCCTCGGGTTAGGCCTGTCAGTCCTGACCATTCGCGAGACCCACCAGCATGCCAAGACGGAAGCCTCCCAGCACGTAAGTGCACACAGCAGTGCCGACGCCGGCCTCACCACGGGACAGGTCTTTACCCTCACCAGCTTCAAAGACCGCTCGCTCTCCGCCGCCAGCCAGGCAGGACTGGTGAACAACCTCAACGACGGCCTCGCCTGGGGCCTCTTTCCGGTCCTCTTCGTCAGCTCCGGGCTAAACCTGAACCAGGTAGGGATCCTGGCCGCCGTTTACCCCGCGGTCTGGGGCGCCGGGCAACTCTTCACCGGCGCCGCCTCCGACCGGTGGGGCCGCAAATGGTTCATCGTGGCCGGCATGACCGTCCAAGCCGCGGGACTCGCAATAGTCGCCGCCTCCCACAGTTTCGGGCCCTGGCTCATCGCCGCAGTCCTCCTCGGGATCGGAACGGCCATGGTCTACCCCGCCCTCCTCGCCGCCATCGGCGACGTCGCCCACCCCACATGGCGCGCCCGCTCCGTCGGGATCTACCGCCTCTGGCGTGACGGCGGCTTCGCCGTAGGGGCACTCCTGTCAGGTCTTCTCGCAGACCTGTATGGGATTCCCGCAGCTATCGCCGCCGTCGCTGCACTCACCGCAGCCTCCGGCCTAGTGGTCGCCATGCGCATGCGCGGCAATGACCACACAACGGGCTAGAAATTGATGCGGTACATCGGGGGTTGTATCCGTTTTCTTGATCTGGGATGGTCAAAGTGTCTTCAGCAGCGGGACGGCGCACACTAGCCACTGATCACACCCGTCGCAGGGCCATGGAACTGAGATACCCATGAACGACCCTAGAATCGCAGCTCAAATACTGTTGCAGCAGGACCCCGACTGGTTTGAAGACCTGTGGCTTCAGTACTGGGCGAATGGCGGGAACGCAGACAAATTCAACTTTGACGCCTACGTCCACCGGCTTTGCGAACTGGACCTCTTTCGACCTGCAGATCCTTACCTGGGCACTGGAAGACCTTCACCGACGGCTCTAATGCCCTACACCTCCTGCGCCAACTAACGGCCAAAAAATGCCGCCACCTAACGAACATATCCACAGGTTTGCGGAGGCTCGCCGAGGCACACATCAAAAACGGTCGTTTATGACCCTTGCAGTCCTAGGACAAGTTACATGGGAACCACGGGCTCCCGCCACCTACAGCGTGCCGGTTCTGTCCATGATTGGCGTCGCATCGGGTTTATCCACGGCTGTTGATGCGGAGCCAATGGGGAAAGCACCCCTTGGCCAGCCGTTGCAGTCGACAACCCGGATCGGATTGTGCCTAGTCGTGAGCAGTCCCGCCCTGAGAACACCGCGCCAGATCCCCCCGCGTCGAGAGAACGCATATATCAACTAAAGGCTTAGCCCGATTCCAGTTCGGCGTGGGCACAAAGTTCGGATCGAGTTGGGCCAGCCAGGACGTGCATCTGAACGAAGTTCTGCCCCGCTGCCACACACCAGAAGGGCTGATCCCAAGCCCTCGAGCGGCCAGGCTGGGCCTTTGGTCCGGGGGCAAACCTAACCGCACTCTCTCGGGCTGCTTGCCAAACCCGGCCATCGCCGAATAGCCCGACTGTGTTAATTTGCCGCCTCTGGGCAGGCGCCCAACTAGCACGATTGAAGGCCCTCGTAGGCGCCAGCCATGCTCCTTTGTTGCGCCACAAGTTATGCAGTCCGTTTCGGAGTCGATAACCGTTCATGCCATAACCAATGCCATACATCCTGTTTGACGACCAATTCAAAGACGAGCCGGAGCTATGATTGGTACTCCTGCCTTTTGATCAACTAGACGCCAAGCCTCTGTCCAAACAAGATGACCCACTAATCGCCCCATAGGTAGCCATGCGAGTCCTCAAGGGTGGCTACTAGCCGCTCGTCCTGCGTGAAAATCAACGCAAATAACCATGCGGAAGACAATGGGAGTTTCTACGTGCATCTCCGCCGTAACCACTGTGGGAGGGCACATTGAAGTCCCAGTGACAAACATTGTTTGAGAGCACGTGGACAAACCGGCATGATAACTAGCCATGTCCACCACGTGGTGCACCGTGTAGGGCCCTGCTTTACGAACTGTTATTCCTCTTACGCGTGTCATTGCCAGCATTTCTAGAGGAACCCAGATAGCGTCGACATCAGGACTACACGTACCCCATCAAGTAGGAGAGTCGTCGGCCAATGGCACGATCACTGGAAATCCCAGTACCCCCGAAACCCCAAGAGACACGGGCCCTTGACCGTGTCGTCTCTCTGGCGAACGGCAAAGGCGGAGTCGGTAAGACGACCACTGCAGCCAACGTTGGCGGGTACGTGGCGCTGGCCGGCTCCCGTGTGCTGCTGATCGACCTTGACCCACAGGGCGATCTGGCCCGCGACCTCGGATACGAGCGGCAGACAGGGAAGGAATTCTTTCAGGCCCTGATCGCCGGCACGCCACCGATGATCCTGCGCGACGTTCGGGAAAACCTTGACGTAATCCCGGGCGGCCAGGACCTCGAAGATATCCAAGGCCTAATGGTGTCCCGCTCCAGCCGCTCCGGCGCCGGCGACTTCGGCGACATGCTCTACGCCGTCCTGGCCCCGTTGGCAGACGAGTACGACTTGATCCTGATCGACACCCCGCCGGGGGAGCGGATCCTCGTAGAAGGTGCCTTCGCGATCTCCAGTGCAGTCGTCATTCCTACCCGGTCCGACGATGCGAGCATCGACGGTGTCGAACGCATTGCGCGCCGCTTCATGGCTGTACGTGACCGGAACCCGTCCCTGCAGTTGGCAGGCATCGTCTTGTTCGGTGTAGGACCGCGCTCCATGCGCTTGGAACGCAGCGTCCGAGACACCTTGGAAGAAATGCTCGGCACCGTCGCCCCGGTCTTCGCAACCCGCATAAGGAACCTCGAGAGCGCAAGCGCCGATGCGCGGAAAAAGGGCCTGCTCTTCCACGAACTTGAAGGTGCCGTTACCGACGCTCAGAAGAACCGCCTGAAGGCGCTTCGGGCGGGGGAGAAGCCGACGGACGGCTTCTTCTCGCGAAATGCCGGGGGACTCGCTGAAGAGTACGAGCAGCTGACCGGCGAGATCCTCGCCCGACTAAACGAGATCGAAAGCGGAAACGAAGCATGAGCGGCCGACAGAGCCTTGCGGGGGCTTTCGCACCCGTAGCGCCTGCCCGCGGTGCAGCACTCCAAGGGTTGCTGGCTCCGAAGCGGGGGAGGGGCACTCCTGCACCAGAACCCAAAACCGGAAAGTCCGTGGAGGCAGCTGCGTCCGAGCTTGTCCAGGTGCAGCCGGCAAAAGCACCCGACCCCGCACAGGTACCTGTTGAGCAAGCGCAAGCGGATAGGATGCCAGCTGAGCAGGTACCTGTTGAGGAGACACCCCTTGAGGGGGCCGGAGAGCAGGAGGAGCCCGCGCCTACAGCCGTCAAGGCCCCAAAGGCCACGCGACATCAGCCTGGTGGCAAGAAGGCGGCTAACGCAACCAAAGCCTCCGAGCTGGTTCCAGGAGCGCTGCGAAACGTCGGAGTGTACTTGCCTCCGGCGCTCCTGGCCCAGGTCAAGGATGCCGTCCACCAGGAACGGACCACGTACGCGGACCTGTTGATTGATGCCTTCGAAGCCGTCGACGACAATCAGATCGCCAGGGAGTTCACTCCCGAAACAATGCTGACCAGCTCCGGCATGCCCCGCCGTGCACCGCGAAAACGGGGCGAGGCTGGCATTCAGATCCAGCTGCGCCTCGACGGGCTGCAGATCGCTTGGCTGGATAAGAAGGTCACCGAGTTCGACGCACCGTCACGCAGCGCGCTCGTCTCGGCCGTCTTCAAGCTTCATATCCAAGCGAGCTCGACTTCGGGAAAGTGATCCAAGAGCTCACTGATACAAGGCAAGCATGGCTTGCCTTCCAGTAGTGCTTATGGCATGACTTATGGCATGAGAACGACGATGCGAAAGTTACACCGGGGGAGTGGAGGCGGCGGCCGGTCCGAATCGACACCCGTCAAGGTGTACGGGCAGGGAATAGGCTCACAACTGACAGGCCTTTGACGCTGACCCTCATCCTGTTCTGTTGAACGCCATATCGGACAGTAACCATTCATCGGGTGGCCCTTCGAACGTCTCCCAGGGATAGTCTTCGTCGGCGGAGAGCAGCTCCGGGACGGTATTGACGTTCTTGGCGAGCCATTCCCGCCAAATGATCCGGTCATTGCGGTAGCGCTGTACCTGGACTGCCACCGCTTCGAGAACCCCAAATTGCTCGGCCAGCTGCTTCAGTGATGTCCCGGCCACAATTGACCAGGCACGGCGAGAACTTCGGACAGCCAGGTTCCATGCGGCGAGGACTTCCAAGGCTTCGTGCACCGCGGATCTGGAAAGCCTGCTCACCCGCACAATCTCGACGATCGGCATCCCGGGGGAGTGCTCCAGCGCTTCGTAGACAAACGCGGCCGGCAGCCCCAGTTCCCGGAAAACAGGCCGCAACGCGTGAATCTTCCCTTTCTGCCAAGTGGTATCCTCAGCGACACTTTTCAGCTCTTCGGGGACGGTCAGCATGTAGAGGTCGCCTTTAGTTCCCCTGGCCTCTTCAACGAGGGTAATTAGGGGATCCTTTTCCTCACGCAGCTGCCTTAGGTGCAGCCCAACAGTGGTGTGATCGAGACCAGTAGCCACAGCAATAGAACGGACCCCGAATTCAACAAAGCGGGATGCCGTCTTATGGGCTGCCTCCCCGAGCGCCCTTAGCACCATTCGCCGTCCCATCCCGGACCGGGATTGTTGGTAACTCACCTCCCGGATCCTGAGCGCACTGCGCCAGGTTCGAATGTACCGATGCTCTGCATCGGGATTCGAAGTTGGGGAGGACCCCTTCATCCCTCCCCCCTGTGTAGGGGGCTGGCTTGTGGGGGATCTGCGGACATTACCTTGCTCGGTTTCTTCTGCCTGATTTTTAGTGAGGTAGCTGAGGGCGTTCGACCAGTCCCTGCGCAGTGACGGGAAGCGGTGGCGGGCAGCATAGCGAGCGTAGAAGGAGGCAAGTCCGGGCCAGGTTCCCTGCAGAATCCGGCGCTCCACATCCACCAGCTTCAAGCCGGCAGCCGCGGCACTGAGGATGATCGCCTGGCGGGCGTCGGAGTCAGAGGCGTAGCGGTTGGTGTCGTACATCCCGGTCTGGGCTAGCACCTGCATAGCGCGGGACATGCGCCCGACCGGCTGGTCGAAGATGGGTGCGTCCGAGGTGACAGGGGTAAAGGTTTCTTCCTGGCGCAGCGCCCGAACCGCCTTGATCTCTGCAGCCAGGTCCTTGGTCATGGCGGCCCAGACCGTTTGCCTGTTGGGCCGGCGGGCGATGTCATAGGCCACCGACAGGCTCATTGCCAGCTCCTGGTGCCCGCCGCGTTTGTGCGGCGAACCGGGAGTTCGCATGCAACCGTGAAGCAGGTTCTGGTGCGGGGTCTTATCCAGGGTCCGGTACCGGGTGCCCAGCGCCTCGACAAGATCACGCGCTTCTGAAAAGGTGACCCGCCGTGCGAGCGGGACATAGACGTGGCGACCGCCGTTGGGGGAGTAGTCCTCAATCCAGCGGGCCCCGACCGAGTGCAGCCAGGACTTGACCGCTCGGACGTCGGCCTGTACCCAGTCGAGTCCGGCTACTGAGGAGTCAAAGTCGAGAAAGATCGCCGCGCAGGTGCCGTCCTTACCGAAAATTCTCACGGCCGCGGGCAGCGAGGGGAGTGCTTCGGTCAGGTTCCGTTCGTGCTTCTGCGGATACGTTTTACCTGCATCACGAGAGAGGCGCATTCTGGGCTGGCCGGCTAGCAAGGGAGCTAGAGCTGCCCAAACGGTTGCTGGGTCGTCTGGCTGCGTTGACACGCCAACAGCGGGGCGTGCTGGCAGCACGGAGACGTGCTGATGTACGATGTGGGTAATCCTTTCGGGGATTGAGGTACGAAAAAGGGCCGATCCTGCCAGATCGGTTTCATAGCAAAACAAAGGATGGCCTGTTCAGGCTCTCCACGACTTACAATCTGATCCGCCGGCAAGCAATCCAGAGGGTAAGTCTCAAGCTTCGAAGGCCCGCCTAGTGCGGGCCTTCTCTTTTAAGAGGCGATGCGGATTGGCAACTCCTGCTGATAGTCGTCTTGGTCGAGGGCAGCCAGGTCTTCCTTCAGTTGTGGCTCGACAACGGACAAAAGATACTCAGTGACGGTCAGGCCTTTATGAGCTGCCACTTTGGCAATACCGTCAGCGGTGGGTTCCGGTGAGCGAAAACCAATGAACTTGCGCAGGCCTTTACTGGGGCGCCCGCCGCCTCGATTAACTGCTACTGCCGTCATTTGCTGTGTCCTTTGATTTTGTAACCGCCTAAGCGGCTACAGCTTCATCGTTGTGGTGCCCGTCGCTGAGAGTGACTCGCACCCTTTGCAACTGCTCCGAAGCTATCACCGGCCGGTCAATCCGATTGGGATTTGTTTTCAGAAAACGGAAGCGTGTCGCGTTTGTGACGTGGCGCATTTTTGGCGTCCCAGGACTCTGCGATAGGCAATGTCCCTTGTTGCATCCCATCGAGCTTGTTGGGGCGTCCTTCTGCACGGTCTATCAGAGCGCCGACATACTCACCGAAGGACATGTTGTAACGCTGCGTCGCCTTCCAGGCGGCGAGATGCTGGCCTGGGAGAACAAGGCAGTTCAGTGGCGCCTTCTGTCCGATCTTTTTGGGTGGCCGGTATTCCTTCACGTCGTCACCCCTAATTCCGGTTTAAGAGAACCTGTTGATAGACAGGCTCTGTCGCGGCGGCAGCCGGAGCTCCCCTAAAAGACCAAGCAAGCGACAGACTACATACATGCTCCGCACATGCACAACTCACTGCCTGTACCCTCAGGTAGGCATCGGGTAACATCTTTCTCAGCTGCCCGCCTGCTTTGTGTGGCGGTGTCTACACATGGCTGAGCTTGGCTAAGGAGCTGTACAGATGGCAAATGGGGGCCGCAGCGTGTTTCTTACGCAGCAACAGAAGAAAGAGCGGCTAGCCGATCGCATGGGCATCCTGGTGGATATCTGGGAGGCAGATAACAACACTGCACTCACTTACCCTCATGTGGAAGAAGCACTTTCCGCCCACGGAATCCATTTGTCGCGGACACGGTGGTCCTACTTGATCAATGGCACTGGCAGCCTGGTGACGGATCAAGAACTGCTGAAGGGCATAGCAGAGTTTGTTTTTGCCGTACCAGCCAGTTATCTGTGTGATCTCAACAGTGAGACTCCCACTGAGGTAGAAGCGCGCATGGAGTTTCTTGTGCAGATGCGCAAGCTCAAGGTGAAGAACTTTGCGGCGAGAAACCTGGGGGCCACCTCGCCCGAAATGCTGCGGACGATTACCAGGATCATCGATGCGTCGATGAACGGGGAAGAGGAAGACTGAATGGGCCTGCCACCGGTCGCAGAAAAGGTCCGTGAGTTATGCGGAGACGGTACGACGTCAATGGCAGAAGTCCTCGAACGTCTGGCCGTCATCTGCGAAAAGCCGATCAAGCTGATCGAGCAGGAGGGGTCTTGGGGAACTCTAACAGCCTTCAAATTGGACTTTGAAGATCACTTCAAGATCTATGTCCCGCCGCAAAACTCGACGCAGTACAAGCTTCACTGCATCTATCACGAGCTCGGACACATATATCTGGAGAGCTTCCAAGGCCACTTGGTTCTGCCCGACTTATCTGAAGAGATGCTGAAGGAAGCTGCCGGCGCGAAAAGCATGAGCTGCTGTTCTGTTCCGAATCATCCCGTAGAACGTTGGGTGGAGGATTTTGCATTCGAGATGTCAAAGAAGACCCGCGCGCGTAGCTCCTCCGAGACTGATCCTTTCCTCTGATAGACCATGAAACAGTTACTCTTTGCGCTGCTGAGTGCCCTATGCCTCCTTCGGATCCCCTCGGTAGTCAAGGTGGCGGAAGCCCGGGCATCGTGGGTGGCATCGATGTTCGGCCTTGCGGCGCTTTATGTCCTGGGAACGGTCAGGCCGCTGGCGTCCATCGACAGCTACCTCGGTGGCGTCAACGTGACGAACCTTCTTCAGGCCATCTTCGCGCTGTTGGCGATCTTCTTCTTCAACGACAGTGTGCGGCGGTTAGCAAACGTACCAGTCAGGTGGACTTACTATGCTCCGTTGCTGAGCATTCCCATCATGATTGTCAGCTTCGCCCTCATTGAGGACAAAGGTCCAACCTCTGCGGACTTCATTGATTACCGCATGGACCAACTCGCGACTGCTACGTACAGCGGCACGTACATGTTCGCGTTGCTGTTCACCGTGCTTAGGATCATCTACATGCTTCGGCACAAGGCCAGAGGCCTGTACGCAACATTCTCAGCGGGCTTGGTCGTGGTTGCGGCGGCCGTCTCGTGCCACATTGCATATGTTCTGCTGTTCCACTTCACGCCCTGGGATGCCTTCGCAGAGGCGATCGGAGCCTGGTTTGACCGTCTTTTCTATGCCGGCCTCTCGCTGACGGCTGCGGGGTGGCTGATTCTTTTTCTGTCCAAGCAGCTGCCGAGGTTGCGGCTCTGGATGATCGATGCGCTTTGGCTTAGTGCGCTGAGGATCCGGGTGAATGCAGATCAGTCTCGGGTTAGTCCGGCCTGGGACCTGTTTAATGAAACGCTGGAAAATGGGGTCTACAAAAGCCTCATTGTTCTGCACAACTACCAGCGGGGGAACATGTGCCCGTTCCCGGAGTCTGTTCAGGGCAGGATCAGCCAGATCGAGGCGAAGTTGGACGCGCGGGTCTAGCCTTTGGACAGGATCCTTTTGTTGATCCAACTCGTGAGTTCGTTGGTGAAGGTGTGAGGTGACACATTCCACTCCTGGGTGTGGTGCGCCTCAGGTAAGTGAATCAGGGTGACGCTGTCGGGGTTCGCGCGTTGGAACGCCGCCGAGATTTCCCAAGGAACCTCCTGATCCGCGCTCGAATGCAGGACCAGGGTGGGAATTGAAACCCGGTTGGGTATGTCGACCCATTCAAGGGCATCGAAGTTGATCGGTTCGTCCAGCCCGAGCATCTTCGCGAATGGGGGAGCCTGCAGCAAGGACATGACAAGGCCGGCTCCTACCGCAGGCACGCCGGCGGCCTCCGCTCCTGCCGTTATGGTTTTACGCCAGCTCGTGACTGGCCCTACCAGGACGATCCCTGCGATCCGGTCACGGTAGGCGCTGCGCTCCGCTGTGAGCAGCGCGATCGTCCCACCCATTGACCAGCCCGAGAGCATGATTCGCTGCGCGCCGTGAGCCACGGCGTAGGCCACAGCGCTATCCACGTCCCGCCATTCGGTTTGACCAAGGTGGCTCGATTCGGCCTGTGGCGGGCTGACCTCCAGGTCGCTGCGGAATGAGGGCACCAAGGAGGTGAATCCCAAGGGGCTGAAGGCATGGACGTCACGGAACATGATTGAGCGGTCGGTCCAGCTGCCATGGATGTGGATCACCCATGTGTCCGCGTTCCTACCTTCGAATAGCCACGCCGGCGCCGCACCATAGGCGGTGGTGATGTGAACCTCTTCAAACCGCCCGGCCACGGCGGAGGGTTCGAAGAACACGTCGGGCGTCCAGTCGACCACTGGTCCCAAAGTCACCGGCCCGGACCCCGACGGATGAATTCGACGCTCCACGAACTTTTGATCCTCGTCGATCAGGGTGACCTCGCCGACCCTGGTGTAGCGCGCGGTCGCAGGGTCGAACACGGCGAAGTCGCCGTGGGCTTTGGTGTAGGCATCCAAGTCGATGCGGACTCTGCGGCCATCAGCTGTCAGCTCGGCGCGACGGTAATCCTTTGGGCCCCGTCTAACAATCTTGCGGGCCATGATGACCGCGAATCCGAATAGTGAGCCCACGGCTACGAGGAACGCCAGGCAGGCGATGCCACGCCTTGTGGTCAGCATATGTCCCGCCCTCCAGCGCCGATCCGGGAAGAGTATTGAAGCCCAATCATCGTAAACGTTCCTCTAACCTTGGATATGCATGAGGCGTGTCCACTACAGGCATTGCACATGTCCACTACAGGCAGGTATTCTTGGCGTGGGCCAGTTGGGGGCTCGAAGGGGGATTTGCATGCAGCGGAAGTCACTTGGTCTCGTGGCGCTGATCGTGGTCCCTGGCACCTTGATAGGGCTGGTCTTTTCCATCCTCTTACTCCTTGCCCCGGCAAAGCCCGCGGCTGCCGACTGCGGCCCGACCGCGTCAGTGGTTATCAACGGCGACACCAAGGTCGATGGCTACTCCCAGGAGCAGTTGAAGAACGCTGCGGTGATCCTGGGAGCGGGCAAGGCCCTGGACCTGTCATTGAGGGGACAGATGATCAGCGTCATGGTTTCCCTGGGGGAGTCGGGCCTGCGGGTCCTGGATTACGGCGACGGGCCGGGCCCGGACTCGCGCGGGTTGTTCCAGCAGCGCGACAACGGCGCGTGGGGCTCCTACGCGGACCGCATGGACCCGACTATTAGCGCCACGAACTTCATCAAGGCCCTGCAGAAGGTCGAGGGCTGGGAGTTGCTGGAGCCGACCCTTGCCGGGAACAAGGTCCAGCGCAACGCAGACCCGTACCACTACGAGAAGTACTGGCCCGGGGCGGTCAAGCTCGTCCAGGCACTCTCGGACGGGGAGTACTCCCTGGAAGGCAACGACTGCGCCATCCCGGGGAAAGCGGGTGCCGGGGATGACTACCCGTGGAAAGACTCTCCGACCTGGATGCAGGTCGGGGCAGGAGCAGCCGCCGCATCACCGCTGGGCATGTTCTACCGCGAGTGCGTGGACTTCGCGTTGTGGCGGGTGAACCAGCAGATGGGGTCCACCGGTGAGCCGTTCAAGTTCCTGAACGGCAACTTCCGCCCGGACGGGCAGGGCCTTGGCTCGGCCCTGACGTGGAAGTCCGGCTGGGACGCCAAAGGCTGGCCCACCGGTTCTGTCCCCCGCGTCGGGGCGGTTGTCTGGTACGCGCCGGGGGCAGGGGGAGCGGACCCGACCTACGGCCACGTCGCCGTGGTCAAGGAAGTCAAGGACGACGGGACCTACGTCGAAGAGGGCTACAACGGCAACCCGCCGCCGGACGACCACAACTATTACACCCGGACCGTCAGCAACGAGATCCCTTCAGCATTCCTGTACCTGCCCACCCAAGAGGAGAAAAAGTGAAGAAGCCCCTGGCCCTGATCGCAGGAGCCCTGCTCTGCGCCGCGTGCGCACCGGCAGCGAACACCACCCCTGCACCGGCGGAACCCACGACCGTCACGCCTTCCGCGCCGGTTTCGCTGAGCGCCAGCAGTGGCCCGCAGGCTCCCGGGGGCACGGTTCCGGCCACGATCGGCATCACCTGGGACCAGGCCAGCAAGGACGCAGCCGTTGACGTCGCTGAGAAGGCCATGGCGGATTTTGCCCGCCCTGGTGTGGAGGAAAAGCAGTGGGCCAATGATCTTGCCCGCTGGCTCACGCCGCAGGCCACTGCTGATTATTCGGCTGTGGACCCGGCCAACATTCCCGGCAGTCGCGTCACCGGCCCGGCCATGCTGAGCGTCGATGAAGCCAACGGGTACGGGGTTATGGCCGCGGTGCCAACCGATGCCGGAACCTACACGGTGCAGCTGCTGCGCACGGGCAAGGAAGCCCTGTGGAAGGTCAACCGTTTCACGCCCCCCTCGTCCTAAGCGTCGGAACTCCCCATCTCACACATGTAAGGAAGAAGCTCATGAGCACCGCATCAGCCGAGGTCCTGGCGTTTCCCAATATCAGGGCCATCGTCCGTGACAACGGAACCGCTGAGGTCGTCGTCGCGGGTAATTCCCGGATCGTCCCTGCCGGGGAATCTCTGCAGGATCTTCGCAACAACGCCCTGGCTCTGGTTGTGGGAGAGGCACAGACGCTGAACCGTCCTGTCAGGGTCCGGATCGAGGATCCCGAAGGGCACGGTGAACTGATCGTGCACCCGGACGGTCAAATTGAGTCCGTCTCCTACGAGGCAAGCCCCGCCCGACGCCGCGCCGACGCACCGGGAACCGCGCCTGAGACGGTGGCTCCTGCCGTCATTGATACCGTCCCGGCTCCTGCATTTGAGCCTGTGTCCGCCCCGGCAGAACCTACGGCTGCCGCCGTCGCCGCGGTGGACCGCCAGCCGTGGCCGCCGAATCCCGGCGCAGCAGAGTCGACGCCAGCACCGGTCACCTCGCAGCCGGAAACGGCGGTGGTCATGGAGGAAGCACCGGCGACCCGGCGCAGCTTGAAGGAAACCTCATTCCTGGTCAGCGCCCCGGTCCTGGAACCGGCAACCCAGGGCTGGCGGGGTGCGCTCACACGCCTCGGCTTCCGGATGGACCCCTCCGCCGAAGAACTCTCCGAGCGGGAGGACATCCGCACGGTTAGCCAGCACTGGCCAGGTCCGCGGACCATTGCCGTGGTCAACCGTAAGGGCGGTGCGAACAAGACGCCCACGGTGGTCATGCTCTCGGCCATCCTCGCCCGCTACAGCGGGGCCGCGACCGTCGCTTGGGACAACAACGAGTCCCAAGGCACGCTGGGGTGGCGGACGGAAAAGGGCGCCCATGACCGGAGCGTCCTGGATCTGATTGATTCCTCGACCGAACTGCTCTCTCCGGCAACGAACGCTGCCGAGATTGCCAAGTTCGTCCACCACCAGACGGCCGACAAGTTCGATGTCCTGCGTTCGGATGAGAACGAGGAAGGCGACCACGAAGTCACGGCTGAGGAAGTCGACATCGCCCATCAGGTCCTCACCCGCTATTACCGGCTGGTGGTCATGGACTCGGGCAACACCGCTCGGGCGGCGAACTGGCGCAGGATGATTCACCACACGAACCAGCTTGTCGTGCCTGTAACGGCCATCGAGGACCGCGCCGAAGCCGCCCGGCTGACGCTGCAGACCCTCGAATCCCGTGGTGGCCACGATGCCGAGTTGGCCCGTAACGCCGTCGTGATCGTCTCTGAATCCACTGACGCAAAGCGCGCCATGTCAGGGGATGCGTTGAAGCGGGCCAAGGACGAGGCCCAGCGGATTGCGGACGGCTTTGAGCCGTTTGTTCGGGCCGTCGTGAGGATTCCCTACGATCCGGCGCTGGTCAACGGACCCATCCGCTATGAAGCTCTCCAGCCCGCCACGCAGCGGGCATGGCTGGCGGCCGCGGCCGCCGTAGCCAAGGGCTTCTAAACCCACCCATCAACGGACTTTCGAAAGGAGGAACCATGCGACAGTCCCTGAATCCCTGGATCACCAGCCCCGCCACCGAGACTGCGGAAGAGGAAACACCGGATGCGTATTCGCCGCCGGCGGCAGTTATCAGTGCGCCTCTGAAGGGAATGGTTGAACCCGACGCAGCGGACCGCCTGGCCTGCCGCACCATGACCGGTTCCGCCGCGTTATGGATCATCGGCACTCACGGGGGAGCAGGCGAAAGCAGAATCGCCGACCTCCTAGGTGCACGCGCCACCGATCACTGCTGGCCTGTCCTCCAGGGCGGAAGCAAGCCACGCGTGCTGCTGGTCTGCCGCGCAGACATGCGCGGCCTCACGGCCGCCAGAAGCGCACTGACCCAGTGGGTGTCAGGTGCCACACCGAAAGTCGACCTGCTCGGCCTTGCAATCATGGCGGACGCCCCAGGTAAGACCCCTAAAGCGCTGCGTGACTTCACTTCGATCGTCGGCGGAGGAGCACCCCGGCTCTGGACCCTGCCCTGGGTTGAAGCCTGGCGAATCGGAGACACCACAACGACGGCGTCCCGCGAATTCCAGCGCTTCATTACTGACATAGCCACCTTGGCTACCGACACCACCACATCAAACATCGCTCACTGAAAGGTCTCACCATGAACGACTTCTCCGCACTTGCAACCAGCGTTATCCCCAACCCCACTCCGACCATCCCTGCAGAGGCAGACGGGCTGCTCCTGGTCCTGAACTGGGCCTCCGGTATCGGCCTGGTCCTCGGCGTTCTCGGCGTGATCATCGTCGGCATCGGCATGGTCATCCAGCTCCAACGAGGCGAAGGCGCACAGGCCATCGGCAAGCTCGGCTGGGTCCTCCTGGGCTGCATCATCATCACCGGTGCCGCCGGCATCGTCCGCGCCTTCGTCTAAGCCAGCACCAAGAACGGGAGGTTCACCATGAGCCAGTCAACAGAGAGCACCACCGAAAGCAATCCGTTCACCAAGCCCGGTTTCATCATCGCTGCCGCGCTGGTGGTCGCGCTGATCGCAGCAACCATCGTGATCTTCCTTCTCCCCAAAGGACAAGGCAACACGCAGCCCGCCCCTGCGCCTGTGGAGTCCAGCAGTTCAGCCAGCCCCAGCGCTTCAGCTGAGGGTGGCAGCAGCGTTTGTGGACTTCCTTCGTCGTCGGAGACGGCGTTAGGCTCGGCGCCGGATACGAATTGGGAGCTTGTTGGCAAGATGGCTACGCCTACCGAGCCGGACACCTTCGGTCCAGGAACCACAGACGAAGATGGGTTCCGTTCGTGCTTTTCCCAAACGCCAACAGGAGCCCTCTACGCCGCTGCCAATTTGCTTGCGATGGGCTCATCAGGGGACCGTGCCATCAATCAGAAACTGACGGGTAGGCTTTTGCTTCCCGGGCCGGGCAGGGATATCGCCAAAGCAGAATCGCAGGCCATGCCGGCAACGGCGGCGCCAAGTTCAACCGTTCAATTTCGCGGCTTTGTCATCAAGAGCTACTCAGGTTCAGCAGCCAATGTGGACATTGCCTTTCAGACCGACACAGGGGTGTTGGGACACACGGTACTTCCCCTGGAGTGGGTAGATGGTGACTGGAAGCTGGCAATTGCTGACTCAGGTCGACTGGTTAACGACATAACCCAAATCCGGGACCTCAGCGGCTTTATTCCTTGGTCGGGAGCCTGACGTGGCGGAAAAATGCCAAATGCTCGACGCCGGATGTGAGTTGAAAAACTGGGCTTCAGGCTTGGCTGATGACGCCTTGGGCAACATGGCTAAAGCCATCATGGAGGGCATGAGTCAGATGGTGACGACTCTGTCTACCTTCTGGGTCTCCATGCCTACGGTGAACCTGATCAGCGAGGACAGGACTGGGCCGAGTTCCGTGGTGTCGATAATCAACGGCGAGTTGATGACTTGGACGCTGACGCTGGCGGTCCTCGCCGTCATCATCGGCGGCATCCGGATGATCTGGGAACAGCGCGGTGCTCCGCTAAAGGACCTGCTCCGCTCGCTGCTCACCCTCACCCTGGTGTCCGGCCTTGGCCTGGGAGTCATCTCTATTTTGGTCATTGCCGCAGATACTTTTTCGGCCGCCATCATTGAGCGTTCCACGGACGGGAAGGGCTTTGCTCAGTCGATGAGCGTGCTTGTCATGACTGGGCAGACGGAGGTTGGGGTATTCATTCTCATCGTCCTGGGTTTGATCGGATTGATTGCGTCACTGGTTCAGATTGTGCTGATGGTGGTCCGGAGCGGCATGCTCGTGATCCTGGCCGGCATCCTGCCAACGACCGCCGCGTTCACGAACACTGAGATGGGCCGGCAGTGGTTTCAGAAAGCCGTGGGTTGGACGATCGCGTTCATTCTCTACAAGCCGGCAGCGGCCATCGTGTACTCGGTCGCGTTCCTTCTCATGGGCACCGGTGAGGGGCGCGACGCGCTGGTTAAGTCCATCACGGGCTTCACGTTGATGATCGTTGCCTTGTTCGCGCTTCCGGCGTTGATGCGCTTCGTCACGCCGATGGTCGGAGCCGTTGCCTCGGGCAGCGGAGCAGCCGCAGGAGCAGCAGTTGGTGCCATGGCCACCGGTGCCGTGTCCCTGGGCCGTAGCGGCAGAGGACGAGGCAATGCCGCGCCAACCCCTGCAACCACAAGCACTACGGCCAGCGCCCAGAGCACTTCCGCCGGCGCTTCGCCGAAGGGCAGTGACGGAGCGTCTGGTCCTCGGAGCGGGGGAGGTCAGCCCACCCCCGGTGTTACGGGTCCGGGCGGAGCCGCTGGCGCTGCAACCGCAGGCAAAGCAGGCTCCGCAGGAGCCGTGGCAGGGGCAAGCGGCGGGGCAGCAGCAGCTGGGCCGGCTGGCATGGCTCTAGCCGCCGGGGCCCAGGTGGCGTCCAAGACGTCGCAGGCAATCGAAAAGACCGCGCAGGATTCAACGGGGGAGGGCCCCAGTGGCAGCAATTAACACCGAATACAAGGAACCGTCCTACGGCAACTGGCGCGTACCGCGCTCCGCCGGCCTGGGCAACCTCGGCGCCATTGGCACCGGAATTGTCATGGCCGGACTGTTGATGGGCATCACCACCTTCGCTATCTGGGGCCTGTTCCCGGGCCTCGCTGTCCTCGCCGTTGCCGGGGCCAGCGCCTTGTTGCTCACGGTCAAGGACAAGCATGGCCAGTCCGTTGTAGACCGCTTCGGCACCCGCATGACGTTCCGGCTCTCCAAGTCTTCCGGGACGAACCTCTACCGTTCCGGCCCTTTGGGTGTGACCGAGTGGGGCATGTACCAGCTGCCCGGTCTGGCCGCGAAGTCGACCCTGTACGAGTTCGCCGACTCTTACAAGCGCCCGTTCGCCATGCTGCACGTACCGGCCACCAGCCACTTCACCGTGATCTTCTCCACCGAGCCCGATGGAGCCTCTCTGGTGGATCCTGAGCAGGTCGATGCATGGGTCGCTAACTGGGGCGGTTGGCTCGCCGGTCTGGCCGATGAAGCCGGGCTGGACGCCGCGGCGGTGACGGTGGAGACCGCGCCCGATTCCGGGTACCGGCTCCGGCACGAGGTCGAGATGAACATTGACCCGAACGCACCGGAATTTGCCCAGGCCATTCTGCGCGAGGTCGTTGATACCTACCCGGAGGGATCGGCCACGGTCCGTGCCTGGGTGTCCCTGACTTTCAACGCCTCCCTGCGGTCCGGGTCAAAGAAGCGCACTCCCGAAGATGTTGCACGGGACCTCGCCTCCCGGATCCCCGGCCTGTCAGCCCGCCTGCAGTCCACCGGAGCAGGTATCGCCCGGCCGATGTCGGCGCAGGAACTCTGCGAGGTCGTCCGCATCGCCTACGACCCCCCTGCAGCGCTGATCATTGATGAAGCCCACGCCGCCGGTTCCCCCGTGGCCCTGACCTGGGGTGAAGTCGGCCCCACCGCCACGCAGGCGAATTGGGATGACTACCGCCACGATTCCGCGTTCTCTGTCTCTTGGACCATGACCGGTGCGCCCCGGGGTTCGGTGAACTCCTCGTTCCTTTCCCGGCTGCTGGCCCCGCACGGTGACATTGACCGCAAACGCGTCTCCCTGCTCTACCGTCCGATGGATTCCGCGAAAGCCGCCACCGTGGTCGAGCGCGACCAGAACAATGCCAACGTCCGCATCACTTCCGGAACCCGGCCCAGCGCCCGTGCCCTGGTCGATGCCCGCTCCGCTGTGCAGACCGCCCAAGAAGAAGCCCGAGGCGCCGGCCTGGTGAACTTCGGCATGGTCGTCACCGCCACAGTGACCGACAGGGAACGGCTGCCTGATGCCGTGGCAGCCATCGAACAGACCTCCGGCACCGCCCGGGTGCTCCTTCGCCGCGCCTACGGCGCGCAGGACACCGCCTTCGCCGCCTCCCTGCCGCTGGGACTCGTTCTGCCCAAGCACAGCATGGTCCCCTCCGAAATCAAGGACGCGCTCTAATGGCCCTCAAAGACCTTTTGACGTCAATGACAGTAAAGACAGTGAAGCCGGCGAAGGCGGCTCCGAATAGGACCGGGAATCAGCCGCGCGAGGCCGGGCCGGGTGCCCGTGGCTGGTCCGGACGTGGCGGTGGCATGGCTCAACTCGTCCCGTCCGTGAAGGAGTATCGGGGGACCACGGTCCAGGTCTGCGGCCTGTGGCCGTTTTCCTCCGGCGCGTCCTCACCCATGATCGGCGTCCCGCTGGGGCGTCACGAGGAAACCCAGGCGACGGTCTGCTGTGATCCGATCAGCTGGTTTCAGCGTGCACGCCTGATCTCCAACCCTTCCGCTTTCATCCTCGGCAAGCCCGGATTGGGCAAGTCCACCCTGGTCCGACGCATGTTTCTGGGCCTCGCCGCACAGGGCGTCAATCCATTGGTTCTGGGTGACCTGAAAGGCGAGCACGTCAAAGCCGTCGAAGCTCTCGGCGGGCAGGTTATCAAGCTCGGTCGCGGCGTCGGTTACCTGAACATTCTCGATCCGGGCCAGGCCGTCGAGGTTGCCCAGCTCCTCGAGGAACACGGCCACCACGAAGCAGCCACCCGGGTCCGCGCCGACGCGCACGGCCGCCGCCTGAACATGGTCGTCTCCATGATCACCATCAGCCGGAACAACCCGCCCACCGACCAGGAACAAACCATCCTGGACCGGGCCCTGCGGGTCCTCGATGACCGATTCGACGGCATCCCGGTCCTGAAAGACCTCCTGGACGTCATCGTCTCCGCCCCGGATGAGCTGCGGCAGGTCGCACTGGATCGCGGCGACATGAACGTCTACCTGCAGGAAACCCGGGCGCTGGAGGCAACCCTGCTGGGCCTGACCGGGGGAGGGAAGCTGGGAGAAATTTTCTCCCGGCAGACCACAAACCCGATGAAGCGGGACCGCGCCGTCGTCTTCGACGTCTCCAGCATCGACGAGACCGAAACGGACTTGCAGGCCGCCGTGCTGCTGGCCTGCTGGTCCTACGGATTCGGAACCGTGAACGTCGCCAACGCCCTGGCCGACGCCGGCCTGGAACCGCGCCGGAACTACTTCGTGGTCCTGGACGAGCTGTGGCGGGCGCTGCGCTCCGGCAAGGGCATGGTCGACCGCGTGGACGCCCTTACCCGCCTGAACAGGTCCGTCGGTGTCGGGCAGATCATGATCTCCCACACCATGTCCGACCTGCTGGCACTGCCGGCCGAAGAGGACCGGATGAAAGCCCGCGGCTTTGTCGAACGCTCCGGCATGGTGATCTGCGGCGGCCTGCCGGCCTCGGAGATGCCGCTGCTGACCTCCGCGATTCCCCTGTCCCGGCAGGAGCAGCAGAAACTCATCTCCTGGCAGGACCCGCCTGCCTGGGACTCACGCGGCCTCGATGTGGAACCCCCGGGCCGGGGCAAGTTCCTCATCAAGGTCGGCGGCCGCCCGGGCATTCCCGTCCAGATCGGGCTGACCTCCATCGAGAAGAACGACGGCCTGAACGACACCGACACCCGCTGGCACGCACCAGCCGGAACGCTCATGGACCCGGCAGCACCAGCGCTGCCCACTGAAGGAGGCGCGCTGTGAGTGCACCGAACCGCAAAGGAATGGGCCTCGAAGATGCCCTGCTGGTCTGGCTGGCCATCGGTGCCATCGTCGTCTTCGGTGGCGGCTCCTACGCCGCCGCACACCTCGGGTCATGGATGGCAGGCATCGACGCCCCGCCTGCCCACCCCATCGACCTGGTCGCCGGGCTCATCAAGGGCAAGGTGCCCTGGCCAACCCAGTCCACCGTCGCAGCGTGCCTTATGACCGGCCTGATACTGGTTCTTGCCATCGTCGTACTCGTGGCGTGGCGGAAGGGCGCATCCAAGCGTGCCCGTGTCGACAAAGCCGCCCGCTACCTCGGCCGCGGCAAGTCCCTCGCCGCGTTCTCCGAAAAAGGCGCGCAGGCCAAGGCAGAGCGGCTGGGTGTAAAGGACACGCCGGGGATCGTCGTGGGCAAGGTCGTCTCCACCGGCCAGAAGTTCGTCCAGTCCTGGGAAGACCTCAGCCTCGACATCTGGGGACCACGAACAGGTAAGTCCACCTCCCGGGTGATGCCCGCCATCCTGGACGCACCAGGCGCCGTGGTCTCGACGTCCAACAAGCGCGACGTCGTGGACGGCACCCGCGGCGTCCGCGAGGCCACGGCCCCGGTGTGGGTCTTCGATCCGCAGAAGATCGCCCAGGAAGAACCGGACTGGTGGTGGAACCCGCTCTCTTACGTCACCGATGAAGAAAAGGCCTACAAACTCACCCAGCACTTCTCGGTCGGTTCCCGGGTGCCTGGCTCCAAGCCGGATGCCTACTTCGATCCCAAGGCCGAGGACATTCTCTCTTCGTATTTCCTGGCGGCCGCACTGGGCGATTTGCCGATCACGCAGGTCTACCTGTGGGTGACCGAGCAGGTCAGCCAGGAACCCATCGAAATCCTCCGGGAGCATGACTACGAGCTGCAGTACAAGGGCCTGGAGTCCACGCTGAAGCTGGCTGACAAGCAGCGCGACGGTATCTTCGGCACCGCCGAGAAGATGATTCAGTGCCTCAAGAGCAGGAACACGCTCCGCTGGGTCGCCCCGACCGGCGGCGCAAGCGTGGCCAGTGATGCCCGCCGGCAGTTCGACCCGCACGCCTTCGCCGCCTCTCAAGAGACGATCTACATCCTCTCCAAGGAAGGGGCCGGCTCAGCTGCCCCGCTCACCACGGCACTGACCGTGGCCATCGCTGAGGCGATGGAAGAACGGGCCGAGCGCAGCGGCGGCCGCCTGCCCAAACCTGCGCTGTTCGCCCTCGACGAGCTGGCCAACGTGGTCCGCTGGGCCGGGCTGCCGGACCAGTTCAGCCACTACGGCTCCAAGGGCCTGATCGTCATGGGCATCCTGCAGTCCTGGTCCCAGGGCGTCGAACTCTGGGGCGAAGCGAACATGCGGAAAATCTGGTCAGCCGCGAACGTCAAGGTCTACGGAGGCGGCGTCGCCGAAGAAGGATTCCTCCGCGCACTCTCAGACCTGATCGGGGACTACAGCTACATCAACGTTTCCGTCTCATCAGGGAAGTCCGGGTCCAGCCGCTCCCGTCAGGAGAGCAAGGAACGCATCTTCGATGTCTCCAATCTGGCCGAACTGGACCGCGGCCGCGCCGTGATCCTCGCCTCCGGTGCGCCCGCCACCCTGGTCCGGACCATGCCCTGGTACACAGGGCCACACAAGGACGCTGTGGAAGCGTCCATCAAGAAGTACAGCCCGCAGCCAGAGGAAGAACCCGTACCGGTAGCAGCGGCACCGGCCGCAAATCCATGGGTGACCGGGTAGGGGATTAGGGCATGACCATCGAAATTGGCCGGTTCAGTGAAGCTCCCAGCTCGGACGTCGAGGACACTGGCGCTAAGGCCGCCGAACAGCAGAAGCCCCCGGAGCTGGTCTACGGCTCTGCCGAAGAGTTCCTGCACGAGCAGCTGCTCCCCACTTACGTCCGCGATGTTGACGGGCGCGCCGCAAAATGGTGCATCGAATGGTACTTCCACCCCGAAGCCGTCTCCCGTGTGGAAGCGCTGTGGCGGGCATGGGAACACCTACGACTCGACGGGGCCACCGGAATCAGCGTGTGGTTCAAAGACCACGCAGACCACCACATGAGCGTGCTCCTGGACCCACGCGGACCGTTCTACAAATGCGACATGCAAAAGCACCGAGACCCTGAACACCTCGAACCAAACAAAGCCCCAGCGGGCTGGTTCCCAGACGTGCGAACTATTCCTGTCTGAAAAGTGCAGTTCAGGATGCAGTTCCGGCAAACAATAAATCGGGGCTGGAATCAATAATGATTCCAGCCCCGATTTTGTTTTTTCCTAGCGCGCTAGTGAGCCGCTTCGTACTTCTCTACAACATCGGCCTGAATACGGCCTCTGGTATTTACCTGGATGCCGTTCTCGGCCGCCCACAACCGTACCGCTTTCGCGTCCGGGCCACCGTGCGAGGAGGACTTAGTCCGGGCTGCCGGACGGCCACGTCCGCCAGCTACCTTGCGGCCAGCGTTGGTAAAGCGTGCCAGTGCTTCACGCAGTTCATTAGCATGCCCCTCACTAAGGTCAATTTCATAGTCACTGCCGTCAAGGGCGAAAGATATCGTTTCGCTAGCTTCCGAGCCGTCAATATCATCTTCCAGCAGCACTACTGTCTTTTTTGCCATGAAATAAGGCTATCAGTTTGTTGAACAATTGAATGGCAATGAGGAGGTGGCACACGTCGTAATGGCATGTAGAGAACGGAGCAGTCCACAGTTGGGGTCAAGCCGGGTTATCCGCGGCTGGAAATTGGGAGCCGTTGGGGTAGCTCCCTCATCCTCGGTAGCGGTGGATAACCCATCAGGATTGTCCCCGGCTGTGGGCAGCGGAACCGACTGTCCAGACAGTCCCTGGACAAATTGCGCAACAGGCTGTTGCACAATTGCCAGGCCCCCGCCGAATCGAACTCATCACCAGGGTCGGCTGTCAGGTTTGAGTCTGAGACTGTTCGCCGGGGATGTGCAGGAACTGCCTTTGGCACTCTATTCTGACGCTCATTCTGTGTCCGCCTGGCGTCAGGTTGGGGTGTGCTCTACTACCTGGTCCCAGCCCCCTCGCGCATTCGCGTCGCAGGGGGCTGGGTCCATGTCAGGCGGGCTGGGAGCTGAATGCTGTCATGGCCGACAGCTTTTCTTCACCGGTGGGTTCTTCCGGGAGCAGCGGTATGAGCGCGATCCGGTCTGTCAGGGTGTGCACTTTTGTGATCTGTTCCATTTCGCTCGCGGCGCGCGCTTGCAGGAACGGCGTCTCCGGGTGCGCAGCGGCAATCGAGTTGTTGATGACCCAGGCCCAAGGATGGATACCGGCCCTTTCAAGGTCACCCTGAAGTTCTTCGGCTTCGAGCACCGGTGTCGTTTCGGCCAGTGTGACGAGAATGACCTTGGTCTGTGCCGGGTCCTGAAGCCGCATCAGGGGCGTCACGAAACCCATGGTATCGCCGACCTGGCGGGCGATCTCACGGTGGTACGAACCGGTGGCGTCCAGGAGCAGGAGTGTGTGGCCCGTCGGTGCCGTATCGATCACGACAAAGTGCCGGC
The DNA here is from genome assembly GCF_006151685.1 of Arthrobacter sp. BB-1. Lineage (NCBI taxonomy): Bacteria > Bacillati > Actinomycetota > Actinomycetes > Micrococcales > Micrococcaceae > Arthrobacter > Arthrobacter sp. BB-1. The sequence goes on from NZ_VDEV01000043.1 coordinate 44,411, forward strand.
GGGATTCCTGGACTACCTTGGAGAACTGCCGGAACACGGCCACCTCGTCGGTGCAGGGCGACAAAAGGTCCTCGGCAAGGGCCGCGCGACCGTCATCGTCCAGGTTCCTGCCCTTGGTCTCCATTACATGGCTTCGATATTCCTCGATGGCCGCTTCCGGATCGATGCGGGATACCGTCAGGCCCGGGATGGAACCATGGAGTGTTTCGGTGAGGTGCGCTGCGGGATCCGTCGTGGTCAGGTGCACCGCATGCCCGCGTTTGGCGAGGGCTACCGCAATGGCGGCCGCGACGGTGGTCTTCCCGACCCCGCCTTTGCCCATGCACATCACGAGGCCGTGACCATTGAGCTCCACTTCGTTTACCAGTGCGGCCAGCGGGGCGTCCTCAACCTCGGCGCCCAGCGTAACGTCGTCAGTGATGTCGGCGTCGGAAGTGGGTGTGAAGAGGGACTCGAGTGCCGGGATGCCGACCATATTGCCCGGCTTCAGATCCAATATGTCGCGCGGAAGTGAGGCCACCGCCCCGGGAATGGCCGCGATAGCGGCAGCCTCCCGGGCCCGCAACGCCTGAGCCAGATCCTCTTCTCCTGCGGCCTCCGGAAGGACGCCGTTGATGACAACGTAACCGCCGCTGATCCCGATCTGGTTGAGTTCGAGATACGTCCGCTCAATTTCGGCCAGTGATGACGTCTGTGCGCGGCTGACCAGGACAAGCCGGGTCCTCGCCGGGTCGGTGAGGGCCTGGACCGCCTTGGCGTAGACCTGTTTGTGCTTCTCCAGTCCGGACAACGGGCCCAGGCAGGAGGGGTCTCCCTTGCCGGCCGCCAGGAAATCGGTCCACGAACCGGGCAGCTGAAGAAGCCGGATCGTGTGGCCGGTCGGCGCGGTGTCGAAGACGATGTGGTCATACTCCCCGTAGGAACTGTCGTCGGCGAGCAGGTTGGTGAACTCATCAAACGAGGCAATCTCGGTGGTGCAGGAGCCCGAGAGACTCTCAGCGATGCCGACCAGCTCAGATTCCGGCAGGAGGCCGCGGACCGGGGCGATGATTCGCTCGCGGTAGGCTTCTGCGGCCTGCTCCGGGTCGATTTCCAGCGCCGATAGGCCCGGCGCATCCTGGATGGGGGTGATGGTGTTCCCGATGGTCACGCCGAAGACCTGCCCGACATTGGATGCGGGGTCGGTGCTGACCAGTAAGACCCTCTTACCGGACTTGGCGAGGGTGAGCGCTGTTGCGCAAGCCACGGAGGTCTTGCCCACACCGCCTTTGCCGGTGAAGAACAGGAACCGGGGGGTGTTCTGGAGAAACTCCATGGCGGGACCTAGCAGCTGCCCGTCGAGCCGCCACCGCAGCAGCTACCGGAATTGGTTTCGGTGAGCCCGAGCTCGGGGCGGGACTGCTGCTTTTCTGCAGCCTCACTGATCCCAGCGAACGCCAGCAACTGTCCCCTGCTGGGGTAGGTGCCTGTGGCGACCGTGACGCCGTCGACGATTGTGAGCGGAAGGCCCTTGGAGCCGACCAGGTGCATGAAACCGCGGACCGTCTCGTCCTCCGCGAAGGCCGTCGGTTCGCTGGCGAGGTTGTGGCGGGCGATGTCGGCACCGAGGCCCTGGAGATGGCGGACATCCGCGGTCACATCCACCAGAGACTGGTCTACATCGGGGCCGCAGACACCGGTATCGCAGCACAGAGCGGATTCGTAGATTCGGATAGCAGGCATGCAGTTCTCCTTGACTTTCGTGGTGATTCGATTCGATGCCGAAACACGGGGCCCTATGCGGGCTTCATCCGGGACGGACGTAAGCCTGAGTGCGACCACTCCGAGCATATCGATAATCATCGATGAACGGAAGGGTTGCCCGGGTGGCCCTGGCAACGGTATTGACATCCGCTTGGAGTGGTAGGGGGATGGAGGAAGGCGGCAGCTCGGCAGCTTGGCTCTGTGTTGTTGCGGTGAGGAGCCTCTATGGCCGGAAGTCCGGAGGTCCCGGACGTGTCCCTGCAGCGCCGCTTCGAAGGTGGCTTGGCCGGAATTGGTCGCTCCGGCTCCGGCGGGCAGTCAGGCTCTTTGGCCGCGGTTGCTCAGTGTCATCTGACCAGCCGCTATCACAAGCTTTCCAGTAGCCCTGCCGTGCGCTCCAGGGAGCCGGGGACGAGCGAATAGTACGCCCAGGTTCCGCGCTTTTCACGGTTCAGCAGCCCGGCGTCGACGAGGATTTTCAGGTGGTGGGACACGGTGGGCTGGCCGAGGGCCAGTGGCTCGGTGAGGTCGCAGACGCATGACTCTCCGCCCTCCGCCGCTTTGACTATGGATAGCAGCCGCAGGCGATTGGGGTCGGCCAATGCCTTGAATACCGCTGCTTTCCGTTGCGCTTCGGCGGCACTCAGGGCTGGTTCGGCCGGGGAGCAGCAGGTTTCAGCGCCGGTGGCCGCTTCAAGGACAGGCAGCAAATTCATTCACCCATTATGCCCGAAATTGACATCCATCGATATGGTGGCAAGAGTTTCGTATCGAAACCTATCAATCTTTTGCAGGAGAACCATGAGCTTTCAGACCGCAACAGTTCCGCCCGGGGGAGAGGCAGCCGTTGTCGGCAAGCTCTCGACCCTGGACCGCTTCCTTCCCGTGTGGATTATCGCTGCCATGGTGCTCGGCCTGCTTTTGGGCAGCGTTGTCCCGGGATTGAACACCGCGCTGGAGGCAGTGAAGATCGGGGAGGTTTCCTTGCCCATCGCCGTGGGTTTGCTGGTGATGATGTACCCCGTGCTGGCCAAGGTCCGGTACGACCAGGCGCATCGCGTCCTGGCCGACCGGAAGCTGATGGTCACCTCGTTGGTCATCAACTGGATCCTGGCGCCGGCATTCATGTTCGCTCTGGCGTGGATCTTTATTCCGGATCTGCCTGAATACCGGACCGGTCTGATTATCGTGGGTCTTGCCCGGTGCATCGCGATGGTGATGATCTGGAATGACCTGGCCTGCGGTGACCGCGAATCGGCCGCCGTGCTCGTCTTTATCAACTCCGTTTTCCAGGTCATTGCTTTCGGTGCGCTCGGCTGGTTCTACCTCCAATGGCTTCCGTCCTTGCTGGGACTTCCCACTACCAGTGCAGACTTCTCTTTCTGGGCCATCACGGCATCCGTGCTCGTCTTCCTGGGCATCCCGCTGCTTGCCGGATTCCTCACCCGCACCATCGGGGAAAAAGCTAGGGGCCGGGACTGGTATGAATCCCGCGTCCTGCCGAAAATCGGCCCGTGGGCCCTTTATGGCCTCCTTTTCACCATCACGCTCCTGTTCGCGCTCCAGGGCGGCACCATCACCTCACGGCCGCTGGACGTCGTCCGGATCGCACTTCCGCTGCTGGTGTACTTCCTCGTGGTCTTCGGCGCGGGCATGGCAATCGGCCGCTGGCTCAACCTGGGCTACGCCAAGAGCACCACCCTGGCGTTCACGGCGGCAGGCAACAACTTCGAGTTGGCGATAGCTGTCGCTATCGGCACTTTCGGCGTAACGTCCGGCCAAGCGCTGGCCGGTGTCGTCGGACCACTGATCGAAGTACCCGTCCTGGTGGCGCTCGTCTATGCAGCCCTCTGGTCGCGCCGCCGCTTCTTTCCGCTCGAATCACCCTCGAGTACCGCGCCAGCCGCGAAGTGAGTCAGTGCGCTGGGCTGCGCAGATCCCCCTGCAGTCCAGCGCACTACGCGCAATCCCGCGGTGGCGAAACATTTCTGGAGCGATCACAGCCTCCTGCTTGCCCCGATTGACTTGACCGGCCGGTTTAGTTCAGTAAAAATTGAACCAATGAAAATTGAACCATCAGGTGCCATCGCCCTGCGCGCCGCCAGGCACGCGGCTCTGGCCGACCCTGCCCGACTGCGCATAGTTGACCTGCTGACCCTGGGGGATTTTTCACCCACGGAACTGCAGGCCGAGTTGGGGATGCCGCCAAACCTGCTCTCCCACCACTTGAAAACCCTGGAAGGCGCAGGACTTGCAGTCCGGCACCGCTCGGAGGCCGACAAGCGCCGCAGCTATCTGCGGCTTGCCTCCGGGGCCCTGGAAGGACTGACGCCGGGGGTGGAGCAGGGAGCGCGCCGGGTCCTGTTTGTCTGCACGCATAACAGTGCCCGCTCCCAGCTGGCTTCGGCACTCTGGCGGCAGGTAAGTGACGTTCCCTCCACCTCTGCGGGCACCCATCCTGCGTCCCGTATCGCCAGGGGGGCCATCGAAGTTGCCCTCCGTCACGGCCTTGACCTGCCGGACGCTCCTCCCCGCAGCCTGGAACAAGTCGCAGGGGAGGGAGACTTCGTCGTGACCGTATGCGACAACGCCCACGAGGAGCTGTCCAGCCTCGACGGCCTCCACTGGTCCATCCCCGACCCCCTCCGCGAAGGCACGAAGCACGCCTTTGACCAGGCTTTTGAGGACATCTCCCGCCGCGTCACCGACCTGGCTCCCCGCATTACCGCAGCCTGACTTCTTCATAACCACATATTGACATCCATCAATATATGGACCGATACTCTCTATATCGATCATCATCAATGTTCGGTTGGAGATCCCGTCGACCAGAACCATCCACCAACCGAAACCCCAGGAGAACAGCGTGACCACCGAAACTGCCAAGAAGCCCTCCGTCCTGTTCGTCTGCGTCCACAACGCAGGCCGCTCCCAGATGGCCGCCGCTTTCCTCACCAGCCTCTCCAATGGTGCGATCGAGGTACGTTCCGCAGGCTCCCAGCCCGCGGACAAGATTAACCCCTCCGCCGTCGAGGCGATGGCTGAGGTGGACATCGACATGTCCGCGGAGGTTCCGAAGGTCCTGACCACGGAGGCCGTGAAGGAATCCGACGTGGTCATCACCATGGGCTGCGGCGACGAATGCCCGTACTTCCCGGGCAAGCGCTACGAGGACTGGGTCCTGGAGGACCCGGCTGGCAAGGGCGTGGAGTCCGTCCGCCCCATCCGTGACGAGATCAGGGGCCGGATCGAGGACCTGATCGCGTCCCTGACCCCAGCCGCCAAGTAGATCCCCAAGATTCCGGACCCCAGGAGATTCCCGTGAGTGAGACCGCGAACGCAGAGAGCGTAAAGACAGAACAGCTGATCATCATCGGTTCCGGCCCTGCCGGCTACACCGCCGCCATCTACGCCGCCCGGGCAGGGCTGGAGCCCCTGGTCCTGGCCGGCTCGGTCACCGCCGGTGGGGCGCTGATGAACACCACGGAAGTGGAGAACTTCCCCGGCTTTCCGGGCGGCATCCAGGGCCCTGAACTGATGGACGGGCTGCAGCAGCAGGCGGAGAAGTTTGGCGCCAAGGTGGTGTTCGACGACGTCACGGAGGTTGCGCTGTCAGGCCACCTCAAGCGTGTGGTCACCGGCGGCGGCGATGTGCACGAGGCGCCAGCCGTCATTCTCGCCACGGGGTCCGCCTACAAGGAGCTCGGACTGCCGGAGGAGAAGAAGCTCAGCGGCCACGGCGTGTCCTGGTGCGCCACCTGCGACGGGTTCTTCTTCCGCGAGCAGGACATCATCGTGGCGGGCGGCGGGGATTCGGCCATGGAGGAGGCGATGTTCCTGACCCGGTTCGGCAAGTCCGTCACCGTCGTCGTCCGCAAGGGTGAACTGCGCGCCTCCCGCATCATGGCGCAGCGTGCCAAGGACAATCCCAAGATCAGCTTCGCGTGGAACTCTGCCATCACCGCCATCCACGGTGACAGCAAAGTCACCGGCGTCACGCTCACCGACACCCGCACGGGGGAAACCCGGGAACAGGCCGCCACCGGGATTTTCGTCGCGATCGGCCACGTGCCCCGCACCGAACTGGTTGCCGGGCAGGTGGACCTGGACGAGGAGGGCTACATCAAGGTGGACGCCCCTACTACCGTCACCAACCTCTCCGGTGTCTTTGCCTGCGGCGACGCGGTGGACCACCGTTACCGGCAGGCCATCACCGCCGCCGGCACAGGCTGCGCCGCAGCCCTGGACGCCGAACGCTACCTCGCGGCGCTCGAGGACGCGGACAGCATCGCCACCGCACTGGTGGAAGAACCCACCCACGCCTAGAGACACTGCCAGGGGAGGGGGTGAGCTGAATGGGTACAGGATGCTGCGGCGATTCCGGTTGCTGCGACGACCACGACTGCTGCTGACCCCAATCCCCGGACGCCTTCCGGCCCGCACGGGCCGGCAGGCGCCCCCCGATCAAGAACTGCACCACCACTACGGATGAAAGAGGACACCATGGATTCAGCGAAGAACCTCCCGGTCGCCGTGATCGGCGCCGGCCCGGTCGGCCTGGCCGCCGCCGCCCACCTGCTCGAACGGGGACTGGAACCGCTGATCTTTGAAGCCGGCACGTCGCCGGGGGCGGCCATTGAACAGTGGCGCCACATCCGCCTGTTTTCACCGTGGCAGTTCAACACGGACGCCGCTGCCGTCCGCCTCCTCGAAGCCGCCGGATGGGAAGCCCCCCGGCCCACGGCCCTACCCTACGGCGGGGAGCTGATCGACAACTACCTGGCACCCCTGGCCGCACTTCCCCAGATCGCGTCCCGCCTGGAGACCGGTGCCCGCGTCACCGCCGTCACCCGGCAGGGTCTGGACAAGACCCACATCAAGGGCCGCGACACCACGCCCTTCATGGTGCGGGTGGAACACGCGGACGGCGAAACGCGGGACCATGCCGTGGCAGCAGTCATCGACGCCTCCGGCACCTGGTCCACCCGCAACCCACTGGGTACCTCGGGCCTGCCGGCCATCGGAGAGGAGGCAGCAGGGGACCGGATTTCCGCGCCCCTGCCTGACGTCATCGGCCGTGACCGGGCAGCCTTCGCAGGACGCCGGGTCCTGGTTGTCGGTGCCGGGCATTCCGCCGCCAACACGCTGATCAACCTCGCTGACCTCACCAAGGAAGAGCCGGATACCCGGATCCTTTGGGCCGTGCGCGGTGACTCGGCCGCGAAGGTCTACGGCGGAGGGGACCTGGACGGGCTGCCCGCCCGAGGCCAGCTGGGAGGCCGGGTGCGCCGGCTTGTAGAGGCCGGAAAGATCGAACTGCACACCGTTTTCGGTATCAGCGCCATCAAGTCCCTGGACACCGGACTTACCATCGATGCCGTGGACGGCCGCACCCTTGAAGCCGACGTCATAGTGCCCTGCACCGGATTCCGTCCCGACCTGGACATCCTGCGCGAAGTCCGCCTCAACCTGGACCCCGCCGTCGAAGCACCTATGGAGCTCGGCCCGCTGATCGACCCCGAATTCCACTCCTGCGGTACCGTCCCCCCGCACGGCGCCAAACTCCTGGCCCACCCGGACAAAGACTTTTACATCGTGGGGATGAAGTCCTACGGCCGCGCCCCCACCTTCCTGCTCGCCACCGGCTACGAACAGGTCCGCTCCGTCGCCGCCGCCCTGGCCGGTGACCAGGAATCAGCCGACACCGTGCACCTTGAGCTGCCCGAAACCGGGGTCTGCTCCACCGACGCCGGCACGAGCTGCGACGTCCCTGCGGCTATATCCGCTGCGGCGGAAGCTGCACCTGCTGAGTCCGGTTGCTGTGGAGCACCTGCACCGGTACTGGTCGGCTTCCCAACGGGACTGGCCCACGGCCGCTCCGGCACCAGCAACTAAACCGGCCGATCGAACCCACCACTTGGAGCGCCCGTCATGACCGAACACCGCGACATGAGCCATGGCTTGCAGGACAACACCGAGCTCCTGCACCGCATCAGTGAGCGGCTGGCTGAAAGGTTCGCCGGGGTCTTCGCCGCAGAGACAGTTGAGCGGTACGTCTTTGAGTCGTACACGGCCCTGGCACGCACCGCCCGGGTCACGGCCTACCTGCCCGCCACCACCGAACACTTCGTCAATGACCGGCTTGCCGCACTCGCCAAATCCAAGGGAGCCGTAGCCTCGGAGGTCCCTGAGGTCCTGTTTGTCTGCGTGCAGAACGCCGGCCGGTCGCAAATGGCCGCCGCCCTGCTCACCGTCGAAGCCAAGGGCAGGATCCATGTCCGGTCCGCCGGGTCCCTGCCCGCGGCCGAACTGGATCCCGGCGTCGTGACCGTGATGGCCGAAATGGGACTGGATCTGACGAAGAACTACCCCAAGCCCCTCACCGATGATGTCGTCCGAGCCTCCGACGTGGTGATCACCATGGGGTGCGGTGATTCCTGCCCGATCTACCCTGGCAAACGCTACGAGGACTGGGACCTGCCCGACCCCGCCGGCCAGCCCCTTGACACTGTCCGGGACATCCGGGACCAGATCCACGAACGGGTCAAAAACCTCGTCGCCTCACTCACCGCTGTCTCACCCGAAAAGGAAAACACCTCCTCATGACCCAGGAAAAAACTCCCTCCGTACTATTCGTCTGCAGCAAGAACGGCGGCAAATCCCAGCTCGCCGCCGGTCTCATGCGTGAGCTTGCCGGAGACAAAATATCTGTCTATTCCGCCGGAACCAAACCGGCCAAAGGCCTGAACCCGCAGGCGGTGGAATCGCTGACCGAACTGGGCATCGACGTCACCGGCGAATACCCCAAACCCGTCACTGACGAGGTCCTGGACACCGTGGACGCCGTCATCGTTTTGGGCACTGAAGCCAAGCTTGAACCGGTCGAGGGCAAGCGCTTCGAGGTCTGGGAAACCGACGAACCCTCGGAGCGCGGCATCGAAGGCATGGAGCGGATGCGCCTGGTCCGGGACGACATCAAAGCCCGGGTCCAGGCGCTCTACACGGAGCTCGCCGGGAACTGACCATGTCTGCCCCGGCGCCGTCACAGACACTGGCCGCGGAAGGAGCACCCCGCGGCGGGCTGGCCGCGCTGTGCATCACCCAAACAACCAGTTGGGGCGTGCTGTACTACGCGCTGCTGACAGCGGTCAGGCCCATCAGCGACGACACGGGATGGGATCCGGCCCTCATCACCGGGGCATTCTCGGCCGGGCTGGTGGTATCCGCGGTGGCGGGGGTCGCCGTCGGCAGAATCCTGGACAGGACCGGTCCGCGCAACCTGATGACCGGTGGAAGCCTGGTGGGTGTCCTGGCCCTGGTCCTGGTGGGCCTTGCACCAAACCTGCCCGTGTTCGCCGCGGCATGGCTGCTGGCCGGGGCAGCACAAGCCGCGGTGCTGTACCAGCCGGCGTTCACTGTGATCAGCCGCTGGTACGGCCCGGCCCGGGTCCGGCCGCTGACCTTCCTGACCCTCGTGGCAGGGTTCGCGTCCACGGTCTTTGCCCCGCTCACTGCGGCACTGTGCAACGCGGTGGGGTGGCGCGGAGCCTTCCTTGTCCTCGCCGGACTGCTTGGAGCCATAACGGTGCCGCTGCACCTCCGCTGCCTCAACCGGTCCTGGCAGCACGTCAGCCGCGGTGCCCAACTGACCGAGGACAGGGCGCTGGTCCGTCGCATCCGCCGAAGCCCCGGCTTCCTTGGCCTGCAGGCACTTATGGTCCTGTTCTGCCTTGGCCTGTACACGGTGACGCTGAACATCATCCCCCTGCTCATGGAAAAAGGAGTCGGCTACACCGCCGCAGCCCTTGGCCTCGGACTTGTTGGAGCAGGGCAGGTCGCCGGACGCCTGCTCTTCGCAGCCATCCCTGCCAACGAACGCATCGTCGTTGTCACCGGAACAGCTGCCGCTGCCCTTCTGCTGCTCGCCCTCCTGCCGGGACCGGCACCCCTGCTCATAGGGGCAGGGATGCTCGCCGGGGCCGTCCGCGGCTGCCAGACACTGCTGCAGGCCACCATCGTTGCCGACCGGTGGGGGACAACCAGCCTCGGCACTCTTCAGGGCATCTTCGCCGCGCCCCTCACAGTGGTCACCGCACTGGCTCCGGCCGCCGGCGCGGCCATCACCGCCGTGGTCGGCAGCTACACGAACATGACCTATGCCATGGCTGCCGCTGCCGGCGCCGCCGCACTCATTGCCGCCGGCACGCGGCACAGGGCGGACCGCCGTGCACGATAAGGAATGGACGGACGGTCCCGTCGTAGTCGGCGTGGGCTGGGAGTTCCCGGAGCGGCTGGTTCATACAGCTGCAGCCTTGGCGGCTGCCCTGGGCGAACACCTCATCTGTGCGTTTGTGGATCCCGCCAGCTACCTGACCGAATGGGAGCCGGAGCACCAGCGGACGGCCCTTTCACTTGACCCGACCGTCAATGACGAAGCCGAATTTCCCTCCGCACAGCTGCAGCAGGAACTGACGCGCATTCTCGGGGAGCCGGGGGAGAGGTGGTCGTTCCGGGTGCTGAACGGCGACGTTGCCAGGGCCCTCACCAGACTTGCTCAAAGCACGGGCGCGTCAATGCTTGTTGTCGGGGCCAACAGGCCAGGACCATTGGCGTGGATGGACAGAGTCCTTGATGGTTCGGTCTCCAGAACTCTCGCCCGTCGCCAGGACTGCCCGGTCCTCGTCGTTCCGTTGACACAAGTACGAACAGCCGGCCCTAAACGGTCCGTCGGCTGACCCGGCTTGGTCAGATCAGGCTGGGAGCACTGGCCAGGATGTAATCCACGGCGGCCGGGCCCGTCATGGTGATGGTTTTGTCGCCGGGCCTGATGTTGTGTTCCTTGAGGGCTTCCCATAGCTCAGAAGCAGGCAGGGGATCCGAAGCGTTCAGCAGGCACCAGCTCGTATACAGGCCGTAGATCTCATCGGCTCCCAGGCCGGTGCCGGGTTCCCGGTCACCGGAAACCGATTCTGTTAGGAACCGCTCGATGTGAGGATTATTCATCTCATAGCCTTTCGGCTGGCCGTGCCAGACCTTAGGCCCAGGGCCTTCCAGCTTCCAGTGACCGGTCAGGGGCAAAGTGTGGGGCTGAGGCGGTATCCGGCGCCGCGGACGGTCCGGATCAGGCCCATCGGGGATTCGTCCCCCAGTTTTTTCCGGATGCGTTTGATGTGTACCTGGACTGTGTTGGTCGTGGTTGGGTGTCCCCAGAGCGCGGCGCTGATTTCTTCGGAACTGGCGACCCGCCCGCCCTTTTGCATCAGGAAGGCCAGCAGCAGCAGTTCCTTCTGGCTGAACAGGATCTCCTCCCCGTCCAGCCGCGCCTCATAGCGCTCCAGGTCGACCGTGAGCGGGCCGGCTACCAGCACTGAGCCTCCCCCGTCGACGGCCTGTTCGGGGCCGGTCTTTTCTGACACAGTAATCATCGTCCGTTCACCGCTTTGTGCTTGACTTATCCGAATCGTCCCGAGATGTAGTCTTCGGTCGCCTTCTCTGTGGGGTTGCTGAAGATTTTCTCGGTCTGGTCTATCTCCACCATGCGCCCCGGCTTGCCGACGCCGGCGAGGTTGAAGAACGCGGTCTGATCGCTGACGCGGGCGGCCTGCTGCATGTTGTGGGTCACGATCACGATCGTGTACTTCTCTTTGAGTTCGGTGATCAGGTCCTCGATGGCAAGGGTGGAGATGGGGTCCAGGGCGGAGCAGGGCTCGTCCATCAACAGCACGTCCGGTTCCACGGCGATGGAGCGGGCAATGCACAGGCGCTGCTGCTGACCGCCGGAGAGGCCGCCGCCGGGCTTGTCGAGCCTGTCCTTGACCTCTGTCCACAGGTTCGCGCCGCGGAGGGACTGTTCGGCGATCTCGTTGAGCTTTGCCTTGTTCTTCTCGCCCTGCAGGCGCAGGCCCGCGACCACGTTGTCCCTGATGGACATGGTGGGGAAGGGGTTGGGCCGCTGGAAGACCATACCGATGGTCCGCCGCACCGAGACGGGGCTGATGTCGGGGGCGTAAATGTCGGCGCCGTCGAGCAGGACGTGGCCCTTGACCTTGGCTCCGGGAATGACTTCGTGCATGCGGTTCAGGGTGCGCAGCACGGTGGACTTGCCGCAGCCGGAAGGGCCGATGAGGGCGGTGACGCTGCGGGGTTCCACCGACATGGTCACGGAGTCCACGGCGTGGAAATCGCCGTAGTAGACGTTGAGATCTTTGATATCGAGGCGCTTTGCCATGGGAATTTTCCTTGCCGACTACGATTTCTTGGGTGCCACGAGGCGCGAGGCCACGGTGGCGATAATGTTCAGGATGGCGATCAGGATGATCAGCGTCAGGGCGGCACCCCACACGCGGAGCTGGCCCGCGGCTTCTGGGTTGGTCAGCTCTGTGTAGAGCAGCAGGGGCAGGGACGCCATGTTGCCGTCGAAGATGTTGAAGTTGATGGAGCGGCTGTAGCCGACCAGGACCAGGACAGGGGCTGTCTCGCCCATGACGCGGGCCACGGCCAGGATGATGCCGCTGATGATTCCTGACATGGCCGAGGGAAGAACGATCCGCAGGATGGTGATCCATTTCGGCACACCCAGGGCGTAGGACGCTTCTCGTAGTTCGTCCGGGACCAGGCGGAGCATTTCCTCGGTGTTGCGGACCACGACGGGCAGCATGAGCAGGACCAGCGCCAGGGAGACAGCGAATGCGCTCTGAGGCTGGCCGAAGGTGGTGACCCAGAGGCTGAAGACGAACAGTGCGGCCACGATTGAGGGGATGCCGGACATGATGTCCACCATCTGGGTGACAAGCCGGGAGAGTGCCCCACGGCCGTATTCCACCAGGTAGATGGCGACCAGCAGACCCAAGGGTACTGAGATCACGGCGGCCATCAGCGCCTGGACGATGGTGCCGTAGAGAGCATGGTAGATGCCGCCGGCGAATTCCTCGGGCAGCACGCCCTGCAGCGAACGGAGCCACCAGTTGCTGCTCAGGACGGCGGGGAAGCCTTTGGATACCACGGTCCACAGCACCCACAGAAGTGGCACCAGGGCGATGAGGAACGCGAGGGTGACAAGTCCGGCGACAAACTTGTCCGTCAGCTGCCGGGACTTGCTGATCGGACGGAACGCCCGTTTTGCCTTGAGGTCCTCTTCGGTGGGGAAGGACCGCAGGCCGTCTTCTTTACGGCTGGTGAGGCGGCTCATCCGTTGACCTTCTTTCCGACGACGGAGCGGGCGAGGGCGTTGACAACGAATGTCAGGGCGAACAGCACAAAGCCGGCCGCGATGTAGGCGCCGGTAGGCAGGGGCGCACTGAACTCAGCAGCCGCTGAGGCGATCTTGGACGCAAACGTGTAGCCGCCATCGAAAAGGGTGAAGCTTGCGGCCTGGGCGGAGGCGCGCAGGATGATCAGCACCGCTACGGTCTCGCCGAGGGCGCGGCCAAGTCCGAGCATCGCGGCGGCGATCGTGCCGCTGCGGCCGAACGGCAGGACGGTCATTTTCACGACCTCCCATTTCGTCGCGCCGAGGGCCTGGGCGGCTTCGATGTGCCCGCCGGGGGTCTGCTTGTAGACCTCGCGGGTAATGGCGGTGATGATCGGCAGGATCATGACGGCAAGGACGATGCCTGCGGTGAAGATGGTGCCGCCGCCGTTGAGGGAGACGTTGCCGGTCGCGAAGAGCGGGAACCATCCAAGGGATGAGTTCAGGGCCTTGGCGAGGGGCTCGAGCCAGGGGGCGAGAATGAAGATGCCCCAGAGGCCGAACACAATTGAGGGCACTGCGGCGAGGAGGTCAACGAGGTTCCCGAACCAGTGGGCGAGGCGCCGGGGTGCGTACTGGGTGAGGAAGATAGCGATTCCCACAGCGACGGGCACGGCTAGGACCAGCGCGAACGCGGAGCTGAGGACCGTGACGATGAGCAGGTCGCGGATGCCGAAGGCGAGGTTCTCCGCGTCGGTGGTGTTGAACTCGCTGCTGAAGAAGAAGTTGACGGTGTTGGCCTGCAGCGAGGGGATCGCGCGGACCAGGAGGAACACCGCGATCAGGACGATCACGGCGATGACGGAGAGGCCGGCTGCCGTACTGATTCCACGGAAGATCCGGTCGCCGAGAACGCTTCCGTGCTTGAACACCGGAGCCGCGGAAGAGCCGGGACCGTGTGTGGGGGCGGGAGAGTTGCTGGGGGTCTGGTCAGGTGCGGCGGCCTTCGGCCCCGCGCTGTCGCGCGGGGCCGAAGGTTCGGTCACCTCAGGTCGTGGAGACGACATAAATGGTGTGTCCTAGGAGATGGCGTTGATGGCCGTCTTCAGTTTTTCCTTGAAGGCGTCCGGGACGGGGATGTATCCGTTGTCGGTCAGGCCTTCCTGGCCCTTACCGATGGTGGAGGTGAGGAAGGCCTTCACAGCGGTGGCGGTGTCGGCATCTTCGTACTTGGAGCAGACGACCTCGTAGGTGGCCAGAACGATCGGGTATGCGCCCGCTTCGGTCGGCTTGTAGAAGGAGCTGGTGTCCAGGACCAGGTCGTTGCCCTCGCCCTTGATTTCGGCGCCGGCGATGGTCTTGCCCACGGTCTCGGTGCTGATCTCGACCGGGGTGGAGTCAGCAGAGGTGATGATTTCGGCCACGGAGAGGTCCTGGCTCTTGGCGAAGGACCACTCGTTGTAGGTGATGGACCCGGCGGTGCTCTTCACAGCCGCGGAGGTGCCTTCGTTGCCCTTGGCGCCTTCACCGACACCGCCGGCGAAGGTCTTGCCCGCGCCCTTGCCCCAGGCGCCGTCGGAAGCTGCGTCCAGGTACTGCTGGAAGTTATCGGTGGTGCCGGACTCGTCGCTGCGGTAGATCACGTTGATCTTCTCGTCCGGCAGGCTCACACCGGAGTTAAGGGCGGCGATGGCCGGATCGTTCCAGGTGGTGATGGTGCCGTTAAAGATGTTGGCGACGGTCTTGCCGTCCAGGGCCAGCTTGTCCACGCCTTCGACGTTGTAGGTCACGGCCAGCGGCCCGAACACGACGGGGAGGTTCCAGGCCGGGCTGCCGCAGCGTTCGGCTGCTTTGGCAGGCTCGTCCTTCTTGGAGCTCAGCGGTGAGTCGGAACCGCCGATGTCGGTCTGGCCGCCGATGAATTCGGTCACGCCGGCGCCGGAGCCGTTGGAGGTGTAGTTCAGGGTCTGCCCGTCGCAGGCGGCTTCGAAAGCGGTGACGAAGCGGGTCATGGCGTTGGCCTGGGCGGTGGAGCCGCTGGCCTTCAGGGCTTCCTTGCCGCCGCACTGGACGTCGGAAGCGGCTGCGGAGCCGGTGGTGCCGGTCTGGGTGCCGGTGTTGTTATCGCTGCCGCAGGCGGTGAGCAGCAGGGTGCTGGCTGCCAGGGCTGCGAACGCGGCGCTTGATCGCTTGAAGTTCACTTAGATCCTCCATGTACCCGGCAGTTGATGCGGACTGCCGGAATGCTGAACGTGCGGTATCCACCGCCGGGCAACAAACAGCTGCCAGCATTCAAGCTAGCCACCGTTCCTTAACAGCCTGACCAACAAAGATGAACGAAAGATGAACGCAGGCATGGGCGTTGATGACACCTCCATCAGCGATCATGGACCCATGCCCACAGACCCGCAAGAGGAACCCGCACAGACCCGGCCAGGCCGTCTGGCCCCCTTCTGGCAGCAGAACCAGCCCTCCGTGCTCATCGCAGCGCCGGATCCGGAACCGGCCTCGGCCCTCATCGCCGGATGCAGGGAGCTGGGCATCAGGACCGAATTGGTGTCCAGCGGGCCAGCAGCATTGATCAGTTATGGGCGCACCAGCCCGGACGCGGTGGTCGCCGCAGAAGACCTTCCCGGCCTGCCGGCCCAAGATGTCGCGGACGCGATTACGGCCGACAGCGGGGTACCGGTCCTGATCGTCGTCCCGGGCAGGGACGGGGGTGCGCCGGTGCAGGGGCCCCGGACGTTCAGTTCCTACGACCAGGTCCTGAGCTCACGGGTGATTTCTGTTCTGGCGGGCAAGGTCCGGCGTCCCTGGCCCGCGGAAACCGAACTCAGGTACGGCTCGCTGGTGATGAACACCGGAGCGTTCGAGGTCAGCGACAACTCCGGCCCGCTCGCCCTGACACTGCGCGAGTTCGAAATCCTTCGCGTCCTGATCCTTGCCGCGGGACAGGCGGTTTCGCTTGATCAGCTTAGAACCGATGTCTGGGGTGCCGTTGATGAAGAGGTGCGGGCCGCGACGGTCAAGGTTCATTTGAGCAGGCTCCGGAAAAAAATGACCGGATCGACCCGGCCCGTTGCTGTCCGGGGAATCGGTTACGCCCTCAAGAGCTACTGACCTGGCATTGCGCTGGGATGAAAGAGTTCACATCCTCTGCTGTGGCGGCGACTAAGGTTGGCAGTAGGGAACCAGGCCGCCGGTATGGCCGGCAGGTTCTGTTGAAAGGGGCGTCTATGCGCAAAGTATTTCAGGCCGAACTCCACCACATTGGTGAACAGCTCGTGGAAATGTCGGTTTTGGTCCATAACGCCATGGAACATGCCTGCACCGCCCTGCGCACCGCAGACCTCGAGCTCGCCCAGGAGGTCATTGCTGCCGACGCCCGGATCGATTTCCTGCAGAACGCCCTGGACGAGCGCGTGATTGAAATTCTGGCGCTGCAAAGCCCGGTGGCCACGGATTTGCGCACCACCGTTGCATCGTTGCGGATGAGCGCCTCCCTGGAGCGGATGGGTGACCTGGCCCGCCACATCGCCCAGCTCACCCGGCTGCGGTACCCGGCCCAGGCCATTCCCGAACGGCTCAGCGCCACCTTTGCTGAGCTCACGGACTTGGACTTGGCCATCGCCGGGCGGGTCACGCAGCTGCTGACCGAACGGGACCTGGATTTGGTCCGCCAGATCACGGACGACAAAGCCAGAATCAACCAGCTGCATGCCGGTGTGTTTACCGCTCTGGCGGCAGATGACTGGGATAAGTCCGGGCCTGAGACGGTGGATGTCGCCCTTGCCAGCCGCTATTTTGAGCGCTTCGCTGACCATGGTGTTTCCGTTGCCCGGAAAGTGGAATACCTCGTTACCGGACAGTGGCAGCCCTCCACAGAAGCTGAGCAACCCAGCCGCAGCTGAAACATCCATCAGGACAAAGAGATGCAGGGCTGCCCGGGTGTTCCGGGCAGCCCTGCACTGTTCTAGAAGGTAGGGCCGGGCCTAGTTCTTGCCCTTGAAGACCTGCACCACGGACGGCCGCGGGGCCGGAGTCCCGTCATACGGGAACAGCGAGGTTTGAGCACCCCAGGCTCCCTCTTCGCCGGGGTGCTGCACGGCGACGAAGACCATGCCCTCGTCGTCCTTGATGATCGGGCCGCAGGTCTCGGCGTCCCGGGGAACGGAGAGGAACTGCTCGACCTTGCCGCGCTCGGCGCCATCAAGGGTGACCTTGAACAGGCCGTCGTTGTAGCCGATTCCGGACGGGGCGCCGTCGGTGGAGATCCACAGGTTCCCGGCCTTATCGAAGGCCAGGTTGTCCGGGCAGGAGATCGGGGAGACCTGGTCGGCCGGGTAGCCGCTGAAGTAGGTGACATCGCCCTGGGCGGGGTCACCGCAAACCATCAGCAGGTTCCAGTTGAAGCTGGTCGCTGTCGGGTTGTTCCCGGTTTCGGTGATTTCCACGATGTGCCCGTCGCGGTTCTGGGTGCGGGGGTTGACCTCGTCGGCCGCTTCGCGGCCGGGCCGGCCGCGGTCGGAGTTGTTCGTGCAGGCCACGTACACCTTGCCGGTGACCGGGTGCGGTTCGACATCTTCGGGGCGGTCCATCTTGGTCGCGCCGGCCTGGTCCGCGGCGAGGCGGGTGAAGACCAGGACCTGTTCGGTGCTCATGCCCGGGATGACGCTGGCGCCGTTGCGGGTCAGCGGCAGCCATTCTCCGACGCCGTCGAAGGCTCCGTCTGAGGGGACGTTGCCGGTGCCGTTGATCTCGGCCTCGGAGTTGCCGGTGAAGCGGGCAACGTAGAGGTCGCCGTTGGCAAGCAGGGTCTTGTTGTGGTTGCGGTTGCCCTCGACGTACTTGTCGCGGGAGACGAACTTGTAGAGGTAATCGAAG
Source organism: Arthrobacter sp. BB-1 (assembly GCF_006151685.1). Classification (NCBI taxonomy): domain Bacteria; kingdom Bacillati; phylum Actinomycetota; class Actinomycetes; order Micrococcales; family Micrococcaceae; genus Arthrobacter; species Arthrobacter sp. BB-1. Next base: position 62,226 of record NZ_VDEV01000043.1, read on the forward strand.
CGCTCGTCATCGCCCATGTACGCCACGACGCGGCCGTCAGGTGCGATGGTGACGTTCGCTCCCTCGTGCTTGAAACGGCCCATCGCGGTGTGCTTGACCGGGGTGGAAGTCGGGTCCATCGGGTCCAGCTCGACAATGTAGCCGAAACGGTGGGCTTCGTTCTCATACCCGGGGATGGTGGCGTCGAAGCGGGGCTCGTCCAGGTGCCAGCCGCGGCCGGGGTTGGTAGTGGTGATGCCGTAGCGCCGCTGCTCAGCGGTCGGGGTGCCGACCTTGAAGTAGCCCTGGAAGTTCTCCTCACCCGAAAGGATCGTGCCCCAAGGGGTAGTGCCGCCGGCGCAGTTGTTCAAGGTACCCAGGACAGTGCGGCCCTCCGGGTCCGCGGCGGTGCGGACCAGGGCTGACCCGGCGGCGGGGCCGGTCAGTTTGAACGGGGTGTGCATGGTGATGCGCCGGTTCAGGTCGCCGTTCTTTACGGACTGCCACGGGGTGCCTTCGCCGCTGCGCTTGAGTTCAACTACGGACATGCCGTGCGCTGCCATGGCAATGCCGCGGACGGTCTTGGGGTCAGTTCCGGGAGGGAACATGATGTTTTCGTTGGTGTACTCGTGGTTGGCCACCAGGACAGCGCGCTTGTTCTTTTCGTTCTTGTCGTTCAGCGGAAGGATGTCCACGTAGTCGCAGTTGTAGCCGAACTGCTGCGCCTGGGCTTCAGGGGTCTGGGCGTTGAGGTTGAAGTCCGGGGCCTTCTTCAGGACCGGGTCGCCCCACTTGATCAGCGGCTCCCAGGAGTACCCCTGCGGGACAGTCAGTTCATCCACGACGTACGGGACGGGCTGGATCGGGGTGAACGGAAGGGATCCGCCCTTAACCTTGGCGGCAGGAGACAGCGTGGAAGCGGCGGCGTTTTGCGTGCCCGGGCCGCCCAGCAGGATCGCGGCCGCGCCGAGCGCGCCAACGCCAAGGAGGTTGCGGCGGGAGAATTCCGCAGAGACGATGTCGCGGAGGTAGTTGTTCTTCGAGGTGTTGCACACCGCTGAGGCGCAGGCGTTATCGCATTTGAGCGCACAGGTCACGGCGCTGCGCTTGCCGCGCACATGTCCCAGCATCGGCAGGGAGAGCTTGGTCGAATTCGGTGCCACGAGAGGGTCCTTCCACGGAGAATCAGGGGACTCGACCGAAAAGCCCGCGTCAACCCGATTCAGGCCGCACCAACAGTTCCGTTAATCCGGCAAGCGCCGGGCCCGCCCTCCGGAACGGCTCAGTGAGACTCGCGTCCGCACCGGAACAGGCTCTTCGTCGAGAAAAATGTCGCCGATGCTGAACGCGGCAGTGGTGTACCGCACCACATCTGAATGTAGCCACGCCCAGCCCGACAGCCCCACCGTAGGCACGCACTCTTAACTCCTTATGAACAGCCGGTCGACAAAAGCTGTCATCAGGATGTTGCTATGAAACCCAGCGCCAGACGCGGCTCCGAGGAACGCGCCTGGGCGACCCATAGCGGCATCGTTGGCAGATATAGGCAGGTTCTGTACCGAGGGGATGGAGTTTTTGCGGTGCATTATCCACAGCAGGAGCACTGGCGGGCAGTATCAGAGTCCATGTTTGGTGAGGGCTTCCCCTAATTTATCGACGGTGGGCCCCCCCGTGCCTGCGGGCGTGCGGGAAATCCGGCAGGCGAGATCGTGCTGGGGCTTCGTCGGGGCAAGATATCGGCCCAGTCTGCTGTGATCGTGGGGGAGCCTCGGCTCAACGCAGGCGAGAATCAGCGATAAGACCCAGCTGGCAGAACCGTGTCAGGTTGTCTTCGATTCCCCACCCGCCGTCAATCAACCCATGACGGAAAGTAAAAAAGTAGACCTCGTCCACTCGCTCAAATCGCCTGCCGGTGGGAGGATGCCCGCGCCAGGCACCAAGATGTGTACCTGAACACCGCAAGCGTGCGACGACGGTATCGCCGTCACCGACCATCTGCACGATGTCCATCGTGACGTCCGGAAAGGATTTCAGGAACGGTTTGACCCATTCACGTGCCTTGTTTACCGCCCGGGCTGTATACAACTGCTCGAAGACGGCCAGGTCCCCGCTGCTGATGGCCTTGACCAACAGGGAAACCACGCGCTTATTGTGATCGACGGCCTCACTCATGCATCAAAGTTACGTGGTGCCGGTTCCAGAGTCGTGCCTATGGTGTCCGAACTCGTTTGCAGCCAAGCGGGTGTGAGGCTGGTCGTTTCAACGTGCGGTAAGCCCGTCACCTAGCATTGGCACGGTGACTACCAGGAACTTCGTGGCATGGATGGAACGCCACCAGATCGGCCTGTATCTTGTCGGGATCGGCATTGGCGGTGCGGTTGGTTTCCTAGCTCCCGGTTCGGCCGGGGCCCTGGAGCAGTCAATCAACCCGGTGCTCGGGCTGCTACTTTACGCGACCTTCCTTAGCATTCCGTTCGCTTCCATCGGCAAAGCCGCGAAGGATGTGCGGTTCCTGGCCACGGTGCTGGTTCTGAACTTCATCATTGTTCCGGTGGTGGTCTTCGGACTGACCCGGTTTATCGCCGGGGAACAGGCCCTGCTGGTGGGTGTCCTTCTGGTGCTGCTGACGCCGTGCATTGACTACGTGATCGTGTTCAGTGGCTTGGCGGGCGGAGCCAGCGACAGGCTTCTGGCTGCTGCTCCGGTGCTGATGCTGGCGCAGATGCTTCTACTGCCGGTTTATCTCCTGGTCTTTGTTGGTTCCGATCTGGTCGCGGCCATTGACCCGGCACCCTTCGTTGAAGCCCTTGTCGTGCTGATCATCATTCCGCTGGCCGCCGCCGCGCTGACCCAGGCGCTGGCCCGCCGGGAACCACTTGGCCGGCAGATCATAGGCCTGATGCAGGCACTGATGGTCCCGCTGATGATGACCACCTTGGCCGTCGTTGTCGGTTCCCAAATCGTAGGGGTCGGCCAGGAAATCGGCTCGCTGCTGGCAGTGGTACCGCTCTATGCCGCGTTCTTGCTCGTGATGGTCCCGCTGGGGCTGGCCGCGGCCAGAATGTCCCGCCTCAATCCCGCTGCCACACGTGCGGTGATTTTCAGCGGCGCCACCCGCAATTCCCTGGTCGTTCTCCCGCTGGCACTGGCACTCCCCGGTCCGCTGGCCCTGGCGTCCCTGGTCGTCGTAACGCAGACCCTCATCGAGCTGATTGGCATGGTCCTCTATGTCCGCTTCCTGCCCCTGATCGTCCCGACCGAACCCCGGCGGCAGCCCGCCTAATCTGCAAAGAATCCCGACGTCTTGACCTTCGAGCCGACTTTGAAGATTGCATGGACTTCTCGGACTTTTGCACTTTTCGGCCGCACCCCGCCGATTTTCAAACGCCGATAACGGATATTCCGTTAACTTGCCTCTCTCGGCCAAGTCGGCCGGCTACGACGTCGCCCGGGCGTTGGCATAGGCCTTTCCTCTTCCCGATCTATAGGGGAGGGGGAGGAACAGCACCGCTTTTTGGGGAATTCTTCCCACGTCCTGTACGTCGCAGGACCGGTAACCCACCCCAACAGAGAAGAGATGCACCGCCGTGGCAACCGATTACGACGAACTACGCACCGACGTTAAGGAGTCCCAGGAGAACTCGCTGGAGGCCCTGAAGTCCGCCAAAGCACCGGATGCCAAGTCTGTGGTTCAGGAACTCGACGAGGCTGACACCCTCGACGGCCTCACCCCGGGCGGCGAGTTCATTGCCGAAGAGCTCGTTGTGCAGGTCATTCCGCAGGCTGAGGATGAGTTCACCTGCAACTCGTGCTTCCTGGTCCGCCACCGTTCGCAGAAGGCGCGCGAGAAGGACGGCCATGCCTACTGTATCGAATGTGAGGGCTGAGCCCCACTACTGGCCAGCTGTCCCGGAGCAGGTCTGGGACAGCATCCGCGAAGAATTTACCCTGCCAACCGCGGCAAACATGGAGACCCACTTCCGGTCCTTGGGCGAGCCCGAAGGGATACGCCGAACCGTCCGGGTGTTTTTATCCGGACTACTGAGGCTGGCGCTTCTCTTTACTGCAGTTGGGTTAAGGCACCCGCTTCCCGTCGTAACCCCATAGACGTCCTATCCGGGCGAGTGCAACGTATGGTGAATGCCATTCGACTGGGATGTCGTGCAGCCACTCCTGGAGCTCCTCCAAGGTGCCGAATGGCTGGTCAGGGTCGTCATCGCCGGGACCAGCATCATCTTTATCGACCAACCAGTAGTCGGCCCAGTATGAGAAGTCGGCTGGCTTGTACTCACGGTCGAGTGCAGCGTCGCCGTATACCGTGATCAAGAGGTCGTGCCCCACGTACGGCCCGCTGAGTACCGTGCCCGTGAACTCACGGCGGCCTGCGCCGATGGCGTCCCAGTGTGGTCCGTATCCGTACTCTGGCTCGGGCCTGGATTCCAGTTCCTGCACGCGGGCTTTCCGTGCTTGCCACTTTGGATCCAGTTTCAGGCGGAGGGTCAACCATTTCGACATCTTCTAATGATGCCGCCAAGGTCGGCGCATCAGACTGAACCCGATGGATCAGCTCTGAAGGCTGGCCGGGACCGGGGGATGCCTAGTTCGACGACTTCCCGGTCGAGGTGGTTCTGCAGCTTGAACATCTGGGCAAGCTTCATTTCGGCGCTGTTGAGCGTGACCCGAAGTCCTTCGGCATCGCCGAGCCAGCCATGTTGTTCGGCTTCGGCGATGCGTTCTTCGAGGTTGTCGATGATGTCCTGGAGCCTGTTGATCTGGCTGGGATCCGGACGGAGAAGGGCACAGCGGAGGCAGGCGTGTTCGTGTTGGCAGCCCGTGCCGTAGGCTCGCCCGCAGCTGCCCAGGCTGAGTTTGCGTTGCACGAAATGGGCTTCGAATTCGTCCCATTCGGCGGCGGTTGGTTCGCGGTATTCTTCGGTGGGCCGAACGACCCGTCGCTTTTCGATAAAGGTGCGGTGGTGCCGGATGACGTCTCGGGGATAGATCGCTGCGTATCCCTGAGTCGTCGCCAGGCTGGCGTGCCCCATCAGCACCTGCACGATATGTGGAGGCAGGCCGCTGGCTAGTGCCTCGGTTGCGAAGATGCGACGGAAATCGTGCGGGGTGAACCTCACCTCGGCACCGCTGACCTTGATATGTGCGCGTCCTGCTAAGTCATTGAGCAGTGTGGAAACGGTGGCGGTCGTCATCACCGTTGGCGGTCCGGCCCCTCGGCGGCGGACGAACAGGTGCGGAAGGGGCGAGCTCAGCACTTTCTCGGCTGAGTCCCATCGCTGTGTCAGAGGTGCACCGCCAGTGTCTTTGGTGATACGAGAAAGCACTCGGTAGAGGACGTGCACGAGCTCAGGACCTGCCACCATCAGACGCTCGGTGTCGGTCTTGCTCGGAGCGAAGTGCAGCAGCGGTAGGGTCTCCCCGGTCGTTGGAACCTTGTAGGGCTGGATGCTCATGTGCACCAACTCGAGGACTTCTTCGATCCGTGCACCGGTGTGGCGAAGTGTCTCAACGAGCGCCCAGGTCCAGAAGGCGTTGTCCTCTTCCAAGGAAAGGTCCCGGTCCTTTCCGTTGCGCCGAATCCGGATATGCGCATGTTGACTGCTCTGGAAGACTTCCCAAGCCTCGCCGTCCATGTCGATGGTTTGGCCGGCGCCGGCTGCAGTGGCATCCGCCAGGGCTGCCTCTGCTGCGCGCAGGGCCCGCTCGGCCGCCTCCACCAGGCGGGGCAACACGGGTGCCAGTTCTCGGGTGCGTTGTTGCATCGTTGCGATGGTGGCGCGTCGGTGCTTCACGTAACCGCGGGTTTCGGCGAAGGTAATCGGGCTTGGGGCGACCCATTGCGCCCAGAAGGCATCTTCGAGTGCCCATTGGCTGATGTCGAGATAGAACGCCCGGATGGAGAAGAAGACGCTGTAAACTTCCCGGCGCGGCGTGCCGTCGGCTTTGAATTTGACCCTGGCTTTCCAGCCGGCTGCCTGCTCCGGGGTCAGTGCGAAGCTGCTTTGGTCAGGGTAGTGCTTGACGATGTCGGCGAAGAAGAGGCCGGCCAGATACCTGCCCAATGCGCAGAGCGAGGCGTAGTCGAGGCCAGCCGACCGGACCTGCATATAGCGGATGAGTGGTTCCCGGCACGGGCCGGTGATGTTGTAGAAGTCGACTATCTCATCCACCGTTTTCGGTCCGACGCGGAGCCGTGTGGGCATGGTCCCGGATTCGTGTTTGATCCATCCCAGTCTGTGCATTACGGGCCATACGGCGGTCAGTCCGCTGCGGCCGACTTCGATCAGTTTCCCGGGAAGCTGCGTAGTGAGTTCGAGGATGTCTTCGGATGTGAGCTGGCGGATCGATTTGCCGGTATGGGCTTGGATGCGGCCGAGGGTGAGGATCCCGCTGGTGGCCAGGGTCGGTGAAACCTTCGCCTGAAGGAGGGCGTATTCGAGTTCAGCTGTGTGGGTGGGGTCCCGGAACCGGCTGAGTGCTTTCCAGAAGGCAAAGCGCTGACCCGCGATCCACCGATGGGAGGGGCGCATGACGTCCAGGGCCAGCAGCGGTCCTATCGCCGCGTTGAGCCCTTCGACTTCGTTGCGATTCTGCGGGGTCTTGCTTGAAACGCCGGCTACTCTGAGTCGCCATGTCAGAGCGTCATGGCCGACCTGGTCCTCGAACAGCGCCCAGCGGTCCTGCCAGGTCTCCCCCGGCAACTGCCTCAAATGGCCGAGGAAGCGCCTAATACGCGCCCCGTGATCGTTCAGATGTGGCCAGTATGGGCGGCAGTCCCCAAGACGGTTGATGATGTCCTCAATGGAGGCGCTGGTCAGTGGTCCAGGCGGAATGGGCGGCAGTGCGGGCGGTTGTTGTTCTTGTGGTGGCGGCGTGAGGTCGTTCCAGCTTCGTCGTTTGGTCTGGATCCTGTTGATGGGCGGAGTTTTCATTGGTTCCCCCAAAGCACGCGCAACTCATCGGGTTTATAGGGCTGACCGGCCGGTGAACTATCAATGGCAGGGGAAGTCCTGCTGCTCAGATGGGTCCTGTAATGCTCGATGACTTCCTCCATGTGTGGGACCGTGTAAACCGTGGTCGTAGCCAGCGACTGGTGACCCAGCAACTCCTGGACTTCGTGAAGGCCCATCCCGCCCTCAAGCGCGCGGATCGCGAACGTGTGGCGCAGATCGTGCAGGGTCCAGTTCGAACCAAGCAGCTCGTTGCAGCGTCTCAGTACGGCGCGCATGGCTTCGTAGGACAGAGGGCGGGGCTCGCCACGCAGCGTGAGCCAAACCGGTTCATCCGGACCGGCAACGCCTCCTTCGAGCTGGTAGAGCCGAAGCCATACGAAAGCATCAGGTGCAGCGGGCAACCATTGCAGTTGGCCACCTTTGCGGTAAACGCCGATCAGCTGGTCGCCCACGTTGATCCTGTCGCCTGTGAGCCCGAGCAACTCACTCGCCCGCGCGCCGCTGCTGACATAAAACGCCACCAACGCCCGGTCCCTGTTGGACCGCAAACGCCGGAAGAGATCGTTGAACTTTCCATCCGGAATTGATCTGGGCACCCGGTGCGCCTCGCGCTGACGGAAGGGTTGGCGCCGCACTGGGGCAAAATCCCGTAGAGGGTCATGATGCGCATGGGATCGCCCACGGCGCAGCCCGAAGGGATTCACGATGGGCCCGTCTCCCATCCGAAGCTGGAAGGCGTAAAACTCCTTACACACCGTCGTCGTGTGGTTGATCGTCGCGGGTGAGTAACGCATTCCGAGATGCTTCTTTCCCGTGACAATGTTCCGGCTCTCGCGCCGCCGCGGGACGTTACGATTCCCGACGAACTTCTCGGCCTGGCGAGCCCACAACACGAAGTCACGCGCTTCGAGGGACGTTGCTTGCTCCCAACTGACCCCGACGGCCCACAAAAATCGAAGGAACCGAAGCAACGACAGGGCGTAGGTCCGCAACGTTTGAGGCGAATAGTCCGTGGCTGCCAGCTCAAGCAGATACTCCGTGGCAGGAGCGAACTCCTGTCCCGACGCGTCGATAACCACGAACCCAGGAACACCCGAGCGAGGGATCACCCGTCCGACGTTCGCGACAGTCAGTTCCACCACTAGATGCCGCTCCGAACTGCGATCCGAGAGATCCATGCCCAAAGCATGCCCCTGACAGGGCTCATCCCCGATCGGTGACACGCGCCGTGAACCGTCAACTTAGTCCGGTAAACAGATCATCGGCAAGGAAACCTTCTGCCCGGGCTTCCAGCTCAAAGACGGAGTTCTCCACGAAGCCGTACTGCGGCGGCTCTTTGACCACGCCATGGCGCTAAAGGTCCCGCACAACGTGTTCCCCGCGTGGATGGGTCAGCCCGCTGTCAGCCGGGACGTGCTCCAGACCCGTGGACATGCTGGACAGCATGACGCTGCTCCAGAGCTCCCTCGCTGCTTTCGCAGACAGGCACCGCCCGGTCGAAAAACGCCGCTGACGCCTTGATGGCTACCCTCTTTGGCCAGGCGTGCATGATTCGAGGTCTTCAGCTGGTTTTAGGTTCTGATCTTCAGCAGTGCCACGTGAGGCTCGACTCGCTTGGAGCGAAAAAGGAATAGGGAAGTCTTCCAGCGCCTTGTTGCTGATGGGGCCGCTGACCGTTGGCTGCCTCATTCGAAAGGACCCTCTTGCCCACAGCTTTCATTCCCTTCACCATGCGCGCGTCAGCCCGTAATGACCACCGCGGCACCTTCCGCACTGACATTAAACGACTGAGCGCCGGACACCGGCACTGGGCGCCCCTTGACGTGCTCAGGTCCACGAATACCCAGGCTGTTTTCCGCGGTGCCGTCCCGAAGGGCGCACACACCGCGACTGATGCGAGCCTTGCACGCTTCCTCCAGGACCGTCTCGCCACTGCTGACATCCATCTGGACCTCAGCGTCACGATCGAGCGATAGCCGACCCCAAAGCCCCGGACCACGGTCCGGGGCTTTTCTTGTGCCCGTTATAGTCACGAGCCCGGTCAGGCCAAAGGAAGGCCAAAGGAGCAATGATCGGCGTGGCGTCAGAATAGGACGAATTTTCCGTTTTATTGACAGTCGCTCATGATGTTCTCAAATCCCACCCTGACAGTCGAATGGCAGGAAACCGAGGTGCGGTAGCCCGAGAATCATCGAAATAGGCCAAGAAATCGGGACTCGATGAGACTCGCTTGCGGCAGGAGCTGACGAATTCCCCTCTTGCGGCTCGACAGGTGACTGAGAACAAGACCGAAGCCCAACCGGCAGGTGAATCCTCCCTTGCGAGACCGCCTTCACGTCAGGCTGGGGCGTGCCCTAACTGGGCCGAATTGTACCATTTCCACGAATGGGAACTCTTGCGCTCGGGCCCGAATTAGCGTTTCGTGCGGGCTTTTTCAGCGGACAGTCCCTGGTCGTGCGGGAACCGTTGGGTCCACAATTGCCCCACTCGAAGGTCAAAGTCCAATCTCGCCAGCGCTATAACATCAACACGATGAACCCGGCGACGGCGCAGGCTATAGCTACGCCGGTCAGGACCATGCCAGGACGGTGAGAGTGTTCTCGTTTCGGGGCGGTTCCAGGCGCCATCGGGAGGGGTGGCAGGTGTCGTAGTAGAGGTTAGTCATCTGTCCTGCTGTCAGCCCGGTGGCCTGTTTCCACTACGGTTCCCGCGGCATCGTCCTGATGACCATCCACAGTCTTGGTAGCAGGGCGTGGAAGTCTGGGACCGGGAAGGCATGCGCAAACTCTGGTTCGCCTCCAAGATCAAGGTCTACGGCGGCGTCGCCGAAGCCGAATTCCTCAACGAAGTCGCCCACCTCGTCGGTCCCTCGTGGCCGCGCCATCATTTTCGCGTCCGGCGCCCCCCCCCCCCCCCCCCCCCCCCCCCCCCCCCCCCCCCCCCCCCCCC
>NZ_VDEV01000044.1:0-103214 GCF_006151685.1 Arthrobacter sp. BB-1
CACAATCAGGGTCTTCCGCTCGGCCTTCTGCTCCTCGGTCATCGGTCCTTTCGGAGCCGACGATGTACCGTAACCGCTGTAGTAGCGCAGAGTGAAGCCGAGATCTTTCCAGCCGCTAACTACGGCGACGGCGGAGTGCTCGCCCCGGTAGTCCGTCTCGATGTAGACGGCATTTCCGTCCTCGTCCGTGGCCGCTTCCCCGTCCGCCCTTTTCAACAACGTGACCCGAAGCGTTTCGCTGTCCTCCCCGTAGCCGCATTCCGGAACCACGATGGTTCCTGCCGCTTCCAGTTCTGCGGTCAGTGCGGCCAGCGCGGCCGTGCGGTCGCGTTTGTCCCGCAACTGCTGGGTGACATGCAGGAGCATGTCGGGTTCGTCCATGATGACCGATTCCAGCTCCTCGGTGGCGTCCTCGTCGCCTAAAGAATTCGGCCAGAATCAGGGCTTCTTCGATGGTGCATCCCCTGCCCAGGGCGGCGTCACCGGCGGTGGTGGACTTGGCCTTTAGGGCATCTTCGACGTTGATTTTGGTCCGCCCGGTCTTCTTCGCGATCGCGGCCGCCGAAACCCCGATCAGGGACAACTGGTGGTACGCCTCGGCCTCGTCCGCTTCGGTCAGTTCGGCGCGCTGGATGTTCTCCACCACCTGCGTCACGATGCGCTCGGCTTCCTCCGGGCTGTCGATGATCATCACCGGGATAGCCTCGCGTCCTGCTTCGACGGCGGCGCGGGTGCGGCGCTGGCCCATCAGCACATGCACGGTACCGTCGTCCTTGCGGTGGGCGATCACCGGTTCCATCACGCCGTGTTCCTTGATGCTGGCAATGAAATCCGGAGTCAGTGCGGCGTCCTTGCGGACGTTCACGTCAACGGTCAGGGTGGCCGGGTCGAGCATTTCAAGCGTGGGTGTTGCAGTCATGAATGTATGTCCTTCTTGTCCGAGAAGTGGGGTGGGTGGGGCGGCAATGGTGACCGGCCAGCTCCCCGTCTCCCCCGTTGTTTTTTGGCTGCTGGCAAGCTTGCTTGCTCGGCGGCCGACGGAGGCCTGTCTACCCGTCAGGGCAAGGGCAGAAAAATCTTGCGGGATCCGAGCGTGCGAGGATCCCTGGCTAAAGAATTTTCGGACCGCAGGCCCCGGTGGAGCCTGCGGAATCCGGGGCTAGACAGGCTGGAGCGGACGCCTAGAATCCGCAGGACAGCAACCAGAAAACGCTTGTAAACAACAGGTGATGCCGGGCAGGAGCTCTGCGACGGACCAGCGTCACCCAACAGCCGGCCGCGCCAGCGGATGCCCGATGAACTGGTTGAAGCGCAGCGCAAACCAGTGCGAGCCCTGCGAGCATGCCCTTCCCCTGGCCACCGATTCGCCCGGGCCGGCCACTCCCCTATCGCTTACGCTTCCTGCCCTGCTTAGGGTGGGGGCATGACTGATCCGGCGCCGCGTCCTAGCCGCCCTCACAGGGTGCTGCGGATCCTGGCTGCGGTGTTCATGGTTGCTGCAGTCGAATCGCTGGTGCTGGTGGCCGTGGACCTGGCCATCGGTCGGTCTGCTTCGGGCGATGTTTTCATCGCGTTCCTCAACAGTGTGGCGGCCGTGACGTTGTGGCGATGGAGATCTGAAAACGAGCTGACATGACGAAAGGCCGGCACGTAGGCCGGCCTTTCGCGGTTTTTCCTCGGACAAAGGAAATCTGTGGTGCAGCGTCCTTGCTGCCTGGGTGCTAAAAGTTGTGGTGTTCCCGGGCGTGGCCAACGTCGATGGGCCCGGTCTTGTCGCCGGCGGTGAGCAGCTGCAGCTCGAGGATGTCTTCGGCCAGGCTGGCGTCGGCAGCCGGCTGGTCGTCCTCGGTCAGGATGTATTCGTGTCCCACAGTGCGTGCCCTCCCGTTTGTAATGCTTGTGCCTACTGTAGTCCGGGACCCTGGATGGGGCGAACGACCTCTGGCTTGGTCGCCGGTCCGACCTTCACTTGAGCATTTTCCGCTAATAGGCCCGCTGGCACTAAGGCCTATTCGATAGGGCCCTAACCGGGGACATCAAGGGATACAAACAGCGGCGTTCCGATGAGATTTCGGGTTCCATCCTCCTCTACCGAAATGCGCGATACACGGCCAAGGAAACTTACGGGATGCGTGCCTGTCTGACTGAGCGCACTGTATAAATTCAATATCGGATATCCGTCCTCCAACCAACTGGCGGGACCAGGCGGCGAAAAATCTGATGTGGGCTCCGGATCAATGCTGCGAAGCAAGGTATAGATGGCACTAGGGTCCGACATTGAAGACCCGGCGTCCAGCTCAGGTAACGACCGGTCCAGCAGATAGGCTGCGGATCCGCACAAGAGCAACCTCTGGTACCGCTGTTTGCACACAAAAACAGCGGCATTTAGCGATTTTCCCCGAATACTGGGAACTCCGTAAACCACCTCCAACCCTTTCGCTTCGAACCAATGTCCTACTCGAATGCCAGGGTCCTCGTACCACTTCACACTGTAATTTGCCCGTAGGGCTGCCTCTACTTCCGATACAGCTGCCACCACGCCGTCGTGTGCTCTCTTGTCGAGCACGATGCCAGCACCAACGGGACCAACACTGAAATTCAGTTCAGCCAAACGGTTCAACCTACTGGCCGGCAATGCCCCGGCCAGGCGCTCTACCTTACGCTGAGATACGTACAGGTAGTCACGGAAAGACGCTTCTTTCACCATCGGTCATCCCGCCAGATTGCTGCGGAGCAGGTCGGCGATGTCCTTGTCCAAAATGTTCCGGAGGGCTCCATCCCGTCTTCTGATTTCATCTGAGCCTTCACGTTCCGCTTCAGGCAGCTCTTGCAGACTTTGGTTCAGGTGCAACACTTCCCGGGCCATTACGAAGTCGTTGTAGGCGGTGAGTATGCCAACCAAGTCTTCGCTGCCGTCATTGTTTTGGGAGTTGATAAATCGCTGATAGTTGGCTGCAGTTACTGCCGCGGCTGTCCAGTCCTTGAGCTTGCTTCTCTCCGCACCATCCAGGACGGCAAGGACGTATGGTTCGTCGCTGAGGACTTGCTCGTATTCACCGCGGTGGTTTTTCTCGGCATACCGAAGAATCCCTTTCCTCGTGTCGACCACGTACTGCTCGTCGCGATACCTGAACTCAGGGCCGATTATTGATCCACCAATGCCTTCCACTTTCGCTGGAGCTTCGTCCCCGAAAAAGAGCAAAAAGGACGATTGAGCGGCAGTAAAACCGCTCATGTGGATACGTAAGGTCTCGCTTGCGATCCAATCAGGCGTGGCGTCGAGCCACCGGTCAAAGAGGTTTGCCGCAAATTTCACCGCGTCGGCCGCAACCATAATTATGGCGGCTGCACCCTTCGCCTTTGGGATCGCTGCAAAAATGGGTAGGCTCGCGATTTGTCCAGCGGCGTCAGTTAGCTTCGACAGCTTGAGCTCATCCCTGCTGTCAAATGACATCCTGACTTCCACCTTAAGCCCATCATCAATCAGTCCTGGAGTGTAATAAATGACATCTGATCCGCTAATAGTGGGGCGGGCATCAAGGTCCTTTCCCGCTGGCCTTTTCTGAAAGAGATAATGCATAGCAAGCGGAGAATCTTCACGGCTGTCCACACTCCTGACGGACGATGTAACCAGAACAGAACCAATGTACTTAGGATCAATATCCCTTCCAAAGTGCTCTTCATGCCAAACAGGGCCACCCGGATACATGCTCACAATTTTTATGCCCAAAGGCCTGCCCAAACCTACTCGTTCCCAAGGAACTACCCCTGAGGCCTCGTCCTGCGGAATGCGCTCTGCGGGCATCCCCAGCGTTTCTGTTCGGTAGGGCTTTTCTTCGTCGCCAGGTATGGCGACCGCCTCAAAGTCCACATTCACCGACGGTTCATCGGGTTCCCTGCGGTTCATGATCTGCCTTTCTGGACGTCCTGTTCGACGTGCTCCCCCAGCCAGCTCACGCGCCAATCGTAAGAGCGTTTCGTTCCGCTAACAAGGCCACGGCCTTTAGAGCCAAAGAACCGGCAATTAGGCGAATGCGCGTAAGACCGCCCCGCCGCCGGAAGAGGCCGGGCCGGATTCCTCGAGGGTGATCCGGCCCGGCCTCCTGCGTTTTAGATCAGGCGACGGTTGTAGGAAATGTTTTCGTTGCGGGCGACGTCGGCGATGTGGCCGCGGTTGATCAGTTCCCGCAGCAGGACCGCGAGCCGGAAGCCGGATACGTCCTCGGCTGCGAGTTTCAGGTAGCGGTCTGCCTGGCTTCCGTGGCCTTTGAGCCATTCCAGCCAGCCCATCAGGGTCAGCATGGGTGCCCGCTGTCCTGCCGGTACGACCTTCATCAGCTCGAAGGCGATGGCTTCGGCGCGGTCAACGCGTGCCCAGTCGGGGCGGCCGGTGAATTTTCCGGTCAGGATGTCGCCGAAGCTGCCGTTGTGGGTGGTGATGGTGTCCCGGAACAGGTAGTCACGGAGGTGCCGGTGCTGGAATGCCGCCGCCAGTGCGCGGGCGGTTTCGGTGTCAGGCATTCCATCTGCGTCCAGGACAGCCTGCCACGTCAGGCAGGCCATTTCGAGGTCCTCGAAAGTTCCCTCGGGCGCTTCCACCGGAAGTGCCCACCTGCCCAGCAGCGCCGGGTCGTACACGTCAATGTCCGTCGCTGAGCCGAAGTAGGTCAGCGTCGCGTTGGCCTGGCTGTCCTTGATAGCGTCCAGCGGGTTCCTCTCCGCGGTGCCGTAGGTTCCCCAGTGGGCGCTGGTGACCAGCAGAACCTGCCGCACAGGCATCCGTGCTGTCGCCAACTCGATGCTCAACGCCGCGACGTGCTCCGCATAGGGGAACGGGCCGTCCCCGCCGGTTTCGTCGGTGTAGATGATGACGTAGCTGGCCGTGGCCTTCTCATCATTGGCGGCGTAGGTGGACATCATCTGCGCGTAGTCCAGCGGCGCGGCCGCGGCCGGGGCGTCCATCCGCAACGTCGCGCCCAAGGTGTTCCCGCGTGCGGTGAGGACCACGAAGGATTCCTTCGGCTGGTTGCCCAGCAGGTGCGGGACGATGGCGATCAGGTCAGCGGGACCGGTGATGGTCAGTTTTTCAGTCATGGTGGTGTTCCTTCTTGTCCGAGAAGTGGGGTGGGGTGGGGCGGCGTTGGTGACCGGCCAGCTTCCCTGCTCCCCCCCGTTGTTTTTTGGTTGCTGGCAAGCTTGCTTGCTCGGCGGCCGACGGAGGCCTGTCTACCCGTAAGGGCAAGGGCAGAAAAATCTTGCGGGATCCGAGCGTGCGAGGATCCCTGGCTAAAGAATTTTCGGCACGCAGGCCCCGGTGGAGCCTGCGGAACCGGGGCTAGACAGGCTGGAGCGGACGCCTAGAATCCGCAGGACAGCAACAAAAAACGCTTGTAAACAACCAGGTGATGACGGGCAGGAGCTCTGCGACGGACCGCCAGCACCCAACAGCCGGCCGCGCCAGCGGACGCCCGATCAACCGGTCGAAGCGCAGCGCAAACCAGTGCGAGCCCTGCGAGCATGCCTTTCTCCTGGCCACTGATCCGCGCGGGTCGGCCACTCCCCCAGGCTTGCCGCCGACACCAGGTGATCCGCCCGGGGCTGTTGGCGGGAACGGCGGTCCGCCGCCGGCGACCACCAGCCCGAGCCAGCCACCGGCGGCGGACCGCCCGCGCACGTTGGCGACGGTTAGGCAGCGATGACGGGGACTCACTTACTCCATTGAGTATTTGAAGTAAGTGAGTCCCCGCGGGGTTTAGTGCATTGTGGGCCTGTGTTCCGGGGCGAACAGGACGGCGACGAGTTCGTTGTGCCAGTCCAGCGTGGCGTACTGCCGGATCACGTCCAGCAGGCCAGGCTCTACGCGGGCATCGCTGGTCACTGCTTCGGCCATGCCGCGGATGTGCGCGGCGAGATCTTTCGCGGCGGCCGCGCTGTAGGTGACTGGGGATTTTTCAACGAGCTTGGCGAGGGTTTCGAGGAACACAACGGTCTGCGCGGTGTTTTCGGTGATGCGGCTGTTTTCGGTCATGGTGCTTTGTCCTTTGGTGAAGATGGGCGGGGCTGTGGCCTTGCCGGGCGGGGTTTCCGTCCTGCAAGGGGTTCCTGTCGTTAGGCGGCGTGGACGGCGTAGGGCATGCGGTACCTGCTGGGCAGTTCGGCGGCTGCTTCAGGCAGGTCGTCCGGGCCGTGAGCCTGTCCGTTCTTCCAGTGGAAGAACGCCTGTTCACTGATCGCGTCCCAGAACCTGGCCTTGGTCCGGTAATACGTGCAGGTCACGTCACCCTCGCAGTACGTGGCCATGCCGAACAGGTTGCCGATGGCGTCGGCGGTGCGGATCCCCGCGACCATGACGTAGGGCCACTGGCCCAGGTCCCAGCCATCGTGCCCCCAGCTGGGGATCACAGCCCAGCCGTGTTCGCCGATGAGTTCCATCCAGTCGTAGCCCCCGTTCATGTGGTAATCCCCGAGGACGGTCACGCCGTCGATGGTCTCGCCGGTGTCGGCGGTGGTCACGGTCTTGGTGGTGATTGCGTTCATTGGTGGTGTTCCTTCTTGTCCGAGAAGTGGGGGTGGGTGGGGCGGCAATTGGTGACCGGCCAGCTCCCCTGCTCCCCCCGTTGTTTTTTGGTTGCTGGCAAGCTTGCTTGCTCGGCGGCCGACGGAGGCCTGTCTACCCGTGAGGGCAAGGGCAGAAAAATCTTGCGGGATCCGAGCGTGCGAGGATCCCTGGCTAAAGAATTTTCGGACCGCAGGCCCCGGTGGAGCCTGCGGAACCGGGGCTAGACAGGCTGGAGCGGACGCCTAGAATCCGCAGGACAGCAACAAAAAACGCTTGTAAACAACCAGGTAATGACGGGCAGGAGCTCTGCGACGGACCGCCAGCACCCAACAGCCGGCCGCGCCAGCGGACGCCCGATCAACCGGTCGAAGCGCAGCGCAAACCACGCCTGGCAGGCGTAAAGCGAGAGTGTCCTCCGCCATCGGACATTCCTCCAGCCGGCCCGATGACGGCAGGACCCAAAACCTCCCACTCAGCCAGTCGATGTGTCATGCTCGAAGACGTAAGCAGCAGGATGTTTACCAACAGAGGGCCCGCATTCCTCGGAATGCATGCCCTCTGTCCTAGTCAAAAGGGATTCGCCCGTGTTGATACGGTGGAACGGCCCCACCAGGGCAGGCCGTTCCACCCATGCGCCCGGCCCTGGCGGGTCATTCATTCCATCAAGCAGGGGGTTTAGGCATGGGTCTGAGGAGCTTGTTCGGCAGACGCCAAAGAGGGTCAGGAGCGGCTGATGCTCCAATCATGGCGAGTGAGTCGCCGGCGGCCGACGAGCCATTCACCCCTGAACAGCTCGCGGAGCTGCAGGAGGCCTGGGCAGAATTTAACGAAGCGGCTAAAGGCTCCGGCGCCAGCAGCGTTCACGCCTGTACCCGTAACAGCAAGCCCTGGCAGGAAGACGCCGCGTCCGTGCGCAGTATGGCGGCTTTGCTGCGTCGCGTACGGGATGAGGAGACAACACCTGGCACCCAGCCAGCCGGGTAGTCGGCCGGTCCTGGTCGGGCGGCCAGCCTGCACCAGGTCTAGGTTTCCTGGTCCTTCCGGACCTTGGAGATGGCGCGGTAGGCGGTGATGGAAGCGTCCAGCGCTGCCAGCGAGCCCCGCCGTACCGGGAGTACGCTGAAGGACGGTGATTCATTGCCCCAGGTCGTTGAATCACCGGCCCCGCGGGAATCTACTTACGCCGCTGCTTTCTGGGCAGCAGCCAGGGTTTTATAGAGTTCAAACAGCAGTGTTAGACGCCGCTCATCCGTCTGTACCGACTTGCGGCCAAAGAACGCTCGGTCCACGGCTTTATCGAGTACGGCGTGTGCCCGTATTAGGTCCAGAGGCATTGCATCTGGGTCGTACATCTGCGCCAAAGAGAGTCTTGGGTGATTCTCACGGGCAGCCTGTACGGCTACGCCGGCCGCCACAATCTCTTTGCGCATCTCGGGCGTTACAGCTGGCAAGGGAAGGGTGTTCCATACTCCTAGCTTGGAGAACCGCAGATCACTCTTGATTCGGCCGCCAACCGTCTTTTGCCAGACGACATATGCCGTCGAAGAGATCACTGCGAACATGAAGCCATCCGGGTCATCGGCGACAAAGTTTGCGTCGCCGGAGATTGTCTCCGGTGCTAACCGCTTAGCCGTGAAGAACAAGCGCCGCTCCAGGACATGCCGGGGGATACAAAGGTAGTTGGTTTCAGGCTGGGCTATTTGGCGGAACAAGCGGGCCATCGTGGCGTATTCGCGTGTAGACGCCGCATCGCTTGCAAGGCGGAATGCTTTTACACGCTCAAGCCGCTCACGCAGCAGGGGTGAGTTTTTTAGGTCAGAGGGGTTAAGATCGACCATCCAGAGGCACCAGCGGGGAATATCGTGCAGCAGTTCCTTAGTGCCGACAAAGGGACGCACGTACTTGGCAGCGGCTGGATCACTTATAAAATCCTTGTATTCATCGGGGCCGATGAAAAATCCACCTCCATCAGTGGGCTTGCTGCCGTATCGAACCTCTCCCAATGCTGGACTCAAGGGCTTCGATTGCGGATAAACAACCACGGATGGCCCTTCAACCAAGTAGGGCGAGATGTTCGATACTTCTCTCACGATGGGTTCGCCCTTAATATTCGGGTAATCGAACAGCGTCTTGCGTCCAAGCACGCCACCTTGTGAGAACGCCACGATTACGACGTGGACAGAGGCTTTGCCACTGGCCTCGGATGTCCAGGCAAAAGTGCGGTGAGCAAAATCAATCTCAAATCCGTGGTCCAAGATCGGCCCCCAGAGTGGAGCTACCTGCTCGCCTTGGCAAATGGACGACGTGGAAACGAAGCCAACTCGTCCCTTGTGCGAGCCCATATAGTTAGCGGCTTTGATGTACCAGCCACTGACGTAATCGAGGCTGCCGTGATAGTGCTTTTTCCCCCACACCGCCTTCAATTCAGCGGTTTGTTGATCAGTTCTTAGGCTGATTCCTATAAAAGGGGGGTTGCCGACCACAACAACGCTGTCCCCGGCGGGCAGTACGAGATTCCAATCGAAACCAAGGGCGTTGTCCCTGACGATCTTTGCGGATGTGGTCAGAGGCAAGCGATCAGGAGCGGACCCAACTGTCTCCATCATGTGGCGGTTGGCTTGGTGGTCAGCAATGAACAGGGCGACCTCTGCGATCCTGGCCGGCCATTCTTCCAGCTCAATCCCGTGCATCTGCGCGAGGTTTACTTTCAGCCCCATGTCTTCCCCGAGCAAGACCGTCTGACCACCGCCCGCTCGAAGCTGCTGCAGCTGCTCGATTATCCTCAGTTCCAGGGCTCTCAATTCCCTGTAAGTGACCACTAGGAAGTTCCCGCATCCACACGCTGGATCGAGGAACTTGTAAGACGAAATCTTGTCCCATAGGGCGTTTAGACTCTTTACGCTGAATTGTGCAGCCTGGAACTCCGAGTGGAGCTGGTCAAGGAAGAGCGGCCCGATGGCGCGGAGTATGTCTCGTTCTGTGGTGTAGTGCTCTCCCAGAGCTCGACGTGCTTCCTTTGACTTCACGGACTGGAACATCGACCCGAACACGGCCGGGGAAATCAACCCCCACTCAAAATCGCAGGCCGACAAGAGCGCATCGCGCATATTGCGGTCAAAGTGAGCCGTGGGAATGACTTCTGTGAAGATCGACCCGTTCACGTAGGGCAGCCGCAGGAGCATTTCATCTGTACGGGAAGAACGATCGATCTGAGCGGTGTCGAGGGTTTGGAAAATGTGTTGAACCCAGGCGCCAAGATCCGAGCCGTCTGCGGCAGTTTTGTCCGCGATGATCTGACGAAACAATCCACGTTCGAGCAGGCCGGTGTCTTCCCCGAACAACAAGAAGAGAATGCGGGTGAGAAACACAGAGACGTGGTGGTCTGAGAGCTTGTCATCCGTCAGTGCGTCATACAGCTGTGCCATTTTGGTGACTGCTTTGGCGTTAGCAGCTTGCTCGGAAACGGCAACGGACGGCTCCCGCGTGTAGCCGGCCATCCAGGTAAAAAGACCGATGCGGTTAGGCAGGGATTTCAGGTCAAACTCATGTGTGACCTTGGGCGTTACTGATACGTCGTGGACGACAAACTTGTTGAAGTCGCAGAGGACGATCAGCCTTGGCAGGTCTTTGTCGTCTAACGAGTCCAAGTAGTCATAGGCCTGGTCAGCCGCTTTTCGCAGGTCTGCGCCGCGTGATTTCTGTTCTACTAGGAGCTCGCCCGGCCAAAAGACGTCGATGCGCCCTGACCTGCCGGTAGTGAAGCGGCTCGCGTGATGTTCAAAAACCACAAAGCGGCGGGCGTCTATGCCAAACGCAGCAAAGAACTCTGCCCAAAACATCTGAGTGTCAGCATTTTCTCGGCCAGCATCGCTCCACCGCCTCGAAAAACGCCCCGCGTTGGCTCTAATTTCTGCAAGAGAAAGCTTTGACGCCACACCACACCCCATTTTGAGAACCACAACAAGTCGAGCCAAATCTATCTCAGCGGTTAGCACCTAGCCGCCGCGGCATCGTTCAGCACACGGAGTGTCCGTACGCTCCCCCAATCGGCGGGCTTTCGTTAAGTGTCCGAGGGAATTGCAATCGGGTGGATCAAGACGGTAGCCAGCCTTCCGCCAATCAAGCAGCAGTCAGTGTTTCTTGTCTTTCGTTTTAGACTCATTGCCCGGTTTCACGGTGTCGGAGTCACGGATTCTCCCATCCCGACCGTGAATCCTTACTTCCCCGCCTCCTGCGTTTTTCACCTGTTGCTTTGCCAGAACCTCCGCTTTCTTCTGTGTTGGAGCCGCCGCTGTGTGACCCGCCTTCTTCGGCTCGTTTACCTTCCAATCGCCGGCCTTCTTGTCCGGAACGACATGACGCAGGTTGTTTGTAGGTTTGGCACTCGGCTTCGCAGCCAGCTTGGCCGCTGGTTTAGCTGCCCCGGCCTTTGAACCGGATTGCCTGGGACCTGACGTGCCTGACGATTTGCTTGGCATCTGAGACCTCCTAGTAGGTGCAACAAACACTACTGTTGCTGGTCAGAACGGGCCACCATGACCAGGTGAGGGGAAAGAATCTCTGCAAAAGTTCTGGACACCACAGCAGCGACAGCCGATGACGCCGGGACTACCGTAGGCGACTAGCCTCGTAAGGGCGGCGTCCCAGTTTCCTTGGAGCTGGGACGCCTTGCTGCGGGCGTTCATTGCGGATCCGCATGTCCGCTTCCGGAGGTCTGTTCAGGGCAGGTCTAAAGGCTCTTCCTTCGCTACTGAGAACGCTCAAGGAATGCCTTCACACGCTCCACATACTGTTGAGCGTGTAGCTTGTACTGCTGTTCGTACTGAGGGAAGTACCCTGCCGCTTCGGCCGGCAACGTGAAGTACGAGCCATGCTCCAAGACCGTTGTTCCGTTCTCGCCGTCGCGTAAAAAGTCACGCCCGCGAGCTGCCGTGTCGGTGTCACCGATACTCCGTGTAATAGCCAGTTCCTGCGGAACTTCATGCACGACTTCTATAGCCGACACGGTTTCCACCCCATCGCGCACTGAGATGAAAACTTGGATCTCGCCTTCGCCTTGTCGGCCAGGAGCCCGGAAGGCGCGCACAACATCGGGATCGACGAGAACACTGTTCTCCGCCGGCTTGATGAAATCCCCCACCTGCTGCCTCGAAGCCTTAATGGCCGTGGACGCGCCTACATAATGCACCGGAGGCGCAACTGACGGTAGTGGTGCGGACTGCTGGCGGTCTAACCATGGGCTCATGGAGTGAGTGTTTCACTGGCTGCCCGGACCGGCAATTCGCCACGCACAACTCCCAGAGCGACCGCATCGGTGAGGCTGACAAAGCCGATCGCGGGTCCTCGGCACATTCCAGGAGGCAGCAGGTGCCTTGCAGCCGTTGGAATACGAGGCGTCTCATGACAGGCATCCGCACCCTTGAGAAAACGCTCTACAAGGGTTCCACCGGGAGAAGCTGCGGAGGAATAATGAGCGGTTATGGATCCTGATGCAGAAACCATTCCTACTCCAGCCCCAGGACAGGAATGGGCATATCGCTTACGCGATGAATCACCATCACAAAGGGTCCAAGTCCTGGCGTTGAACCAACAGGCGCGCAAGTTCCGAGTTGAGATTCGTCATCTTGATGGCGACGTCTCAGGAAAGGAAGAGAACGTCCCTCGTGGCAGGCTCAAGGTGCCATGGGACGAGGTAGCCCAGTATGACGCCAGCATGGACGACTGGAAGCGTCTACGGGACGAGTCCATCGACCAGAACGAGTCCTCGGCCATGTGGACAGCAGTTGAACTGCTTATACCCTCGGCAGTCGCCGAGCTATTCCTCACCCCCGTTGACGATGCATTGGTGATCCACGATCAATCGGCGTTGGAATCCCTGACAGGCCAACCATTGGCTGCCCTCCCAACGAATCATTCATGGATCACTTACAACGGCAAGCCATGCCTTTCACCACTTGCATCCCTCACTATCTCGAAGTGGGCCTGTTGCCAGAACCCAACTCCAGTTCTTGAGCTGATACAGACCGAAGAGGCCGAGGCCCGCGAGAAATCCAAAAGAGGCGGCACCGCTGAGGACTGGGAAACCAGGAAACCCATAGAAACTTCACCCCAGTACGAATACGAACGCTACCTACGCCTGAAGAAACCCATACACGAGATTCTTCGCCAGTGGTGCGGGTATCGTTCCGTCACCGCTCACGAACGGCTTATGGCAGCAGAGGCAGAGGTCAATCGTCTGGACGTCCTCCTCGCTTGGTCAGTGGACTACATCCGCCGGTCTAACGAAAGCACCGCTGCCGCCATTGAGAGCGAGCACGAGAAGGACCGCATCACCCCGTACAACATTCGCCCCGTTCCCCAACGTCCACTTGAGCCCCATGAACTCCCCGTCATTGAAGTCCCCAGCCGCCGACGTTGGCCCCGCTAAATCCGCTCTCCTGAAGTGATACAGGTGAAGACGAGCGTCCTCCCAACTTGTGTTCCACATCCTTAGAACTCGGACACTCCTGATGGGACACTCCCCCGTGGCGTAGTTGTCATTTTCAGAAGTCGTCTGCACTGGTGCCCTGCTGATGGCTGCGGCGTCGCTCTGGGACGGGGCACGGGAGCGCCTCGATGCTATTGGGGGATGCATCGAGGCGCTTGCAAGAGCGTATTAGGAGGACTTTTTCAAGTCAAACTGCTTGCGGCGGCATCCGAGTATCCGCACCACCGAGCCGAAGCACCGCCACGGATTCGCGGCCTTTTCATTACGCTAATGGGCGATTTTTGTGTTCGGTAACCGATCTCGTTATGGCGCAACTGGCTGTCGGACGGTCCCGGCTCGCCGGACCGGGCACTGGAAGACCGCTACTTGCCAAACTTCTTCAATGCCGTGTCCAGGTCCCTGAGAGCCTTAGATGCCTTTCGGGCGCCACCGCCTTCGTCCTGCAACTTCACCAGGTGCCCCCGCATGCATCCCACCGTGCGCTGCTTAGCAACGTCATCGAGCGTGAAGCGGACCCTACTCCCGCAGTCAGGGCACTCGATTTCAATCTTGTCGGTCATTGCGTGCTCACCCTTCATTAGGAACTACCGACCATGATGCTCCCGACCCCCGACAGTTTTGGATCTGACACGGCCGGTAGCCCATCGTGCCCACTGGACAGACTCGCTGGGAGATCCCTAAGTCGCCGATGCCGAGGAAAATCGGCGGAACGCCGTGAACAAGCAGGGGAGGGGCCGCCGCCCGGGCCTGCGCCGACTAGACATCGAGGCCTCACATTTTGCGGAGCCCCAGCAAAAGAACGGCTTGAGAAATCGGGGTGTCAAACCTCAGTGCCATACTCAGGTCCTATGAAGACATTGCTTGTAGTGATGAATATTCTGGCCTTTGTTATCTCGTTCGGGGCGATTCTGTGGGCTTGGTTCATTGTCCACAAGGACATGCGTGAGAACTCCGCATTATTTGCTCGGCTGAAGGAGATCGAGCAGCGGTACGCCAATGAGCCCCCTTCGATCTTCGGCGGGGGGTCGCGCACTGAGGAGATGCGAGCAGAGCAGCGGGCGGCGGGGAAGACAATGTTCACATACAGCGATATGGACAACATGCCTGAGCTGGTCAAGCATCTTATCTACAGCCACGCTGTTAGCGGCCTTGGTTTGCAGGTCTGGCTTGTTGGGGCGGGTCTGGCATTAGGTACAGCAGCGAACATTCTGTCGCTATTCGTGCCGGGGTAACGAGGCAAATGGAGGGCATGGCCCGTGAGACGATCCTTCACCGTGCGCTCAAATACCGTACGAACGTAAGCCGCGTGCCCGCCGGCATCATTGTTGTCTTGCCAGCGGGCTCATCCGTCAGGCGCGTTCTCCTAAGAGCAACAATGTCGCAGACGAACCTCAGCCTCTGAGTCCCCGAAGGTGGACGCTCATGGCCCGTCTTATCGCTGCCCGGGTCTGGGGGTCTCTTAGCTGTTGCTGTCTCGTCAGCGCCGTTTCAGGGTTTACATCTCTTATCCACTCATGGAACTCTGCTTCAGCATTGGCCCCACGTTCGGCGCACCACTCCGCCGCTAGATCAGCTTCTTCGAACTCGCCGGTTGTTTGTGCGTTGTAAGTCATTGTTGGGACGACAACGCGGCTGTTGTGGTGGACCCACCGTTGAAGTAGCAGATTTACCCCCAGCTGGGAGAGTACGGCCGCCCGTTTGTTAATATCCAAGTCTGCCCGTTTAGCTAGCAGTAGTTCAGTGAAACTCGCGGCAAACGGCCTCTTGTCCGCAAAAAGATTGGGTAAAGGCATTTGGCGCACCGGGGCCTTCGCCCAGTCGCTGCGGAAGCCCTGAACCTGGGAAATGCGCGCACAGAGAATGGGATCGACCAGATCAACCCCTCCAACTCTAAGGGCACATGGATGCTGCAGCACGATGAAGGCGTCTGTCTCCACAGCCTCGTCCCCTCCGTGGCTCCAATGGGGAGCAAACACGTCCCCAGTGAATACGGGACGGTTAACATCAACGTCATCGCCTTGAGCGTAGTAGAGGGCGTTGATGCTGCTGGGGGTTTCAAGCTGGGGAGAACTCACCTGCTGATTATCTCCTCAACTCAAATGTCGTGGGCGGATGGACAGCTCGCCATCTTCCGCCACAAATGTCTCAAAGTTTTCATCTACGTGCGTTTGTCGCCAATCCGCGTCGAACTTATCTAGGACAACAGTTGCATCAACCTCGTGGTGACTGGCCCAATCCAGAAGCAATTCAACGCTGCCGGCGACATACAGATCAATCGGAGTAACGGCTACACCGTCCACGATGGGCATCTCGAACCAGGAAGCGGGGTCCGATATGAGGTACTCGTCAGTAACCATTTGAAGGACAGCCAGCAGTTGAGTGAGCCGGGCCCGGTTATCCCCCGTAATACGCTCGCCGCGGCGCCATTTTTGGATCGCGGGAACGCTGACTCCGATCATGCGAGCAATGTCTCGCCATGCGAATCCCAGTTCCGACAGATGTGCCAGGAGATCCGCCGGCGATTTCCGGCCCCAATCATTCCGTGATAGAGAAAGTGCATAGTCCCGGGTTCTATGGTGGAGACTCGTAGAGGTTGAATGGAGATCCCCCGCTTGGGAGCGAATCACGGCGGCATCGCCATTCAGTTCGCGAACGCTCTTGCTCGTGCTGGATGTTTCATCGATGGATGGGAGAAATGATTTTCCGCCTGTCGATGACAACGCCGGACCAACGCTAGCCGTCATTGCGAAGCACCTCGTTTCTTAGTTTTTCTGAGATCAATGATTCAAAAACGTCCTTGATGGGGCTGTGCAGCCTGTCGCACACCTGCAAAATTTCTTCCACATCAAATTCGGGGATCACGCCGGTCGGAGGAGTCCACGCACCGTCGATGTCTATGAGGAAGAAGGGTCCCTCGAACACTCCGGGACGTACGAGGTTGGGGGTACTACCTACAGCTTGGCCTACTAACGGACCATAACGTAGCGTCAGAGAGTCGCCCGGCGTCCCAGACTGGAATACGGTGATTCCCTGCTGCTGCACTATTGAAAGTCCCGGAAGAGACGCAGGAACTCCTGGCCCGAGGAGCTTGGGTGATACCCAGTCTTCCCAGGAAATGCTGGCATCTTCGGGTGCGCGTATCTCGTCGACGTATCGAAGGCCTACCCTCTCGATGGCATCCAAAGGATCCACGCCATGCCGAGCCTTTGCTGCAGTCTCCAGCAGAGAGCGAAAGCTCTCATAACTCTTGTACTTTGTCGTTTCGACAACCACCGCATCCGGACGAAACGTGACAGCCGTCTGCTGATCCCGGGAGACAAATTTAGGAACAGATGCGACTTCCTGAGTTCCAGTTTGTATATTCAAGGTCATTGAGTCTTCCCGGCGCTGGATCGGCGTAACGGAAGATAGCGCTTTTTTGATAGCGCTCAGGGCTGGCACTGTCAGGGGCTCGGAGGCTGGATGCCTCAACTCCACTAAGGCGAGAGCCAGCGGCGAATGTGGGTAAACCTCATTGGAAGACACTTCCTCACCATACTGGAATGGAAACTGAAAATACAACCACTTTGGAGTATGGAGTAGATCGGTTGGAGAGCGGCCATTGGCTGGCTATGATCGCCCGTAAGCCGGCCGATCAACGGGCGCAAGAATTTCGGACACTTGTCCACGCCACGGCGGGAGTCGAGAGGCACGAATGCCCCGCACGATTCATTGCGCGATGAAGGTCTCCCAACTGCAGCTAGGGCAAATGACTGGCGGTGTCCCACTTCCTTAGAACTGGGACACCTTGGCGGGACACTCTCCCGCGGATCCGGATCTGTCGTTTTCACAAGTCGCCTGCACAAGCACCCGCGGAATTCCGGGGTTGTGCAGATGAGTATGGATATTGAAATGTCAGAAGTGCCCTGCACGAGACCGCATTCTGCTCAACAGTCCTCTGCGCCAACAGTCATGTTTTCCGAAGCTGCCTGCACTGAGCCGCCGGGGCTACTTCTCTGGCGCTTGGGTCCCTCCTGTTGCCGGGACCCATCGGTAGAGGGTGGGCACGGAGACTCCTAGGGTGTCGGCGACCTCCCGAGGTGGTGTTCCCTGCTTGAGGAGTTTGCGGGCTGAGCGGATCTTGGCATCCGTCATGACGCGTTTGCGGCCGCCGACCCGCCCTTGTTGGCGTGCAGCCTGCAGGCCGGCCTGCGTTCGTTCGACCATGAGCTCCCGTTCCATCTGGGCCAGGGACGCCATGACGTTGAAAAAGAAGCGTCCGGAGGCCGTTGTGGTGTCGATGGCGTCAGTGAGGCTGACGAATCCCACACCGCGGTCGCTCAGTCCGCCGGCGAATTCCAGGAGGTCTTTCACGCTCCGGCCCAGGCGGTCCAGCTTCCACACCACGAGAGTGTCACCGTGGCGCAGGTTGTCCAGAGCCTGGTCGAGACCGGGACGTTGGGATTTTGTGCCGCTGATGGTGTCTTTGTAGATCTTGTCGCATCCGGCCCTATTCAGGGCTTCGACCTGCAGGTCCAGGTTCTGGTCCCGGGTGGAGACCCGGGCGTAGCCGATGCGGTGTGCGGCCACCACGGCCCACTGATTGGGATCTGCTTGCCGGTGCCGGGGGTCAATGACGGACCAGCGGCGGGCGCTCCACCTAGGAACAGAGGCAGCCTCCAAGGGCGAAACTCTAACCGGTCTTCGTGCACAACGAAACACGCAACATCTTTGACCGTGATTTTGGTCAGGACGGCAGCAAGAATGGAGTTGCGGCTTGGAATTGGGGGCCCGGATCAGGAGGGGTCATGAATGTACCTGAGATTCACGAACTCGACGAAGAAGCGCTGGACGCGGTCCAGTGGGGAGAGGCCGTGCCATACGTTGGTGGAAGTCGTGACACTTCGAATTGGATTCTGGTCCTGCTCGATGGCAGCGGGAAGGTACTGGCAGAGCAAGAGTTTAGCTTTGCCGGCGACTTCCTCAATCAAGGCCTGAATGTGGTAGCGGCTATTCTCGACCCGGTGAAGCTGGGGTATAAAGGTGGCTCTTGGGTAGAAACCGCGCAGGGATACAAGGCGCCGGTAAGACAAATAAGCTTTGGTGGTGATCAAGCCCATGGCTAATTACTTTCGTGGACCAAGTACTCCCCAAATGAGATTGACCATGCTGCTGGTCGGTACCTCTGCGTTGCTCGCCGGTATTTACAGCGGAAACCACGAAGTGGAATCGAGTGCCACAGCCGATTGGGGTGGCCAGGTGCACGCTTCATGCGGATCAGCATTTGACCCATACCCCAGCAGGCAATTTTTCCCGGAACTGGCAGCCGCCTGTAATGCTGCCATCAGCCCATGGCTTCCCTTGGCGATTGCTCTACTGTCTATAGCCGCCGTCGTCCTCGTTCGCTTCCTCTACATGCTTATCGGACCGAAAACATCCACGCGATAGCATGCTAGGCCCAGTTCCGGCCTCGAAGACAATGACGGCTTCTCGCGGCGTTTCGGTTAACGACTATGGGGAAACTTTTCACGTTTGAGGTTCGATAAGGACGTTTCCCCCGGCCATTACTCTTAGACCATGGCCCAGACGAATCCCCCCACTGCTCGCGACCCAAAACCAACGCCGGAGCGGATTCTCCAGCTTGCAAATCGTGTCCTCACTGGCGACATCGTGCTTCCCGAGTTTCAGAGGCCATTCGTCTGGAAACGCCAACAGATTCTCGACCTGATGGATTCCATCTACAAGAACTACCCCATAGGTAGTCTTCTCGTGTGGGAGTCCAAGCAGGATTTGGCGAGCAAGAGGGCTATCGCAGATCTTGATATCGCTGAACGCAGCGAAAATTACCCAGTCAACTATCTGCTTGACGGGCAACAACGCCTCTCCGCGATATGCGGCGTGATTCATTGGACGCCTGGGGACCCCAAGAGTGTCTGGAACGTCTACTTCGACCTCAAGACAAACCGCTTTCACCATTCAGACCACGCTGACGAGCTCCCTGTACATCAGATACCACTTCGGCGGATGGCAAATGCTCCCGACTTCTACCGGCGTCTAACACCTATTGATGATGAAGGGATGAGGGCGCGAGCGGACCTGCTGTTTACTCGCTTCCTTGAGTACCAGGTTCCCTTGGTAACGCTTGGTGACATGTCGATCGAAGACGTTGCACCTGTTTTCGAACGAATCAATTCCACGGGCACTCGTCTGACGATCTACGACTTGATGCGCGCCGCTACCTGGAGTCCTGAATTCGACCTAGGGAATACGGTCGATGGCATCAAATCTGCTCTGGAGGCCAAAAAATACCACACCTTGGACAGCAAGACTTTTTTGCGAACACTGGGGGCAGCGGCTGGCGGAGACTTTTCGGCACAAAGCATAGATGCCCTGCGAGATCTGAGCCGAGAGAAACTAACTGCTTCAGCTGACAGCATGAAGGCTGCAGCGCTACGAGCAGCAGACTTTCTGGCCACCGAAATACGTGCACCCAGAGCGGAGTCGCTTCCCTACGCAAATCAGTTCGCGGTCCTCTGCGAGGTGTTTCGATGGATCCCTACTCCTTCGCACGCGCAGCTCGTAGAGATCAAGAGATGGTTTTGGCGCACGACTCTTTCTGGCTACTTCGGAGGCTGGGACAGCGGCCAAATGACTCAAGACACGAAAAAGATCCGGGCATTTGCTGCAGGATCCTCAGCATCTCTTGGAGACGGCGGCGTAGTTCCAACTGCTTCACTCTGGAAGCTAAAGCCGTTCCGCTCCAACAGTGCTGTGTCCAAAATGCTTGGGTTGATGCTGGCGGCGGGGTCTCCACTCGATCTGGTCAATGGCCAGAGAATTGACGTCGACAAGTCACTTGCATGGTCGAATGACAAGGAATACCACCACTTCTTTCCTCAGGCGTATCTTGCCCGACAAGGCGTGACGGGAACCCAAGCCAATGTCGTGGGAAACATCGTCTTGCTCACATCGATGAACAACATTCGCATCAAAGACCTTGCACCAAGCGAGTACCTCCGAGCAATTATCGCAGTTTCGGGCCGCGATGCTCTCGTCCAGAGGTTGGAGTCAAACCTGGTGCCAGCAGAGGCTCTCGACTACGCGCTGGAGGATGATTACGAAGGCTTCCTGAAAGTGCGGAGCGAGTTCCTTCACAACCATGTGCTATCCCTGACCGGGGCTGCGAGTGCTCAAGAGGAAGACGCCGAGCTTGTCGACGATGTCGACGAAGACACCACTGATTAGCTGCTAAAACGCCAATGACCGGTGTGCAGGGTGATGTTGCAGCTGGCCTTTAAGCGCAACGATGGCCAGTTAGTGCAGACGACTTCTGAAAATGACAGGATCGTCTAGATGCCGCTTAATGTGACTGTCCCGTTTGTTGTTCCAAAACCCCCGCCACAATGGCCCGTCACAGGGACAACTTTCGGTACGGTTTTAGGCATGGAGATTGGGTATGCGCGTGTGTCAACGGTGAAACAAGATCTGGCCCGGCAACTGGACGCCTTGGCGGCCGCCGGCATCGAAACGGTCTTCTCGGACAAGAAGTCCGGCGCCACCACCGATCGCGCGGGGCTTCAGGGCGCGTTACGTCACGCCAGAGCCGGCGACGTGCTTGTGGTCCACACGTTGGACCGGCTGGGGCGGACAGTGCGGGACACCCTAAACTTGATCCACGAACTCAAGGAACGCGGCGTCGGTGTCCGGACGCTGGCTGATCCCCTGCCCATCGACACTTCGAACCCGAACAGTCCCATGGCGCAACTGGCCGTTGTCATGCTGGCACTCTTCGCAGAGATGGAACGAACCTATGCAGCAGAACGCGCCTCACATGCCCGCGCAGTGGCATCTGCCAACGGGCGCCGCACTGGACGGCCTTCCGTGATCGATGCCGACAAGCTCGAACACGCCGCCCTGCTGCGAGACAAGGGCTTCTCCATGAAGGAGATCACCGCCAAGACTGGGCTGAAACGCACCACCTTGTACCGGCACCTGCCACCTCGCTCCCCCTCCCCTGACTTGTTGACCACTAATGCCCTTTGACACGGACACGTTGAGTTTTGTCCTGACCTATGGTGGAACGTTGGTCGTGGCGCTCCTGATGTTCATCGGGCAGCTGACCGCTGTGGGGATTCTTCTGACTCTTGCTGGGATTACCTGGCTGACTGCTTACCCCATCCAGGCGATCGCGCGGACATTCAGTAGATCTGACCGGACCAAAGCTCGGGGGACCTGCCGGCTCACGCCGTGGGCCGAGTCAGCCGTGACATGATGCACCTATGACGTTCACTCCCCAGGCGCTACGTGAACGGGCACGAGGCTCCCTCCCCTGCGAAGCCGCCACAGAACTTCTTCTCCGTGCTTTCAACGGGCGCTTCGCCCAGGCGGGCTGGCCCTGGATGCACAGCGATGAGCAAGGCCGGAGCTGGATCGATTTCGAGGCCATCCCCGAGAACATAGACGGGCTTTCCGGTGGTGAGCACCGATTTCCTGATGATCGCGGCATCCCTTGGAGGCGATGAGCAGGTTGCACTCTCCGACGTTGTACCGGGGCTCGACCGGGCGTTGCTGGATCTTGTGCTGGCGGCACTTGCCCATGCTGCGGGCTCCCACCAGGACTCTGTCATCCACGAAAAGCCTGAAGGCGTCCTGGGATTTGAGCGGGTCGACACCTTGTATCCGTGGCCGAAAGACGCCCCCGCCCTGCGCGTGATCGACGGCGGCCAGAACTAGCTGCTTCCCGGCGCAGGACAGCGTGGTCTCCACTCCGGCGGGGCGAGCCTGATAGGTCGCGGTGCAGCTAGCAGATCGGCTCTGCCACACGTCCGCCCAGTTCACCCCATAACGAATCTCTGGCAGCGTCACTGATGCACCCAGCCCCTGTCCAGGTTCTACGAATAAACCTGGCCACTGCTTTTCCGTCAGTCCGCAATACCCCAGTGTCGATCTTTGGACCTAGCGGTGCTGTTCAGCTGTCTTTGAGACGTCGGCCGCCGGGAAGTTTTTCTCCCCAGGATGGATACATCTCGCCCTGGTTGTGTTCGGCTTCACGGCGCGCGGTTTCTGCTTCGATGGCCTTGGTCACGAAATGGCTCCAGGTGTTGTCTCCTTCGGCATAACTGGTCGCCTTGTACGCGGCCCGCGCCCGGTTGCGGAGCGCAGCGGGGATACTCACCGTCATGTTGGCTGTTTCGGAATCCTTGGGTTCCTCCTTTTTCGGCGCCTCGGGTCGGTGCCCGGGGAGCATTCGGGCCAGGGGGGCATCTGTGGAGGGTGCGGCATTGCGTTTCGGAGGCAAGCCAAGTGCGGGCCGGCCGGGTGTTGTTGCTTCGGCGCTCACGCGTTGACCTCCTGGGATTCTGCGACAGCGATGCGGCGCGTTATTTCCATAGCAACTGCATGGAGGTCCTCAGCCACGCTGGAAGCCGACTTCGGCCCCGCGTTCCCGGCTTTCGCTTCCCCGCGGAGAACCTCCCACCATTTCGGTCCTTTGCTAAGTTCCCGTTCCAGTTCGTGGGCCAGCAATCCGCGTTCCCGACACGCCTGGGCGGTTGCTTCTGCATGCCGAATGGACATCGGAAACAGCACTTCATCAGTACCAAAATCTGCTGTGAGGTGGTCGCGGGTGACCTTGTGTACCTGCTTAGAATTCGTACCGGTCCCGACCAGGACGACGCCCAACAG
Source organism: Arthrobacter sp. BB-1 (assembly GCF_006151685.1). Taxonomy (NCBI): domain Bacteria; kingdom Bacillati; phylum Actinomycetota; class Actinomycetes; order Micrococcales; family Micrococcaceae; genus Arthrobacter; species Arthrobacter sp. BB-1. Next base: position 22,710 of record NZ_VDEV01000044.1, read on the forward strand.
ATCCAACGCCGGGTTGAGTCCAACAACGCTGTCCATGCGCGCTGCGACTGCGGCGACGCCCTTACGACTGGACATGTCGGTCTTGAGCGGCACCAACGCGTACCGGGCGGCAGCCACAGCTGCAGCCTGCAACGGCTCGTTCCCTGGAGGACAATCGAGCAGAACAAGGTCGTACTCCCCCGCCACGCTGGCAAGTAGTTTAGCCAGAGCTAGCTGTGCAGCGTCACGATCCTTCTGGGCCTTGGCTCCAAGGAAAGCGGCAGCATCATCAAGTTGAGGACCTCCGGCGATGACGTCCAAATTAGGGCGCACGCTCAAGAGCAGATCTGGTTCTCCCCCAAAGCACAGCGAGGCTGCCAGGCTTCTACCTCCGTCACCTTGATCGGCATAGCCAAGGTCCTCGGCAAGGTTCCCCTGGGGATCAAGGTCCACGAGGAGCACTCGCGACCCGCCCTCGGCAAGAAGTCCCCCAACGTTTGCAACAAGGCTGGTCTTAAAAACCCCGCCCTTCCCATTTATTACCGCAATGACGCGGCTGAGGGCACCGCGGTCCACATCGAATTTCATATGTTCCCCTTCCAAAGTGATTCCAGCGTAACCAGCAACAGTGGCTCTACTTGGGAAGCTGGTTTCCGTGTCTTTACTTTTTTCACTTGTGAACCATGTAAAACCAGCAGGGTTTCAACTGCCGACCCGTCTTCACTGTTTATCCTTTCTTCACTTGTGAAACGGGCGGACCCTGCGAAAACAGCGAACCAAGTGAACCAAGTGAAAGAGGCTACCAAAGTGAACAAGTGAACCTTGCGAACTAGTGAAACCAGCAGAGCTCGACGTGCCAGCCTGTCTTCCCCGTCTAGGCTTTTTTCACTTGTGAAACCAGCGGATCCTGCGAAACAAGCGAACCATGTGAAAGCGGCGTGGTTCGACTTACCAGCCGTCTTCCCCGTCTATCCTTTCTTCACTTGTGCAACCGACGAACCCATGAACGACGACTAATGAACCCACGAGCCCAACATCTACGGGGTACTCGTTTACCGGGGTAGTCGCTTCCCGCCAAGGGACGTGACCCCAAGGACGTAGGCAGCAACAGTAGTTTTACTTGAGAAGCTGGCTTCCCTGTCTATGCTTTTTTCACTTGCGAAACCGCCGAACTCGACATCTACTGGGTATCGTCTAGGCTGCCCGCCACAACGCCGCGTCATCGGGTGGCATCCAATGTTCTTCACGCTCGGGATCGTAAAGGTCACCTTCGTTTACTCGGCCGTCCAAAAATCGATCCAAGTAAGCGTGCCAGGCAGCACGTTCCCGCCGGTTGCGGCTTATCTGGGCTTGGTAGTCCTCCATTACGCCCAGCCGTTCCGCGAGGGCGCGAAGATTAGCTGTGGCGGTGATCTTCCAGTGCCGGCCGTCCCGGTGGATCATGCCAAACCCTTCCATTGCGATGAGAGCCTTCTCAACGGTTGTGCGGCTGATTCCGCTGCTTCGTATGAGTTCTGCGCTAGTGGGGGAGTGGCGACCGCGCTCGATTGTCTCGTAGATAAGGGCTGCTGCGTCGCCGAGGGCGCGGAACACGGGCCGTATGGAGTGAATTTTGCCTTTTCGCCAGCTGAGTTCACGGGCCAGTTGTTGATACTGCTCGGGTAGCTGAATGAGATATACATCTGCTGCTTTGTGGCGGGCGTCAGCGACTTTGGTGAGGATGCCATCTGAGGCTTGGACCAAGGCGGGCAGGAGCCTCGCAATCGTGACGTGGTGCTTTCCCATAGCTGCGGCCAAAGTGCGGCATCCAATGTCCAGAAGATCGGTTTCCTTCGTCCTCATGTAGGCGAGGAGCGCGCGGATGAGGAAGCGGAGGCTCAGGCCTTCGCGGCCGCGTTCTTTGAGTCTGTGGTCGAGTACCGCGTAGAGCACATTTTCCAGGTCGTTCACGAGTTGGTGGATTGAAGCTGTGCTGCGGTTGGATGCCCCCCCTGTGGGTTTTGTGGGGCTTGTGTTGTTAATAAGTGCATCTTTTCCCCTTCCTTTGCGGGGTTCAGTTTTTGTCCAAGCTTCGGCGTTGGCCCATTCCTGCTTGATGAGGCGATTTTGCTTCGGAGTCGTGCCGTAGAGGGCGGCGAGGCCGGGGAACTGGCCGTTCAGTTCGTTCTCTACCTGGACGAGGGTCCAGCCGCAGGCGTTGAAGTGGTTGAGGACGGCCATGCGGGCCTCAGAGGGGCTCTTGTAGCGTGTTGTGTCGTAGAGGCCGGTGCGAGCGGTTCGGCGCAGCGCGGTCTCGCTGCCACTATGCAGCCGCAGCAGATGATGGGCCGCTGTGCGCTGCGCCGCAGCTGTTTTGGCCCGATGCGATTTCAGTGCACGGTTGCGGGCCAGTTCAGGCCCTAGCGCGGTCCTGAGGGCCGCGATAGCTGCAGGTGCGTTTCTACGCCGCAGGACGTCGTATGCCTGGGACAGGGGGGTGATGAGTACCTGGTGGCCACCGGTTTTGTGAGCCGAGCCAGGGACGCGGATACATCCGTCGGTGATGTTCTGGTGCGGGCTCGGATCCAAGCTCGCTGCTGTCAGGGCCAACGCTTCTACAAGTTCGCGCGCCTCGGCCGCATCTAGGCGTTGCCGAAGCGGGATGTACAGGTGCCGACCGCCGCTGGGGGAGAAGTCCTCCACAAAGACGACACCACAGGTGGTGAGCATGGTGCGCAGGCGTTCTGCGTCTGCGTCAACGACTGCTTTGACGGCTTTCGACGTGTCCAGGTCGATGCAGAGTGTGGCAACGCTGCCATCTGGCCCGTGGACCATGACAGCTGCCGGACGCGCCGGCAGCGCAGCAGTGATGTTGGCTACAGCTTTGGGTCGGGGGTACTGGAAACGGTCACCTATCCACCGGCCAAGACGGTATGACGCATGGCCTGCGATAAGTGGAGCAAGGACCCAGGCGTCAGCAGGCGCGACTTGGCAGCCGACACTGCTGTTGGGGTGCGTTGACGCGGATGCCAAAAGCGGTACGATAGGACCAGTTCCTTCCTCGGGGGGTACGACAAGATCCACCCACTGGGTGGGTGTTGGATAAAGTTCAGATCGTGGTCCGCCAAGATTTCGGATCTGAACTACATACGCTTTGAAGGCCCGCTTTAGTGCGGGCCTTCAGTTTTTTAACTGGCCTTTGCGATAGGCAAAGCCTCCTGGCCGTCTAGGGCATCAAGATCAATGGTCTTTAGGTGGTCATGCAGCAGCCGCGCAAGAAGTTCGGAGCGGCTTTCGGACGTGATCTCAACAACCCTGTTGAGCTTTTCGGCGTCCGCCCGCGGAATCTTAGATGTGACGGTCTGACGATCGCCTTTATGCATCCGTGCCATGGGTCCTCCTAGTTCGGGGTACTAAGCACTAGCCAATAGCAATCCGATTGCCTTAAGTGGGACGCTGTTACCCCGGCGTGTCGTTATGAGCCTTGTATGTAGGAAGCGTTTTTTTCGACCGCTTCCGCCAAGACGTTGGGCTTGATCTTAAAGACAACATGATGGCCCTGGCGCGGCGGTTTCACACTGGCTTTTACCGCCTTCAGCTCTTCCAACTGTTCCAAGTGTCGTTGAACTGTTTGGTAGCGGGTACCGATAGCGGCCGCTATTTCACCGGACGTTGCCCCGTCCGGGTGTTGCGAGAGGAAACGCAGGATTTCCGCCCGCAGCTGGGGAATGCCAAGGATTTCGGTCAACGTCGCGAGCTTCTTTGGCATCGGTGAGCTGGGACTGACATAGCGCGGCATCCTCCTATTTTGTCTTACCTACCCTCCCGATCATGCTAGTGCATTAAATGCACTACATGCTACGACTAATGCATTAAATGCACTAGACTGGGTCTTAGAAGGCACGCGTTAGCCATAGGAAAGGGGCAGGCGACCTAGTGAGCGCAGTGATGTCTTGGAGTTAGTTCCGTCTCAAAGAGCTCTTTTGACAAGCGTTTTGTTCTGAATTTGTGGAGAATGGCGGGCTGTGTCCACTCGGTGGAGAAATGTCCGCGGGTGCTGGTAGTTGTGGAAACGATGTCTTTTTTGGGGGAGTGCAGGCAGTGACCGACTTGTTGGCATTCGGCACACCGTGGCCGATGCACGGAGAGCTTCGTGAGCGTGCATCCCAAGAACTTGAAGCCTTCTATTTCGGGGTTGTTGCCCTGCGGCGCCAAGAGTCCCGGGTACGCAACCGGGACGGGGGACTGTCCTAATGCAGCGGAAGTCGCTTGGCGTAGTGGCAGTCATTGCCATCCCCGGCCTCTTCTTTGGCCTGATCTTCACCATGCTCCTGCTGCTAGCCCCGGCAAAGTCCGCTGTGGCGACCTGCGGGCCGGCCGTCGCTGTTGCTATCGACGGCGATACCAAGGTAGAGGGTTACACCGAAGCGCAGTTGAAAAACGCCGCGGCGATCATGGGTGCCGGTAACGCACTGAACCTGTCCGTGAAGGGACAGATGATCAGCGTCATGGTGTCCCTCGGGGAGTCGGGCCTGCGCGTTCTGGACTACGGCGACGGACCGGGCCCTGACTCCCGGGGGTTGTTCCAGCAGCGCGACAACGGTGCGTGGGGCTCCTATGCAGACCGTATGGACCCAACCACCAGCGCCACGAACTTCATCAAAGCCCTGCAGAAGGTCGAGGGCTGGGAACTCCTGGAACCGACCCTCGCCGGGAACAAGGTCCAGCGCAACGCCGACCCGTACCACTACCAGAAGTACTGGCCCGAGGCCGTCAAGCTCGTCCAGGCACTCGCGGACGGAAAGTTCACCCTCGAAGGCAGCGACTGCGCAATCCCGGGCCAGTCCGGTGCCGGGGATGACTACCCCTGGAAAGACTCTCCCACCTGGATGCAGGTCGGAGCTAGCACTGCCGCCGCATCACCGCTGGGCATGTTCTACCGCGAGTGTGTGGACTTCGCGTTGTGGCGGGTGAACCAGCAGATGGGGTCTACCGGTGAGCCGTTCAAGTTCCTCAACGGCACGTTCCGCCCGGACGGGCAGGGCCTTGGCTCGGCCCTGACGTGGAAGGCCGGTTGGGACGCCAAAGGATGGGCCACCGGCACCACACCTCGGGTCGGGGCGGTCGTCTGGTACGCACCGGGAGCCGGGGGAGCGGACCCTACCTTCGGTCACGTCGCCGTGGTCAAGGAAGTCAAGGACGACGGGACCTACGTCGAAGAGGGCTACAACGGCAACCCGCCCCCGGACGATCACAACTACTACACCCGAACGGTCAGCAACGCCGTTCCGTCAGCTTTCCTGTACCTGCCCACCCAAGAGGAGAAGAAATGAACAAGCCCCTGGCCCTCATCGCCGTGGCTCTGCTCTGCGCCGCGTGCGCACCGGCAGCGAACACCACGCCGGCACCGGCTGAGCCCACGGCAGCCACGCCTTCAGCGCCGGTTTCGCTGAGCGCCAGCAGCGGCCCACAGGCTCCCGGCGGCACAGTCCCGGCCACGATCGGCATCACCTGGGACCAGGCCAGCAAGGACGCAGCCGAGGACGTCGCTGAAAAGGCCATGGCGGACTTTGCCCGCCCCGGTCTGGAGGAAACGCAGTGGGCCAACGATCTTGCCCGCTGGCTGACGCCACAGGCCACCGCCGACTACTCGGCCGTGGACCCGGCCAACATCCCAGCCACCCGCGTCACCGGCCCGGCCACACTGAACGTCGATGAAGCCAACGGCTACGGAGTCATGGCAGCGGTACCGACCGACGCCGGGACCTACACGGTGCAGCTGCTCCGCACGGGCAAGGACGCCCCGTGGAAGGTCAACCGCCTCACACCACACGCTTCCTGACACTCCTAACCACGTTTCAGAAAGGTAGAACGCTATGGTCCTGAACCAGACAGATGTCCCGGCTTTCCCAAAGATCAACGCCATCGTCCGTACCAACGGCACGGCCGAGGTCGTAGTCGCCGGCAACTCCCGGAACGTGAAAGCCGCAGAATCCCTGCAGCAACTCCGCGACAACGCCCTGTCCCTCGTCGTCAGGGAAGCGAAGACGCTGAACCGCCCGGTCCGGGTCCAGGTCGATGACCCCGACGGCCAAGGTGAGCTGATCGTAAACCCGGACGGCACTAAGGAGTCCGTCACCTACGTGGCCAAAGCCCCCCGCCGCCGCATGGCAGAAGCTCCCACCCCCACGGCAGCACAGCCCGCTCCTGCGGCTGCAGAAACCATCCCAGCGCCCATCACAGACGAGCCGATCACTGACGGACCGGGAACCGTCCCATCAGCGACAGGAACATCCATGACTCTGACACCCGAAACCACATCCACGCCGACCCAGGAAGCGCAGGAGGCACTGACCCGGCGCAGCCTGAAGGAAACCTCCTTCCTGGTCAGCGCCCCGGTCCTGGAACCTGCCACGAAGGGCTGGCGCGGCGCCCTGACCCGGTTGGGGTTCCGGATGGACCCCTCCGCCGAAGAACTCTCCGAGCGGGAGGATATCCGCACGGTCAGCCAGCACTGGCCCGGCCCGCGGACCATTGCCGTGGTCAACCGCAAGGGCGGTGCGAACAAGACCCCCACCGTGGTCATGCTCTCGGCCATCCTCGCCCGATACAGCGGGGCCGCGACCGTCGCCTGGGACAACAACGAATCCCAAGGCACCCTGGGCTGGCGGACCGAAAAGGGCGCCCATGACCGCAGCGTCCTGGACCTGATCGACTCCTCAACCGAACTACTCTCCCCATCAACGAACGCCGCCGAAATCGCCAAGTTCGTCCACCACCAGACCGCAGACAAGTTCGACGTCCTGCGCTCGGACGAGAACGAAGAAGGCGACCACGAAGTCACCGCCGAGGAAGTCGACATCGCCCACCAGGTCCTCACCCGTTACTACCGCCTCGTGGTCATGGACTCAGGCAACACCGCCCGGGCAGCGAACTGGCGCCGGATGATCCACCACACCAACCAGCTCGTCGTACCTGTAACGGCAATCGAGGACCGCGCAGAAGCCGCCAGGCTCACGCTGCAAACCCTCGAATCCCGTGGCGGCCACGACGCTGAACTGGCCCGCAACGCCGTCGTCATCGTCTCCGAATCCACCGACGCCAAGCGCGCCATGTCGGGGGACGCGTTGAAGCGGGCCAAAGACGAAGCCCAGCGCATCGCGGACGGCTTCGAGCCGTTCGTCAGGGCCGTCGTCCGGATTCCCTACGACCCGGCACTGGTCAACGGACCCATCCGTTACGAAGCCCTCCAGCCCGCCACCCAGCGGGCATGGCTGGCTGCCGCGGCCGCCGTCGCCACCGGCTTCTAACTACCCCCTTGACCGCCACAATCCAGTCCTGAAAGGAGGATGCAGATGAACCAGCAACTGAACCCCTGGATCACCAGCCCAGAAACGGCAGAGCCCGAAGTGGCCACTGCAGATGAATACGTTTCTCCGCCGGCGATCATCAACGGCCCGGTCCTGGGGATGGTGGAACCGGACGCAGCTGACCGCCTCGCCCGCCGCACGGTCACCGGCACGGCAACGGTCTGGGTTACCGGCGTCCATGGAGGAGCGGGCGAAACCCGGCTCAGCCACCTCGTGGAGGGCGCACGCCCGACAGAACATGCCTGGCCCATCCTTGAAGACGACTTCAGCAAACCGGCGGTCCTGCTGGTTTGCCGCTCAGACATGCACGGACTGAAAGCAGCGCAAAGAGCTCTCATCCAATGGGCCTCCGGCGCAGCTCCAGACGTCAACCTGCTGGGCCTCGCGGTCCTGGCCGATGCACCGGGAAAACTACCCAAAGCTCTGCGGGAGTTCGCAGCTCTCATCGGCGGGGGAGCCCCCCGGCTCTGGATGCTCCCCTGGGTCGAATCCTGGCGGCTTGGGGACACCAACACCGGGACACTCAGCCGGGAGTATCAACGCCTGATCACCGATCTCGCAGCCCTCACCAACTAATCAATCAACAGCTCAACAGCGCCATACCTCGAAAGGTCTCACCATGAACTTGATCGCAGCTCTTCCCGCCAGCGTCATCCCGAACCCCACCCCTGTTGTGCCTCCCCAGGCACAGGGCCTGCTCACCGTACTGAACTGGGCCTCCGGCATCGGCCTGGTCCTAGGCGTTTTGGGCGTGATCATCGTCGGCATCGGCATGGTCATCCAGCTCCGACGCGGCGAAGGCGGCGAATCCATCGCCAAGCTCGGCTGGGTCCTCGCCGGCTGCATCATCATCACCGGCGCCTCCGGCATTGTCCGCGCATTCGTCTAAACCCGGCCCTCGGAGGTTCATCATGAGCGAATCCACACAGAACACCACCGAACAGAATCCATTCACCAAACCCGGATTCATCATTTCGGCCGCCCTCGTGGTCGCACTGATAGCAGCCGTCATCGTCCTCTTCCTCATCCCGAAAGGGGACGGTGACGCACACTCCGGGTCGGCACCCTCAGTGAACAGCTCTGCTTCCGACCCCTATAGGGCTGGAAGCGAAAGCGTATGCGGGCTAAAAGCAAGCTCTGAGACGGCGTTGGGACGTGCCCCTCAAACGGAATGGGCACTCGTCGGAAAAATCGCTGCACCAAACGAGCCTCAGAGTTACGGTCCTGGGGTAGAGGAGCAAGGCGGGTTCCGTTATTGCTATGCCCAGTCCCCAACGGGCGCCCTCTATGCTGCCGCAAACCTAATAGCCATGACGTCTGCAGGTAACCCCGAACTGACAGTCAAAGTCACAGAGAAGCTCCTGGTTCCCGGCCCCGGCAGAGACGCCGCTATGAAGGACGCCGCCACTGCATCCAGTTCCAGCAATGGTGCGGCGACTTCCGTTCAATTCCGAGGCTTTGTCTTGAAAAGCTACTCGCCCGAGAAGGCCAACGTTGACCTCGCCATGGAGGCTTCTAACGGAGTCCTTGGACATGCGGTGTTGCCGATGGAGTGGATAGACGGCGACTGGAAATTGGCCGTTGCTGACTCCGGAGAAATGGTCAATGACTTTTCACAAGTCAGAGACTTAAGCGGTTTCATTCCTTGGTCTGGGGTCTGACATGGCCGAGTGCGGATTTGGGGACTGGAGATGCGAAGCCGGAAACGTAGCCGCCGGTGTAGCCGACGACGCCATCGGAAACCTCGCTAAGGCGATTTTGGAGGGAATGAGCCAAGTGGTAACAACGCTCTCCACGTTCTGGATAAGTATGCCGACCACAAATCTCACAACGGAGGATGGTGTAACGGCCAGCCCAGTAGTGGGCTTCCTTGATTCGCAACTGGCCTACTGGACGCTGACGCTGGCCGTTCTTTCCGTCATTCTTGGCGGTACTCGGATGATTTGGGAGCAGCGGGGCGCACCTTTGAAAGACCTGCTCCGGTCTCTTCTAACCCTTACTCTGGTTGCGGGTCTTGGCTTGGGAGTGATCTCCATTCTGGTGATCGCAGCTGATGAGTTTTCAGCAGCCATCATCGAACGCTCCACGGATGGCAAGGGCTTCGCCGACGCCATGAGCGTCCTGATCATGGTGAACCAGCCCGGCATTGGGGTTTTCATCCTGATCATCCTGGGCCTGGTGGGCCTGCTCGCGTCGCTGGTCCAGATCGTCCTTATGGTCATCCGCAGCGGCATGTTGGTGATACTTGCCGGCATTTTGCCCACCACCGCAGCTTTCACCAATACGGAGATGGGCCGGCAGTGGTTTCAGAAAGCTATTGGCTGGACGATCGCGTTCATTCTCTATAAGCCGGCGGCCGCGATCGTGTACGCGGTGGCGTTTCAGCTCATGGGCTCGTTTTCCGGCACGAACGCTTTGATTGGTTCCATCACGGGTTTTGCCTTGATGATCGTCGCCCTGTTGGCCTTGCCGGCTTTGATGCGGTTTGTCACCCCGATGGTTGGTGCGGTCGCATCAGGCTCCGGAGGGGGAGCCGCTGCTGCTGCAGGGGCCATGGCCACTGGTGCTGTATCGCTGGGCCGCAGCGGAAGCGGCCGCGGGAATGCGTCCCCGACCCCGCCCAGCCAGCCGTCCAAGAATGGTGCGTCTCCTGCCGGCAGCCAAGGTCCCGGCGGGACCAACGGCGGCAACGCTAAACCTTCACCGGGATCCGCCCGAGCGTCCGGAGCCGGGGGAGTCCCCGGTAAGGGCACCACAGGTAGCTCCGGTGCTGCGACAGCAGGGACGGGGGCCGGAGCCACTGGTACCGGGGCCGCGTCGGGGGCGGCGAAGGCTGCAGGTCCGGCCGGTGTCGCTGTCGCCGTCGGCGCACACGTAGCTTCACGGGCTTCTTCGGCCGCAGAACAGACCGCGCAGGATTCAACGGGGGAGGGCCCTAGTGGCAGCAATTAATACCGAGTACAAGGAACCGTCCTACGGAAACTGGCGGGTCCCGAGGTCCGCAGGTCTGGGGGACCTTGGCGCTATCGGCACCGGCATTGTTATGGCCGGGCTGCTGCTGGGCATCATCAGCTTTGCCATCTGGGGCCTCTTCGCCGGTCTGGGCGTCCTGGCCGTCGCCGGGGTGCTGGTCCTGCTGCTGACCGTCAAGGACAAACACGGCCAGTCCGTGGTGGACCGTTTCGCTACCCGGATGAATTTCCGGCTCGCCCGATCCTCGGGGGCGAACTTGTACCGCTCGGGCCCGCTGGGAGTGACGGAGTGGGGCATGTACCAGCTCCCGGGGTTGGCGGCGAAGTCGCGCCTGTATGAGTTCAACGACTCCTACAACCGCCCCTTCGCCATGCTCCACGTACCGACCACCAGCCACTTCACCGTCATCTTCTCCACCGAACCCGACGGCGCCTCCCTCGTGGATCCCGAGCAGGTCGATGCGTGGGTGGCGAACTGGGGCGGTTGGCTCGCCGGACTGGGCGATGAGGCAGGGCTGGAAGCCGCCGCAGTAACCGTCGAGACGGCCCCGGACTCCGGCTACCGGCTGCGCAATGAAGTCGAGATGAACATTGACGAGAACGCCCCCGAAGCTGCCAAGGCCATCCTCCGGGAGGTTATCCGGACCTACCCGGAAGGATCGGCGACCGTGCGGGCCTGGGTGTCCCTGACCTTTACCGCTTCCCTCCGTGCAGGGTCCCGGAAGCGTGAACCGGAGGACGTCGCCCGCGATATCGCCTCGCGCATTCCTGGGCTGGGTGCACGGTTGCAGGCCACCGGCGCCGGGATCGCCCGGCCAATGTCGGCGCAGGAACTGTGCGAGGTCGTACGGATTGCCTACGACCCGCCCGCGGCGCTGATTATCGATGAAGCCCACGCGTCCGGTTCCCCGGTCGCCCTGACCTGGGGCGAGGTCGGCCCCACCGCAACCCAGGCCGGCTGGGACGAGTACCGGCACGACAGCGCGTTCTCTGTCTCCTGGACCATGACTGGTGCGCCGCGGGGTTCGGTGAACTCTTCTGTCTTGTCCCGGCTGCTGGCCCCGCACGGGGACGTTGATCGCAAGCGCGTCTCCCTGCTCTACCGTCCGATGGATTCGGCCCGGGCAGCTGCCGTGGTGGAGCGGGACCAGAACAACGCCAATGTCCGGATCACCTCCGGGAACCGTCCCAGCGCCCGTGCCCTGGTCGATGCCCGGTCGGCGGCCCAGACTGCCCAGGAAGAAGCCCAGGGTGCCGGGCTCGTGAACTTCGGCATGGTCGTCACGGCCACGGTCACCGACGCTGCCCGGCTTCCGGATGCGGTGGCCGCGATCGAGCAGACCTCCGGGACCGCCCGGGTCCTGCTTCGCCGCGCCTACGGCTCACAGGACACCGCTTTCGCCGCGTCCTTGCCGCTGGGCCTGGTGCTGCCCAAACACATCCTGCTGCCCAGCGAAATCAGGGAGGCCCTCTAAATGGCCCGCTTCACGTTCCTGCAAGCGAAAAAAGTGAAAACAGTAAACACAGCAAAAAAGTCTTCCGCCGGGCAGGGGGAGGAGGGGACCTCGCGTCCTGGCCGTGTCCGGGGTCCCGGTTCACGCGGTTGGGGCGGCCGCGGTGGGGGAGCAGCTGCCTTGGTTCCTGCGGTGCGGGAGTACCGGGGCACGACGGTGCAGGTGTGCGGGTTGTGGCCGTTCAGCTCCGGCACGTCGTCGCCGATGATTGGTGTGCCGCTGGGCCGGCATGAGGAAACCCAGGCGACAGTCTGTTGCGACCCGATCAGCTGGTTTCAGCGCGCCCACCTGATCTCCAACCCTTCTGCGTTCATCCTCGGAAAACCCGGGCTGGGCAAATCCACGCTGGTGCGACGGATGCTCCTGGGCCTTTCCGGGCAGGGCGTGCACCCCCTCGTGCTGGGGGACCTGAAGGCAGAGCACGTCGACGCGGTCCAGGCGCTGGGCGGTCAGGTCATCCGGCTCGGCCGGGGACGGGGCTACCTGAACATCCTTGATCCCGGTCAGGCCGTCGAGGTCGCCCAGCTGCTGGAAGAACAAGGGCACCACGACGCGGCCGTCCGGGTCCGGGCCGACGCGCACGGCCGACGGCTGAATATGGTCGTCTCCCTCATCACGATCAGCCGGAACTCACCCCCGACGGATCAGGAACAGACCATCCTGGACCGTGCCCTGCGGGTGCTCGATGACACGTTCGACGGCATTCCGGTCCTGAAAGACCTCCTGGACGTCATCACCGCGGCCCCGGCCGAGCTGCGCCAGGTCGCCCTGGACCGCGGCGACATGACCGTCTACCTGCAGGAAACCCGGGCGCTGGAAGCGACCCTGCTGGGCCTGACCGGTGGCGGGAAGCTCGGCGAAATCTTCTCCCGGCAGACCACTAACCCCATGCGGCGGGACCGTGCCGTGGTCTTCGATGTCTCCAGCATCGACGAAACCGAAACCGACCTGCAGGCAGCGGTCCTCCTGGCGTGCTGGTCCTACGGGTTCGGGACCGTCAACGTCGCCAACGCCCTCGCCGATGCCGGGCTGGAACCGCGCCGGAACTACTTCGTCGTCCTCGATGAGCTGTGGCGGGCGCTGCGCTCAGGCAAGGGCATGGTCGACCGCGTCGACGCCCTCACCCGGCTGAACAGGAGTGTTGGTGTCGGGCAGGTCATGATCTCCCACACCATGTCCGACCTGCTGGCCCTCCCGGCCGAGGAAGACAGGATGAAAGCCCGCGGCTTCGTTGAACGTTCCGGCATGGTCATCTGCGCAGGACTGCCGGCTTCGGAGATGCCGCTGCTGACCGCTGCGATCCCGCTCTCACGGCAGGAACAGCAAAAGCTCATCTCGTGGCAGGACCCGCCCGCCTGGGATTCCCGCGGTGGCGACGTCGAACCCCCGGGCCGGGGAAAGTTCCTGATCAAGGTCGGCGGCCGCCCAGGCATCCCCTTGACCATCGGTTTAACCTCCATCGAGGCCTCGCTCAATGACACCAATAAGCGCTGGCATGCACCGGCAGAAATTCTGCTGGATGCGGCAGCTCCGATCAGGGAAGAAGGTGCGGCATGAGTGCCCCGAACCGCAAGGGAACCGGCCTCGGTGACGCCTTGGGGATTTGGCTCGCCATCGGCGCCGGAACCATCTTCGGCGGCGGCACCTGGGTTGCCGCCCACCTGGGGTCGTGGATGGCCGGCCTCGCCGCCCCTCCGGCGCACCCGATTGACTTGATCGCCGGGCTCGCCAAGGGCCGGGTGCCCTGGCCGGACCAAGCAACTGTGGTGGCCTGCGTGCTGGCCGGTGTCCTGATCGCGCTGGTGGTGACGGTGCTGGTGGTCCGGTCCCGGACCGCGAGTAGACGCACCAGGGTGGACAAAGCAGCGGTGTACATGGGCCGGGGCAAGGACCTGAACCACCTCTCGACCAAGGGCGCCACGGCAACGGCCGTGCGCCTCGGCGTGGAAAACTCCACCGGGGTCCGCCTCGGCCGCAGCGTGGCCGGGAAGCGCCCGCTCTGGGCATCGTGGGAGGACATGCTGATCCTCATCGCCGGGCCGCGCACGATGAAGACCACCTCCTACGCCGTCCCCGCCATCCTTGACGCACCCGGTGCGGTGATTGCCACGTCCAACAAACGTGACATCGTCGACGTCACCCGCCCCATCCGCTCCGAGGCCGGGCAGGTGTGGGTCTTTGACCCGCAGGCCGTTGCGGAAGAAGAGCCGTCCTGGTGGTGGAACCCGCTGTCCTATGTGAAGAATGAAGCCACGGCAGGGAACATGGCCCAGCATTTCGCCGCAGGCTCCCGGGAACCCGGAACCAAGCCTGATGCCTACTTCGACCCTGCCGGGCAAAACCTGCTCAAAGCCCTGCTGCTCGCAGCGTCGCTCAGCGCCGCCCCGATCACGCAGGTGTACACCTGGCTGACCCGTCCGCACGACGAAGCACCGGCTGACATCCTCCGCGCCGCCGGGTTTGACCTGCTGGCTGACATGGTCATCGGCCACATCCGGGAGCCGGAAAAGCAGCGGGCCGGGGTCTACGGCACCGCCCGGCAAATGGTTTCCTGCCTCACCGACCGGGACGTCAGCCAATGGGTCACCCCCACACCGGGCACCACCGTCGACACGGACCCCCGTCCGCAGTTCGTCCCGGAAGACTTCGTCCGCGGCAAAGGCACGCTCTACAGCCTCTCCCGCGAAGGCGTCGGAACCGCAGGCCCCCTCGTCACCGCCCTGACCGTCGCCGTCGTCGAAGCGGCCGAAAAATACGCCACCTCCCAACCCGGCGGGCGCCTCGCAACCCCGCTGCTCGGGATCCTCGATGAAGCGGCAAACGTCTGCCGGTGGAAAGCCCTGCCGGACCAATACAGCCACTACGGCTCCCGCGGCATCATCCTCATGACCATCCTGCAGTCCTGGTCACAGGGCGTGGAAGTCTGGAACCTCGAAGGAATGCGGAAACTCTGGTCAGCATCCAACGTCAAAATCTACGGCGGCGGCGTCTCCGAAGTCGGCTACCTCGACGAGCTCTCCCGCCTCATCGGCCAATACAGTTACATCAACGTCTCCCGCAGCCACAGCAGAACTGGGTCGTCCTCCTCCAGGCAGGAAAGCAAGGACGAGATCCTGTCCGTTGCCGACCTGACCGCGCTGCCAAGGTTCCGGGCCATCCTGCTCGCCTCCGGCGCCCCGGCCACCATGATCGAAACCATTCCCTGGATGAAAGGGCCCCACGCCCAAAAGGTCAAAGACTCCCTCGCAGCCACGGAAACAATTGCGCGCGCCCCTGTGGCTGTTGCCACACGCAATCCATGGACGGACGGGGACAAGGCGTGAGTGAAGAGTTCGCGGACGCCTTCGGAGACGAAGAGGAGCAGTCCCCGGCCGGCGGGCACAGCCACGCTGAGCCCGAACCGGAACTGGTGTACTCCAGCGCAGTGGAGTTCTTCGCTGACCTCCTGGCCCAGTCCTACGTCCGCGAAGTCAACGAAGGCGCAGCCTCCGCGTGGTGCCCTGAGTGGTACAAACACCCCGAAGCCCTCATCCGGATGGAAGCGATCTGGCGGGCCTGGGAACACCTACGGTTGGAGCCTGCGCTCGGGGTCAGCACCTGGTGGTTGAACCACGCCGACCCACACATGCGCGTCCTCATGGACAAAGAAGGCCCCTTCAAAAAATGCGCCTACGACGGACACAAAACCCCCGCCCCGGACAAGACCGCCCTTCCCCACAAGACCCCCGAAGCAGGAATCTTCGACTAGCAGGGACTGCCCTCCAGTGCGCGCCTGGAAACCCTGCTTCTTCCAGCAGGCGGTCATGCTTTGCAAATCCTCGGGCGTGAGCTGCTTGTCCGAGCTGACGCGCCACAGGTCTACCTGATGAGGAGTGCCCCCTGGGGCGCGCTCCATGGAATCGTCAGCTGGCAGCCATAAGGACACGCTAAAGGGCGTTCGCATGGACGGGCCAGCACCGAATCTTCTTTTGGACCTTCCACCAGTTTCAATTTCGTAATACGATTTGGATGTGAGTGATGAAAAGATCAACGGGGTGCCGGTCACGGACGGGATGATCCAAGCGTGGGCCGACGAGGCTGAGCGGGGATACCCGGTCGAGCAATTGCGCAAGCGAGGCCGCCGCCCGGTCGGTGAGGGCCCCGGCGAAGTGGTACCGGTGCGCATGGACGCCTCGCTGTTGCAGGAGCTGACCGCTCGAGCCGAGCATGATCACCTGAGCCGTTCGGAAGCGATCCGCGCAGCCGTCCGGGCGTGGATCAGCGCCGCGTAGTGCAGGCGCATTCATCCGCTCTTAAACACGGCATCAGCGCGGAGGATGGGATTTACGCTGCAGATCACGCGGTGTACGTTGCGGACCTCGACGAGGACAGCCCGGCCCGGCAGCTCAGGCTCGGATTCGACCCCGCAGGCCGCCTGCTCGAACTCGTCGTCCTTCGGTTCGACAGCGGCAATGAGCTGCTGATCCATGCAATGAAAGCGCGAACCCAGTACCTGGACCTGCTCGCCTAAAATCACATCCCGTGCCCGCCCTCCCCGCGGCGCACCGCCCTCCTGCGGGATGAAGGCGCCCGGAGCCGTGCAGTAACGCGACGAAGGGGCGCCGCAGCGGTTCGTGCCATCCTTGGGGTATGGCGCGAACCTGGTTATCGGTGACGGTGGAACTGCTCGGTGGTCGGGGTGAGGAGCTGTGGCCCTGGCCGGGGCGCATCTTCGCGGTCGGACCCTCGCACACCTTCATGGATCTCGCCAACGCCATCAACGATGCCTTCGCCCGTTGGGACCGCTCGCACCTGTCAATGTTCACCCTGGTCGACGGCCGGGTCATAACCGATAAAGAAACGGGAGCCGAGTTGGCCGGATCCATCGGTGGGCCGGTCATCACAGCTATCGACATCGCGACCGCCAAGGTCGCCCGGACGCTGGATCCGGGGTCTGAGTTCCAGTTCATGTTTGACCTTGGTGACGCGTGGACGCACCGATGCGTGATTGGGGAGGCAAAGGTCGACCCGCTGGAGGAATTGGGTATCCGCCCTGATTCCCCTCTGGCCTACTGGGGCTGGGGCCGCATCCCAGACCAATACGGGCGCCGGTGGGCCACTGATGATGGGGAGAGCCGGGTCCCGGCGAAACCGCGCGAACCGCATCCGATGCTGCTGCATGCGTGGCCCGAACAGGTCTCGGTGCCGAGGCTCGCCCTGTCCGAAATGCGTGAAGCCATCGCGGCAGCAGACGCGGCCCGTTTCCTCGCAGCCCTGACAGGACGCGACATCGATGACACCCTCCAGCAGGTGGGTGCCGGCATACCGATGGCCCTGGAGCACAGGCGCCAGGAAGCCGAGCCAGTGGCGCTGTCGGTCATCAACCGGCTGACCCGGCGCGGCTGCGCCGGTGACCACGTGCTGGCCGAGGACCTGTTGGCCTCCCTGCGCCGCGTGCCGCTGCCATGCCGGGTTGTTCCCGTGGACCTCGACATGCTTAGCACCATCTTGGAAGGGGACCCCGATCTGTCCACCGGCGGCTACCTCGACCTTCACACCGGGCAGGTGTACGACGAGGCCGCCACTGACCCGATGATCGTCGGGCAGGACACCGCGATCGGCGTAGAGGATGAACCGGACCGATGGCTTCGGCTGAACCGCACGGGTTCCGGGAACGGCTGGCAGGACATGGCAGCTTTCGCAGACAGGCAGCACGAGGAAGCCCTCCGAGAGCGACTGGAGCGGGCGATCGAGGGCAAAGGCGCCTTCTTCCGGTTCCGGGAAATCGTCCACGACGAGAACCTCAGCGAACACTGGTACGCCTTCTCTACCGACCGGCAGATGGGCCGTGCTCGCGAATACCTCGCTGACAACGGTATCCACGTGGGCTGACCCGGGCTCGGCCGGTTGGTCCCTTCGACGTGCGGACCTACCCACCTGAATGGCCACCCGGAAATTCGGGAGGGCTTTACTGTCACGCCAGGGCCAGTGTCGGGTACGGTGAACCCGGCACACTGGACAACATTCAGAGCACCCCTGTCGGGGAGCGGGCAAGGAATCTCATGGCCGGTAACGAGCACACCTGCGGCAAAGAAGTGGATGCTGGCACGCGGCCAGAGGAGCACGACGAGATCAGCGACGCCCTTGAGTGGATGCGCCTGACGTATACCCTCGACTACGCCGCCCGCCCCGACTCCTGGGAACGTCCCGAAGACTACCCGCAGTCATGGAGCATTCGCGCCTACATCGACGCTGACATCCTCGAACCCGACTACGACACCCTCGACGCCGGCGCCCAAGGCCGGGTCACCGTCGCCGAAGCCAGCGTCCACCTCGTCCCGGACGTTGGCAGCGTCAACCTCTTCGACACCTTGGACGCCCACAGCGCTGACCTGTCCCGATTCGCCGAAGCGTTCATCGTCTCCGGATCCGAGCCCAGTCAGCTCAGCGTCGAGGGCGAACCGGTCCTCGAAGGCGATCTGATGATCGTGTCCTGGGTGAGCGTCCAGCCGCGGTTCCGTGGGCACCGGGCCGGGCACCAAATATTCAAGGCTATCCTCGGAGCAATCGGCCGCAGTACCGTCGTCACCGTCCTGCACGCGGCCCCCGGGCTCAAGGACGATACGGATGAAGGATCCCTGAAACACCGGAGGGAATGCCGCGCCCTTGCCAAGTACTGGGGCGAACTCGGATTCCGGCCACTGGACGGCAACATAATGGTCCTGACCTACGAGGACATGCTCGCCATGCTCGAGGACGAGGACCAGGAGGACACCGATTTCAACCTCGACGAGCTGCGTGATGTGCCCTAATGCAGCTCTCCCAAGAGCAGCGCGACGCGGCGTTTAGGAACCTCCGAACCAAACTCGACGAATTGCCCTGACGCCAGGAGTCCAAGGCACAAAGGTGGGACTAGAAGCTGTCCATAGTTGTGGTCAATCCGGGTTGTCCACAGCTGGAATTGGGAGCCCTGAGGATAGCTCCCTTCGCAGCAGTAGCGGTGGATAACCCATCAGGATTGTCCCCGGGTGTGGGCAGCGGAACCAATTGTCCAGACGGTTTCTGGACAATTGGGCAACAGGCTGTTGCCCAATTGCGTCCCTGCCCCGCGCAAGCTCCTGAGCCGGGCTGGCTGTCAGATTTGAACCTAAGACAGAAGGGTGGGGGAGTGTAAGAACTGCTCTGAAGACCCTATTCTGGCGCCCTTTTTTCTTGCTGCTGACGTCAGGTTGGGGTGTGCCCTAACCTGACGATGACGCCCGGCCGGTGAGCCAGGTTCTCAAGACCCGATGGGACCGGTTATAAAAGTGACTATTTTGCCAAGACCTTGAGCAGGCCTACGCCCTGCAGGGTCTCCAAAAGGCATAAATAGGTCGAAATCGAACATGCACGCGCACCAGTGACGGTGTCAGTGATGGTCGAAAACTGAGCCGTTTCGTGAGCCATCACAATACCTCAGTTTTCGACCGTCACCGACAGGTGTCTGCGGGGCTATGGCATAACTGGCGCCGACAGGGAAGCGGCTCACTCGAGCTTGGCGTGGCGCAGGTACTGGTTGCTGAAAGGGTTGTGGGCTCTGAGATATCAACCCAATCGTCCAAACACCTCTGGACATTGAGTCAAAAGTACCCGGCGCCGCTGCTAGGCGGGAGCGGGCGGCGATGCCTTCGGGACGTTCGAGATCAGGAGTGAGCCCAGCGATATATTATGTAGACCGCTACATGGCCCAACGTCCTCTCACCCACCCTCGTCAGGGAGGGCCCGGGCCTCTCATCGATCCGGCTGTCGTCCCGCGCAGGTTCACAGGAAACCCAAGGTCAAGGTACGCATAATGACCGGAGCTTCGCCCATTGCGGAGTGCCAGACCAGACATCCGAGGCTGCGGCGTTGTTTGCATAAAGGATGCAATGGCGCTCACACTCCTTCACAGCAGATCGAGCTCCCGGGTAAAACCAAACGGGGATGTCCGGGCTGATTGCGACCGTGAATGTTGTGAAGTCCACCCTGGTTACAAGAAGGCCCCAACCCGTGGCTCACTCACGAAGGATAGAACTGGCGTGCTCCAGTTCGCGATCTATTGAACGGGCGTCCTCGGCTTTGACAATGATCGTCGACGTCTTGTTGACATAGTGCAGTCCTTTTCTTTCGACTCGGCGCATGGTGTCGTTAGTCTTTTTCCACGGCCTCGGTGGCCATTAGTGGTTGTGGCCTTCGCACCTGCTCAAGGCATGGCGGAAGCTGCCTCAGGCGCCGCTGGCACCCCTGGTATCAAAACTGGTCGACGTGCCCGCCAGCGTGGCAGATTCAAGAATTATGCGATGATACGCCCCTCTTGAATAACATGCACACGATGCTCTTCGAAACGGGAGAGGACACCAATGTCTACAAGCGGGTCACCGTCGACGATGATGAGGTCTGCGATGGCACCCGGGGAGACCTCGCCAAGCTCGCCGTCGCGCTCAACAAGGTGGGCGGCGTGTAGTGTTGCACTCTGAATGACCGCAAGGTTACTTTGCACCTTCGATCGTAGTTCGAATTCGTAGTTCTGATGTTGCTGCAAAGCACCAAGCAAGTCAGAGCCGAAAGCAATCTTAACCCCCTTCTTATCTGCGAGCCGCAGCGCTTCAAGCCCCGCCTCCCGCACGGGAACGGCCTTCTCCCAACCCTCCTGCGAGAGACCGTGATCCCGGCCGAAGGTAACCATCGCCCAGTGCGTTACCAGAGTCGGCACAAGAATCGCTTCGTGCTTCAGAAACAGATCAACGCTTGACTGGTCGAGTAAACTTCCGTGTTCAATCGAGCGGACACCCAGCTCGAGGCAGCGATTTATCGCCTTCGGCATATAAGCGTGCGCAGCAACGTACCGGTTAGCGGCAGTGGCTTCTGAGACGATCGCTGCAATCTCTTCCTCGGAGTACTGTGTGGAATCGACCCGGTCAGTGGGCGAGGCGATTCCGCCTGAAGCCATGATTTTGATGTGGTGAGCACCTTGTCGCAGCTCATCACGTGCCGCCTCACGGACTGCTGAAACCCCGTCTGCAATGCGCCCGATTCCTGCGCAGCAGTTTGAGAATTCAGGCCGATGGTGCTCTCCGGGGCGCCGGAAATCCGCATGACCCCCTGTCTGTGAGATTGCCTTTCCCCCGTAGAACAGCCTTGGACCTAAGAAGAGCCCTTCCCGCTGGGCAAGGGCGAGACCAAAATCTGCCCCTCCTGCATCCCGAACAGAGGTAAAGCCCCGCCTAAGCATTTTTCCCATGCAGGAGATGGCGTGCGATGCAACGTACGAACGCGCCATTGAATCGAGGCTCTCGAATTGGGTGTTCAAAGCCGTCACGTGCACATGTCCATCGATGAGGCCTGGAAGCACGAACTTTCCAGTCACGTCGACCACCTGAACACCTGGTGGAACTGCTCCCGAAACGCCGACGTTCTCAATGCGGCCCTCGTTCATCACGACGTCGGCCTTGCGATAGTCACCTGAACGCACATCAAGCACCTGGGCATTTCTGAGCACTAACGAGACATGCTTCATTGCTCACCTTCTGATTGTTCTCTGCTTCAGTGGCGATCCGCCTTGATATACAATAGCGACAAAATTACACACATGCAAGGATTGTTTCAAAAGTTGTGCCGACCCTGAAGGCAAGTCGGGTGTGGCAGGTCGGTTCACCGACCACGCCTACCCGCCGGGGCGCCGCGTTCGGCCGGCTACAAGTCCTCAGGCATCGGACGCGAAAACCACTCCATGATGCTGGACCACTACCGGCAGACCAACAAACCTGCTGGTCAGCTACAACGAAAACAAGCTCGGCTTCTGCAAAGGACGCCTTGCTGCAGGCCCGGCCAGTCTCCCTGGCCAAAACTTCTCGCCGGAGGTGCTGGCCGCATCCGCCATGGAGCTCCTAGACCTGCTCGGGGGGAGTACGTGCAGCTGATGCGACGGGTCGTCGCCCCCATGTGCTACCCCGCCGGGCGAATTCCTCGCGTCTAACCAACAACAACGAGAACTGTCTCAAAAACTTGACGGCCGCAAACCGCTGGGCTGCTGGGTTTGGGCGGCCCTTAGTAGCAAGGAAGACCGCCCGTGCCCGCAGCCCGGGAACAAGAACTTCACCGCCCCGGCCCCGATCCAGATCTGGGTACCCATTTCAAATACGCGCGGGTCTACCGGAATCGTGTATGTCGGCCTGGTCATGCACCTGGGCTCCTGTGCCATCGTGGGATGGGAGACCTCAACCGTCAAAGCCAGGGCGTTCGTCGAACACTGCTTGCGTTCCGCTCTCGGGCGGCGCCAGCGTACCGACCTCTCGGTACCGGCGGTCGGATCCTCATTCAGAATGCGGGCAGCAGTACACCTCGACCCGTCGCGCCCGCCATTGCGGTCCGCCGTGTAATAACTGGCCGGCATTCCGGCAGTCCCAGGTGAAACAGCGTACTGGGCAGCGACGTGGTCGCGCAGCCGAAGCGAGGAACAGCTCTTTGCCGAGGACCGTATACGCCGATATCCCGCCCCGCTCCCAGGATTCGACCCGACGGGGCTTCCCGGCCGTTGGGGAACACTCCGGCAGGTCCGACAGCGTGATCATATTCGGTCCCGCCCTCCCGGAACCGGGCCATAGCCGCAGGACCCCACCGTCTCCGGTTAGTAATTCCTGTCCGCCAAACGCCCAAGGTACTCATCCGCGAGCTTGAACTGCGGCGTCTCCTGACCGTCCAACGCACAGCTGCCTTCACTCTCCTCAAGCCAAAGGCCGAAGGGAGGTCATGAAGAACAGGTGTACCCGTACTGACCCAAATAACAAGGAAAGCTCATGGCTGGCGTGTCACTGAGCTGGGGAATGATCAAAGTAGGAGGGCCGGGGGACGCCGGCCCTCCTACTCGACCTTCTGCAATGGGACTTACACCCGAGATGCATGCTCTGACTGCATTTGCGCGTTCACCTCATCGACAGGCTTCCGTGGCTCCCGGGCAGGCAGCGTACCGAAGTAAGCGAGAACCTGATCGCTCGATGTAACTTCGACGTACCGGCGATGGATGTCTCGCAGGTTGGACTCGTGGGCATCCTGACCATGATCGCCGACGGCGTCCTCGGGAACTAGGGTGCGGAACCCATAGGAAAAGGCATCAACGGACGTGGCCCGGACGCAACCAGATGTGGTGCACCCAGTCACGATGACAGTGTCGATACCTTCCGCCGTCAATAAGGAGTGGAGCGGTGTGCCATTGAAGAATGACGGCCAGAGCTTCGGCAGCATGACGTCCCCCTCGGCCCAGACCCGCTCGTCGGGCGTCGACCAACGCGACCCGGTGGTCATCTCACGCGTGTAGGGGAGCTTGATCGGCCAGAGACCACGCTCAATCTCATTGTCCCAGGCCACGACGGTGTGGAATACAGGTATATGCAGACGCCGGGCTTCTGCAGCGATTCGAGCCGCGTTGTTGGTGGCGCGGTCGATCAGAGGGGATCCGCCAGCGGTGAACGACGGATCTGTGAATGCGTACTGCAGGTCAACTATAAGAACTGCGGGGCGGCTTCCGGGCGCGATCTTGGCCTGTCCGTATCCTTTGTTGACCCAAGCGTCGCCTTCTTCTAGCTTCATGAGCTTCCTTTCGTTGCGTGACTCTGACTTGCTGCGCGGCCGCTGATTGCGGGTGCGTGCGGGATGCACGGGCCGCCTGCCAGCTCGATTTCGATCGGCGTGAAAGTGTGGCACTCCCGAGGGATATCGGCCCAAAAGCAACGTTACCTAGAAAACAAGGTTGTTGCAACAAGGCTATCAACAGTCCAGTCTTGCAAGCATTGTTTCATTTAGAAGAATGCCATCAGCGGAATCCTGCAAAGTCTCAAAGTGGCGTTCCCGCGAGGAAGAGCTTTCCTTGTCCATCGCCCGCGTCGAGGCCGTGCGGCTGGCCAAACACGTCCTGGCGCTGGATGAGCAACTCAAGGCCAACGAGAACCAGCTGGACGATCTGGTGAAGGTCAGCGAGGCCGCACCGCTGCTGGAGGAGACGGGGTTCAGGGCGATCAGCGCTGCGAAGTGCCTCTCCGCGTGGTCGCACGAAGGCAGGGTCCGTAACGAGGCAGCATTTGCCTCCCTGGCCGGGGTAAATCCAATACCCGCGTCCTCCGGGAACACTGTCCGGCACCGGTTAAACCGGGGCGGTGACCGGTCTCTGAACAGTGCCTTACACATGGTTGCGATCGTCAAGATGACCCATGACGGCGAAACCCGCGAGTACGTGGAGAAACGACGCGCCGAGGGTCGTACTGACAAGGAAATACGTCGCTGCATCAAACGCTACCTGGCCCGCCGCATCTACCGCACGCTCAGCGCGGTAGATGCGACGGACGCGGTTGACAGACATAGAAGAGTCGACCGGTTGAATCCGTCTTGATCACCTTGGTCAGGGTGCGCGCCCGCAGTCAGATTCGTCAGTAGGAGCGCAGAAGCCCGAACTGTTCCCAGCGCTTCTCGGTCCGAGCAATCGCATCCTTGGCTCGATCGGGGTCGAGGGCGATTAGTTCCGCGATGATTGCTTGAACGACGGACACGACGGTCGAGAGCGATGTCTGAAACCCAACAGCCTCAGATGGTACGCGAATCACTTCGGTGCACTGCTCTTCAATGTCATGCGTCAGGTTCTCGGACAAGAGGATGATTGGTACGCTCTGTTCGTTGCATGCCCGGATGGTTTGGAATGTTACTTCATAGAGCCGCCAGAAACTCATGATGATCACGAGGTCGTCCGGGCCCAATTGGGCGATGGTGTTCACTACCTGCATCTCTTCCGAGAGCAAACGTACATCGTAGCCATGTAGCCAGGCGGAATGGGCGAGAGCGTAGCCAACACCGTTGTAGCTCCCGAGCCCGACGACGAAAGCTCGCCGGCTCTTCTGGATCAACTGGGCGCACCTTCTTAATTGCTCGAGATCGCATGCCTTCATGAACGAGTTGATATTGTCGCGGTCACGAGTGAGCCAAGCGTATGCCGGTCGATCTTGACCGTGGCTGCGATGCTCCGCGATTTCCGCGGCACTCAACGAAGAGATGTAAATTGCCCGGAGTTCTTCTTGGAGTGCGGGCCACCCCATAAATCCCAAGGACTTCGAGGCCCTGGTCACTGTACCGATGCTTACGTTCGACTTCTCTGCTACCTCCCGTATGGATCCGTACGAACCGAGCCGGGGATGTGCTGCAAGCGAGTCCGCAACCGACTGCTCCTTCCGAGTGAGCACGTGGCGTTGAGAGAGCGAGCTCAGCCAGCTTGATACACCGGTAGCTGTAGGTGGCATCGTTGTTGTTCCTTCCCGGGATCCACGTATTGGGCTCATTGCGTTGCTCAGGCCCCCTTAGGCTACTGGATCGCATGCGAACAGGGGTCTGCGAACGAGGCTTTCTGAAACGATTCTATCTAAATCGGCAGATTTATACATATCTATTGATTTTCGGGGATGCCGCGAAATACGATGAGTAGCGGCTACAACGAAGTGGTGTTAGAGAGAGAGCAGGGGCAATGAAATGCAGAAAAAATCCTTAAGCTGGTCGGTTATGGCTTGCGCCGTGGCAGGGGCTCTTGCACTGTCAGGCTGCACGGGATCTGGCGCCGACAGTGATGCTGCAGTGGAACAGAAGCTGCACTTTGGTTTCAGTGCCGAGGCGCCGGCGCTGATTGCGGGGGCGGATCAGGGAGCATCAGGCATGATGATGAACTCTCTGCTGCACCGAGGACTTGTCGCGTACGACGAGAAGGGTGAGGTTGAGCCAGCGCTGGCCGCAGAGTTCGAACAGGTTGCAGCGAATGAGTATCGGTTCGTTCTGCGTGAGGGCCTTACGTTCCATGACGGTTCGCCGGTCACCCTCGACAACGTGAAAGCGACGTACAAGTACTATGCCGATCCTGGCAACGGAGCAGCCTTCGCCACTGCTTTTGCAAACATCGACTCAATCGAGGAAGGTGCTGACGGGGAATTTACCATCAAGTTGAAGCAGAACAATGGGGTATTCCTTGAGAACTTGGCCGACCCGAACACGCCGATTCTTCCTGATAGTGCCCTGAATAAATCGGTGGACAACGTAATCGGAGCCGGCCCCTTCACACTCGGTGAGAAGGTTACTGGCGTGGGGCTCACTGTTGAGCACTTCGACGGTTACTACGAGAGCGGGGAGGTCGCACTGGATGAAATCCAAATCACCTACTACAAGGACAGTGCGGCGCGAGTGAACAGCCTCCTCGGGGGTGACGTCGACATCATCGACTACGTGCCTTGGGAGAGCTTCGCGCAGATCGAGGATGCTTCCGGCTTCTCCCTTACTTCCAAGGATGGACCCGGAAACCAGATGCACTTCAACACCAACGTCGCGCCATGGGACAACCCGAAGGTGCGGCAGGCCGTCGCCTATGCCATTGACCGTGAAGCGATTGTCAACAGCGTCTTCTATGGCAACGCGAAACCAATATACGGGGTTGCAGTTGAAGAAGGCAGCGAGTATGACATTCCGGAAGCCACAGCTATGTGGGAGTACAACCCGGAGAAGGCTAAAAAGCTTCTCGCAGAAGCCGGATATCCCAATGGGTTCTCCAGCACCATGCTCGGAACGTCGCAGTACGAATTCTCGCAGGACATAACCATCAGCGTGCAATCCGACCTCAAGGAGATCGGGATCAATCTTGAACTTGAACTGACGGACTTCCCCACCATGGTGGAAAAACTTGGGGCATGCGACTATGCCACTAACGGCGGTGGTGCGGTTGTATCTCCCGTGACAGACCCGAGTTACCTGCTTAGCTACGTCACCGGAAAATTCATCTACCACCCTTGCGGCTACGAAAATGATGAGCTTACCGGGCTGCTGCAGAGCGGCCTCGCAGCGGAGACGGATGAGGAGCGACTCGCGGACTACAAAAAAGCCTTCCAAATCATTCAGGAGGAGGCACCGTTCGTGCAGCTCGCACAGCGTGGCCAAGCCTTCGGCGTGAGCGATAAGGTCAAGGGGTTCGAGATGCTACCAGGCTTCAAGGTCTCAATGTCCGGACTTAACTTCACGAACGTGACGGTGCAGTAATGAAGTTCACCCTCGGCAGCGTCCTCGAAAGGAGACCCATTTGGGTGAGCTTCTTCGTCAAACGGATCCTGATCGCAGTCGGCCTCCTGTTTGCCGTTGCGACAGTCGTGTTCGTGATGATTCAATCAGTGCCGGGGGACCCGGCAGCACTCTTGCTGAGTGGCGATGCCGGGGGTGCCTCTCCGGAAGCAATAGCGGCACTTCGTGCCGAACTTGGGCTGGATAGGCCGATCCTGATCCAGTTCGTCACGTACATCGGCGGGCTGTTGACCGGCGACCTGGGCATGTCATATGTGCATAGGCAGCCCGTGCTGGACCTGCTGTTGGAGAGACTTCCGAACACACTCGAGCTCGTTGCCTATGCGGGACTCGTATCGGTTGTTCTCGGGATCATCTTCGGCGTGGTGTCAGCAGCCATGTTCCGGGGGAACGGCACAATTTTCTCGGCCTTGACGTCCTTTGGGCTGTCGGCGCCGGTGTACGTGTTGGGTACGTTGCTCGTCTATTTCGTCTCAGTGAAACTGGGTTGGCTGCCAGCAGGCGGTTTTACCAGCTTCTCGGATGATCCTGCCCGACACTCCAAGCTGCTGATACTTCCCGTCATCTCGATTGCTATAGGCTTGACCGCCATCATTGCCCGCACAACCCGCAGCTCGGTGCTAGAGACCCGACAGCAGGATTGGGTCCGGACTGCACGGGCGCAGGGGCACTCGTCTCGTCGGGTGTGGGTGCACGCCATCCTGCGGAACTCACTGACGCCAGTACTCACCATCACCGGCCTTGAAGTAGGGATACTCGTGGGCTCCACGGTGCTGGTGGAGCGGGTCTTCAGCTGGCCAGGACTCAGCTCCCTGCTCATGGAGAGCGTGAAGGCTCGGGACTACCCGCTCCTGCAGGGTGTTATCTTGCTCACCGCAAGCATATTTATCATCATCAACGTCGTGGTTGATTTCCTCTACGGAGTGCTCGACCCACGCGCGAGGAGCGGAACATGAAGTTGACACTCAAGCGCCTTTTTCGAGGCTTCTCTGCGATGCACTGGGCAGCCATGGCCTTCATTGTGGTCCTGCTCGTCGTGAGCATGCTGATTGAATATATCTCTTCTGTTGATCCGCTCGCCCAAAATTCGACCAACCGGTTTCTTCCGGTAGGCAGTTCGGCTCATATTCTCGGAACGGATCAGTACGGCCGGGATATTCTTGCCCGTCTCATCTATGGTGCTCGCATTGAACTCTTCATCGCATTCTCGGCAACGGTCGGTGCACTCATTCTGGGCACTTTCATTGGCCTGGTTGGAGGCTACTTCGGGAAGTTCATCGGAGGGCTCTCCATGCGGTCCATCGATGTACTGATGACCATGCCGCCGCTGCTGCTCGCGATGTTCGTTGTCACGCTGTACGGGGCAGGAGAAGTCACGCTGACGGTCGCACTGGTCTTCATCTTCCTGCCTGCATTCGCGAGAATTGCATACGGACAGACACTAACAGTGCGAGCAAAGGAGTATGTCGAATCGGACGTGCTGTATGGAGCGAGTTCGAGTCGCATCCTCTTGAAAACAATCGTTCCGAACATTATGGCGCCGATCATCGTGCAATTCACACTCGTCATCGCGGCAGCGATTCTCATGGAATCAGGATTGAGCTTCCTTGGTCTGGGGGTTGTTCCACCGGCGCCCTCATGGGGATCCATGGTGGCCGAGTCGACCCGGTTCATGGCAACTCAACCTGCCGCGCTGATGACGCCGGCGATTACCGTGATCATCACCATCCTCGCTTTCAGCCTCGTCGGCGATGGCCTGCGCCGCTCCCTCGACCCGAGAATGGAGCTCCCTCATGCATAACTCGAAATCTACCCTTCTTGATATCCAAGATCTTCGCGTTTCCTTCGGAGGTGAGAAGGAAGCCGTACGCGGCGTGAACCTGCACGTGGCCGAGGGAGAGATCGCAGCACTCGTGGGTGAATCGGGTTCAGGGAAGTCCGCGACCGCAATGTCCATTCTGAGGCTGCTGCCTGAGACCGCGAAAACCGCCGGCTCTATCGGTTTCGGCAACGAAAATCTTCTTAAGGCTTCCCAATCGAGACTTCTAAGCGTGCGGGGCGGTGAAATTGGCACCGTGTTCCAGGAGCCGATGACGGCTTTGAACCCTGCCCTTCGGATCGGAAGACAGCTCGCAGGCGCTATTCGAGGGGCAGACAAGATAGGCCGAAAGGCAATCCTCGCACGATGCGTTGCACTACTCGACGCGGTGCACATTCGCGACCCGAAGTTGAAACTGCATCAATTCCCCCATGAGCTCTCAGGCGGTCAAAGACAACGGGTAATGATAGCGATGGCGATTGCGAACAACCCCAAGCTCCTCATCGCGGATGAGCCAACCACTGCTCTCGACGTAACGGTGCAGGCGGAGATTCTCAACCTGATCCGAGAGTTGCGCGATGAGCTCGGGATGGGCGTACTCCTTATTACTCATGATCTAGGCGTGGTGGCAGACATTGCAGACAGCGTCAATGTGATGCATCGCGGCGAGATCGTCGAGTACGGGTCCGTGTTTGATGTCCTCGAGCAGCCAAGGATGGACTATACGAGACATCTGCTGGAGAATTCGAGCACAGAGAATGTGCGTGTTGTTGCCCGGCTCGAGTCTGCAGAGGGGGCGCCGTCTAGTGAAGTGATGAGCGCAGCGCCAACCACGAGTGTCCTCTCGTTCAAGGGACTTTCCGTTCGATATCCGGGGATGCGCTCCTCACAGGAATCCGTTGTCAAATCAATCGATTTTGAGCTCTCAGCGCATGAGACTCTCGCCATTGTCGGGGAGTCCGGCTCGGGCAAGTCGACGCTCGGTAGAGCGATAGCGGGGCTCTTACCGTCGACATTCGAGCACGCGGCGGTGGAGGGCGAAGGCATCGCGCGTTCGAGAGATCTCCGTGGTGCGCTGACCGCTTCATTTGTCTTTCAGGACAGCGCCTCGTCATTGAATCCGCGACTTTCAATTGGTGACTCTATCCTGGCACCTCGACTGTACAGTGGTGCTCCTAAGGCGGAACTGACCGATGACGCCGCTGCCAAATTGCTAGAGAGTGTTGGTATCGACCCGGGATGGATAACTTTGTTCCCGCATCAGTTATCAGGCGGCCAACGTCAACGCGTGAGTATTGCGCGCGCGATCTCTAGGCCCCCGCAGCTTCTAATCGCTGATGAACCAACGAGTGCCCTCGATGTGGCGGTGCAGAAGCGGATCTTGATTCTTTTGGCACGCCTGCAGCGAGAACTACGGTTCAGTTGCGTGTTCATAACGCATGACTTGCATCTTGTGCGCGATTTTGCCGATCGTGTCATGGTGATGCAGGGCGGTTGTGTGCAAGAGGAAGGTCCGGTCGACGAGGTACTGTCACGGCCTAAGAGCGAATACACCCAAAAACTTCTGGCGTCCACACTCTCGACTGACCTTAGCGGTCGCAGGGTCTCGGGATAATGTTTCGCTTCCCGCTGGCTCTGTTTGTGCTGCGGAATGGCGGACAGTCAGATGTTGGTCCAGCAGGGTGCTGCCGATGGCGGTGACCGCGAATGCCGCACCAATCTAAGCAGTTGATACCAGGCCGAGTCCGGCGTCGAAGGCTCGGCCGGCTACCCGGAGGGCAACGGCGTGCGGCGCAGCATCGTCGGAGACTTGGAACGTCGGTCCCTCCTTACAACTAGATGTACTAACCCGGTTGGTTGGTGACGCGGCTTATTGGTGAGGCGCGTCACCAACCAACCGGGTTGTACAGCTGATATGTAGTTCCGGCCTGTCAAGAGCATGGGGAAGCAGTCCCAAGGTTTAAGGCCCTCGGGACTGCTTCCTTTTAGTTGCCGGGTGAGCACGGGTGTTGGGTTAGCATGTCGTTGGCGACGGCGCGGTCAGACTGATATGCGCGGGTTGGTTACCGCAGGACGATGTGTTCGGCTGGAGGTTACCGCTGGTCTAGCAATATCGGGCGTGGTCCTTTAAGGGCTGCCCATAGCTGTATCGCGGGTTTACTCCACGCGCTGCAAGAAACCATTTACCCGTTGCATCCCCGGCTGTTTCCGTTCCTCGGAAGGAACGGAGGTCAGATAGGCGAATGTCGTGTTGCTGGGTTTCCGGTTGCCAGGGACCAGCACCAGCCGGAGAGCTCGCGGGCGATGGCAACGTTGGCGATGACGGGGCGCTTGCGGCGTTCGAGGTATTTGATCCAGCGTTCGTGCAGGCGCCGGTTTCCGGCGTGGCCGCGGATTCGTGCTTCGGAGTTGGCTTCTTCCCAGCGGGAGCGCATGAGCCGGGACGGGGTGTTGTATGGTCGGCGGTGGTGCCAGGCCGCTTCAACGAGAAGCCGGCGGGCGTGGCTGTTGCCAGTTTTCGTGATGGAGCCTTGGGACCGGGACGCTCCTGAGGAATGCTCAGTGGGAACCAGACCCAAATAAGCGCCGATCGTGGAGCCGGTGAAGCGGTCCCAGTCGCCGATCTCGACAGCGAGGCCGAACGCGGTCAGCGTAGAGATACCGCGCAAGCACTGTAACGCTCGGACTACCGGCGTGTATCCGCTTCCATATGCCATGACCGTAATCGCCTGATCGAGGCGGTCACGACGGTCAGAGATCTCATGCATGGCCTCCAGTGAGGATTCATAGGTCAGTTGTCGTGCCGGAGCATCAAAATGTTGGCGGGCCAACCACAGTTCGTGAGCTGCGGTCCATGCCTGCCCACCCGAATATACGATGCCCTGGCGCAACAAGAGCTTGGAGATCCGGTGCCGGGAACGCATCAGGTCCCCGCGGAGATCCTCACGGGAGCGGACAAGATCACGGGCTGCCTCCTGCTCTACCGAGGGGACCTGGACCGCGGTGATCTCACCGAGTTTGAGTAAGCGGGCCAGGTGCAGGGCATCTTTCGCATCGGTCTTGACCCGGTCACCGGAGGGGCGCTGAAGCTTCGACGGCGCCGCGACCACGGTATCGATGCCGGCAGATCCCAGGAACCTGGCTAAACCGAAACCTGTCGGGCCCGCCTCGTAAACGACTTTCACCGGTGGCGGCAGCGAGATGATCCAGGCAAGAATCTCATCCCGGTCAGGAGTCAGACGGTGCCGGAAAACTTCCCCGGTCAGACCGTCCAATGCACAGGCTACGACGCTTCGGGCATGGACATCCAGGCCCACGCTTGTACGCTCGAACATAGCTGGAACCTCCAAAATTTCAAATGTGGCTCTACCTGTCCGCCAAGTGTGGCAGGCAACCCACGTCTTGCTTTGAAAAGGAGGTTCCAGCCCCTCAAGACGGTCCTTCCGGGCCCTTCTGATAGAGGCCATCCACGCCGGCAAACGATCCGGAGCGCCCCCAAAGCAACACCCTGGGATGCCCCCTCCTCGGAACGGGGCGCTCCGGGATCGGCGGCGGCGATAATGGCCTTCAGAAGGACCTGGAACCCACAACGGGCCCAGACTCCTCCTAACTCATATCGTCTAGACGCCGCCGTCAGCGCCGCACGCGCGAAGGGAGACTCCTGTGGGGTTGCCCGCAAGTCGTGGACAGTTGATCAGGCGGCTTGTGCCGGCTGAGGGTTATTCGTGGTGAGGAATTGTTCGTGTTCCACCGGTGTGGTGTAGCCCAGGGCTGAATACAGCCGGGCCCGGTTGTAGAACTCCTCGATCCGAGCACGCCGAATTCGCCTCTGCGAAGTTGGAAACGTCTTGTTGCGACGTCTCAATTCCTTCGACAGTTAGTGAGAGTCATGAAGCTACAAGTTTCGATTGTTGTCGGAAACCCTAAGCCTAATTCTCGTACCCGCCAAGTAGCCGAAGCACTGCTGGCCAAGTTGCTGGCGACGGCCGACTATGACTTACAAGTAATCGATCTCGTCGACTATCTTGATGAAGTTTTGGTGCTGAAACCAGCCAGGTAAGTCAGGGTGCAATCACCAAACCCAGCCGGTCCCAGGGATCCACGAGCCCCCTGCGGAAGGCGAGGTGGCCAAAACAAACAGCACAACCCCGAAATACGCAGCGGCGCCCGCGGCGACTCGCCATAGGATTTTGAGGATCCAACACTCTTCCGGCGACCAGCCAGCCAAAGGCTTTACCGCCCTCATGTATTGGACGATGGAGACTAACAATGTTGACCGACAACGCCATTATCATCGAAGCCCAGGATCGCGCATCCAGAGATCTGCAGCTTGAGGAGGCGACCCGCCTGCTCACCGAGAAGGCAACGGACCGCGGCATTCTGGTTACCCGACACAGTTTCAGGTCATTTACTGCCACCCTGAGCTCCGGCGTTGAATACGGACTCATTCAGGAATTGGATCTGCTGTGAGGCCAAGTACGAACCCCGGCCGCTCCCTCTCCGCCGAGAACAAGTCCCCAGCAGATAGCCGGATATCTGCGGCGCTCAGGCGGTTGGCCGGCCTCCTGGACGGATGCCCGCTCGAACTTGCCCAAAGACCCGAGGACCTCAATGCCATCGCCTGGATGTGGCAGTCCATGGAAGATCTTGAAGCAACCATCATCGGTCTTAGCCAAAGTAATTTGCCAGACGTCTAGTCAGGCTGCGCCGCTACGGGCTGATCATCGTGGATGAAGTCGGCTACATCCCCTTCGAGCAGGACGCCGCGAACCTGTTCTTCCAACTCGTCTCGTCCCGCTACGAGCACGCCTCGCTGATCCTGACCTCGAACCTGCCCTTCGCCCGCTTCATCTGGAAATACCGTCCGTCATAGGCTCAACCGCGGCGGTGACAGGACCCTGAACAAAGCCCTTCACATGGTTGCTCTTACGAGGATGGCGTTCGATCCAGCGACCATCGAATACGTAGCGAAACGGCAAGCAGAAGGGCGATCCAAGGAAGAAATTCGTCGGTGCGTGAAGCGCTACCTCGCCCGACGGATCTACCGCACACTCAATGCCAACAGTCCCCAGCCATTGCTACGTTGACAACCATAGAAGAGTCGATAATGGATATTTCCGTCAACATAACCCGCCTCGGACAAACGAGATCTGGTGACTGTGTTCTGTCCACAGTTGGGGTCAATTCGGGTTATCCACGGCTGGAAAGTGGAAGCCGTTAGGGGGAGCTCCCTTAGCAGCAGTAGCGGTGGATAACCTATGAGAATTGTCCCCGGTTGTGGGCAGGAACCGGGCCCTCGGTCGGTTGGAGAACCAAATCCGTCGTTTCTGGTAATGACGTCCAAGACGCACCGTGTCAGGTTGGGGTGTATGCCGGACGTCGGTTAGTGATCTCCACGCCCGGTACAGCTGGATCGCTTAGGACTCCTGCAGCTCTGGATGGTCCTTCGGGGGCGCGGAGAGCTGTGGATAGCGCAAGAACCGCCGTTTCGCGGCTGCCCAATCACCATCCTGATTGTTTCCGGTCCAGCTGCCGAGAAGGGTGAGAGCGGCGGCTGCGTCGGTTTCCGGCGCGGCCGTATACAAGCAGTCTAAAAGCCCTTGCACGGCTACTACAGCGTCGACGTCGCGGTCAGTACTCCGCTTTCCACGGTTTACCCACCACGAAGCCCTCCTGAAAAGGGTCGGAGGGATCCAGGACGAGTTGGTTGAAGGAGGTTATCCATGCGCTTCCGGAGATACTCGGGACTACAGCCTCGTAGGGACCGACAGTCACGATTTCTTCGATACGGGCGTCGAACTGACTACCGATGATTGATTCGTGCCGGAACAGCTGCCCCGCCTTCAGTTCTCCTCGCGAGTGCAGGAGGGCGAGGCGGGCTGACGTTCCAGTACCGCAGGGCGACCTGTCCAGCCTGCCAGGGGAGACAATCACTGCGTTGACGGACCTAATCATCTGCTCACCGTCCGGTCCCGCTTCGCGAAGAAGCGGACCGGTGAAGGAGGTATTGGTAATGCCTGGAATAAGGGGATTCAACGGGTGGCTTACGTCGAGTTGCTCTGCCGCAGCCTTCTTAATGCGTTGTCCAAGGTCGTACAGCGTCGCCTCCTGAGTCACGTCGAGTGAAAGGCCAATGGATTCGGCGTCCACGAAGGCGAACGTCATGCCCCCGTAGGCAACATCAACGCCGATATTTCCCAGCCCAGGAACATCGATTTTGGCGTCCTGGTGATAAACGAAGGCGGGCTGGTTGACCAGCCTGACTCGTTGCACTTTTCCGTCGGCGCAGGTTGCTTCAATCTGAATCAGGCCCGCTGGGGACTCCAGCACCAGGTTTGTGGCTGGTTCCGTCATCGGCAGCATCCCCGTTTCGAGGAGTACGGTTGCGACACACATGGTGTTGGACCCCGACATTGCGGGGTACTCAGTGGATTCGAGGATGATGTAGCCGTAGTCGGCCTCGGGGTTGTTGGACGGCAACACGACGTTGGCGTTGTGCCACACGGCGCCGCGGGGCTCGCACAGGAGCAGCTTTCGTAGATCGTCTAGATGCTCTTCAAAGTGCACCATCTTGTCGAACATGGTTTGTCCGGGGACAGGGCCGACACCGCCGATAACGACCTTGCCGGATTCGGCTTCGGCGTGAGCATCAACCACGTTTAGCGTCCTGCTGAAACGCATGAGTGTCCTTTCCGTGCGCGTGTCTGCGCAGGTATTGTCAGGGGTGTCACCGGGTTCCGGTGCTGGCTGGGCGCAAAACTCTGCTTGGGAAAGGCTGAAAACCATCTCAGACATGGCAACTTCGTCTGGAACCCTATTTCAACCCAAGGCCGCAGCTGAGGTTATGGCTTGGGACCCGTGTCCTGTGAATTTTTGCCTTCTGAACTTGCTGCTAAGGCGGCGAGGTCCCTGAGCAGCTGCTGCCGTTCGCGTTCGCGACCATGAGAGCGAACGGGCAGCTCTGCGGACAGTCCTTTTGGTGAAGTCGTCACCCGAGACCGGCGCTGCGGCGAAGTGCGCACCGGCAAATTCCCCTCGCTAAACGGGTCAAAAAATTCAATGGGACCCATACAGGCTCCTATACGTTGTGCACCTCGATGGGATTGATATGCGACGTAGCCATCTGGATTAGGCTGGCTGAAGCTCAAGTCGACCGGATGAAGCAGTCGATGCATCCTCGTTCCGGTTCACCTTGTAATGAAAGCCGGTGCCTTCCTCGGTCGCCCAGGCTTGGTGGAACTCGGCCTTCTCGAAGAGACGCCTGCCTTCCACCGGTGAATGGACCCAAATGATCTGTGCGTCTTCGGTGACGGCGTCTACTATCCCGCTACAAATCACGGTCTGGTTCTGGCGGATTTCGACGTTGGCTCCCAGGAGGGTGCTCCAGTCCTTCACATGACGGTGCTGCATATCCGTTATTGCCTTTCCAGTTCTCTATGATGACAACGCTCTGTTGTAAGGGGCAGAAGGTAGTGGCCTGTTGGCGAACTCAGCGCACATAGTCCGCTCCGGTGATGTCGATGGTGGCCCCGGTCGTGTGCCGGGACCGGCCGGACGCCAGGAACGTGATCACCTCGGCGACGTCCCCGGGCGGGGTGACTTCGCCCAGCGGAAGCCCGGCAAGCATGGAATTTTCCGTGGAGATGTGCGCCGAGATGTCGGTCGCCACCCACCCCGGGGCCACGGCATAGGCGAGGACATTGTCCTTGGCGTAGCCGCGGGCAATGCCTTTGGTGAGGGCGAGCAGCCCGCCCTTTGCGGCGCCGTAGGCGAGGTGTTCGGCGTCGTCCCCGCGGTGCGCGGAGCGGCTGGTGACGTTCACGATGATTCCACCGCCCCGCTTCCGGAATCCTAGGATGGCTTCCCGGCACAGGTCGGCAGGGGCGAGGAGGTTCAGCTCGTAGTTGGCCTGCCAGCCCTGCCGCCACGCGTCGTCGTCGTCAATCTCCGAGGCCAGCCAGGCGCCGGCGTTGTTCACCAGGACGTCGACGCCGCCCCGCCAGCCGGCGGCTTCTGTCCAGACCCGCACGCGTTCAGCGAGGTCGCGCAAGTCGCCCTGCACCAGCAGCACTCGATCGCCGAGCCTATCCGCCGTGGCCTGTGCGGAGTCCTTGTCGTTCCCGTAGTGCAGCACTACGTGGGCGCCTTCACGGTGGAGGACCTCAACGGTCGCACGGCCGATGCCACGCGACGCGCCCGTGACCAGCACTGTCTTCCCGGCCAGCATTCCGGTGCTCATGCGACCGCCTGCGAGCCGGTGATTTCGATGACTGATCCGCAGATGTAGGGTGCTTCGTCGGAGGCGAGGAACGCCACCAGGGCGGCGATTTCCTCCGGTTTGCCGATGCGTCCGAACGGCACCAGCGCGTCAAGGTCGGCCACGGTGCGGCCACTTCGCGCGAGCCCGGCCTCGAGCATGGGCGTGTGGACCTCCCCGGGGGCGACGGCGTTGACCCGGATGTTGTGCGGCGCGTAGTCGCGGGCGAGGTTTTTGGTGAAGGCGACGACGGCGGCCTTGGACACGTTGTAGGCGATGTGGGCCGGTGCCGGGTATAGGCCCCACTGGGAGGCGGTGTTTACGATGGCACCGCCTCCCGTTTCGATCATGTGCGGGAGCACAGCCCGGCAGAGGTGGAACAGCGAATCCACGTTCACCGCGAACGACAGGTCCCAGTCATTTTCCGTCAGGGACAGCAGGTCCCCGCGGCGGTTGATGCCGGCGTTGTTGACCAGGACATCCAGCCGGGCCCGGTGGTCAATGACCTGCTGCACCGCTGCGGCCGAGGCCTCAGGATCCAGGAGGTCGAAGACCAGCGGCTGTGCGGTGAAGCCGTCACCAACCAGGGCGTCAGCGATTTCCTTCGCCGCGGGCTCGTTGGCGTCGGCGACGAAGACGTGTCCGCCCTCGCTGGCCAGCCGCCGGGCAATGGCGGAGCCGATGCCTCCGCCCGCCCCGGTGACCAGCGCCGTTTTGCCGCTAAAGCGCCCGGTGAGGCCGGTCGTTGTCATTCTCCTAGTCCTCCAGGGAGAAGATGGTGCGGTGCCAGCCCTTGGCCTGTTCGCCGGTGAGGTCGAACATGACGTGCTTGACCACGGTGTATTCGTCGAAGGAGTAGGTGGACATGTCCTTGCCGAAGCCGGACTGTTTGAAGCCGCCGTGGGGCATCTCGCTGATGATCGGGATGTGGTCGTTGACCCAGACGGCGCCGGCGCGGATTTCACGGGTGGCGCGCAGTGCCCGGTAGACGTCCTTGGTCCAGGCTGACGCGGCGAGTCCGTAGGGGGTGTCATTGGCCAGTTCGATCCCTTCGTCGTCCGTGTCGAAGGGGGTGACGGCGAGGACCGGGCCGAACACTTCGTCGCGGAAGATTTCGCTGTCCGGTGTGGCGTCAGCGACGAGGGTGGGGCGGTAGTAGGAGCCGGCGGCGAGATCGCCCTCGGGGGTGCCGCCGCCGATGACGCGCGCGTAGCCGCGGGCACGCTCCACCATGCCGGCCACGGTTTCCTGGTGCTTGCGGGAAACGAGCGGGCCGAGGTCCGTGGCGGGGTCAGCGGTGGGGCCGAGCTTGACCTTGGCGTAGAGGTCCGCGACGCCGGTGATGAAGTCCTCATAGAGGGAACGGTGGACGATGGCGCGGGTGGCCGCGGTGCAGTCCTGGCCGGTGTTGATCAGGGACCCGGCGACGGCGCCGTGGATCGCGGCCTGCAGGTCCGCGTCGTCGAAGACCACGAAGGGTGCTTTTCCGCCGAGTTCGAGGTGGACACGTTTTGCGGTGGTAGCGGCGGCGTCCAGGACGGTGCGTCCCACTGCGGTGGAGCCGGTGAAGGAGAGCATGTCCACGTCGGGGTGGCGCAGGAGTTCGGCGCCGACGGTGGAGCCGCGGCCGGTGAGGACGTTGATGACCCCGTCCGGGACGCCGGCTTCGGTGGCCACTTCGGCGAAGAGCAGGCTTGTCAGCGGGGTGATTTCGGCGGGTTTGAGGACGATCGTGTTGCCGGCAGCGATGGCGGGCAGGATCTTCCAGGCGGTCATCTGCAGCGGGTAGTTCCACGGCGATATGGACCCGATGACGCCGATCGCCTCGCGGCGGATGGAAGATGTGTGGTCCGCGGAGTATTCGCCCGTGGCCTTTCCTTCGAGGTTGCGGGCGGCGCCGGCGAAGAACGCGATGTTGTCGATGGTGCCGGGAACGTCGAATTCACGGGTGAGGCGGATGGGCTTGCCCGACTGGCGGGATTCCAGCTGGGCAAACTCCTCGGCGCGTTCTGCCATGAGCGCGGCGAATTTGATCAGGACGGCTGACCGCTCGGCCGGGGTGGCGCGGGACCAGCCCGGGAACGCATCCCGGGCGGCCTGTACGGCCGTTTTGACGTCATCGCTGCCGGCGAGGGTGATGGTGGCGACGGTGGTTCCGTTTGATGGATCGATGACATCCGCGGTTTCGCCGGTGGTGCCTTCGACGAGTTTGCCGTTAATGAACTGGCTCACTGACTCCTGCTTTCAAAGTGGTTTCAAAGATTGTGGTTAGGCGCCGGGCGCCCAGATGTCGCCCACCGTGTAGCCGGAGGGGAAGGGGTCGGTGGGGTCCAGGACCCACTGGCTGCGTCCGGTGACCCAGCCCCGGCCCGTGACGGTGGGAAGGACTGCTTCGCGGCCGCCCGCGGTCGCCGTACCTGTCAGGCGGCCGATGAATTCGCTGCCGATGATGCTGTGGTGGGAGAAGTCCTCGCCGATGGCCAGCTGGCCGCGGGCGTGAAGCGCGGCCATGCGGGCACACGTTCCGGTGCCGCAGGGGGAGCGGTCCAGCGCGCCGGTCCAGGTAGACGGGTCGGACGGGACAAGCTTGCCGTTGGACAGGACCACGGTGTTGCGGTCCTGCCGGCCGGCCACACGATCACCGGTGTGCAGCATGACCAGGTTGACTCCGGAAATGAGCGGGTTGTCCGGGTGGGTCACCTGGATTTGCTCCAGTGCGGCCATCTTGATCAAGGCACCGGCGCGGGCGAGCTCCTTGCCGTTGTCCGGGTGCAGGTCCAGCCCCAGGTCAGCGGCTTTGGCCTGGGCGAAGAACTGGCCGCCGAAGACGATGTCCACGGGCACGGTGCCGTAGTCCGGGACCTGCAGCGGGTGGTCGAGTTCGACGACAAACGCCGGGACGTTCACGACAGTCACCGACAGGACCTTGCCCTCGTGCACCTTCGCGACCGCCTGCACGGTGCCGACTGCGGTGTCGATAGTGACGACGGTTTCCGGGCCACGGACCGGCACAATGCCCTCTTCCAGCACCGCGGTGACAGCGCAGATGGTGTTGGACCCGGACATCGGCGTGAATCCGCCCTGCTCCAGGACCACGATGCCGAAATCCGAACCCTCGTTCACTGCAGGCAGAAGGATCACCGAGCACAGTCCCGGGTAGCCACGCGGCTCATGGAGCATGAGCCGGCGCAGCCAGTCCAGATTGTCCTTGCAGTACTGCAGGCGCTCCGCCATCGTCTCGCCCTGCACGAGGGCGGCAGCGGAGGTAAGGATCCGTCCCGGCTCGCCTTCGGCGTGCACCTCGATGGCGTCGAGGGTGATTGTGGTGGCGGAGCGCTGGATCATGCTGCCACTGCCGGGAGGACGCCAGCGTTCTGCAGGATGCCGGCGAAGCGCTCACGCTCTTCGGCAGGCAGGGGGAGGATGGGCAGGCGGGCCGGGCCCACCGGGTGGCCCAGGAGTTCCAGGCCCGCCTTGATACCGGCCACGTAGTTCACGGACTCGAGGAAGTCACTGATGGCCCAGAGGTGCTTCCACAGCTCGCGGGCGCGGACCAGGTCCTTCTGCTCGGCCAGGGCTTCCCAGAATTCGACGGCGAGTTCCGGGACCACGCCTGCGGTTCCCCAGACGGAGGCCTCGGCGCCGGAAGCGATGCCGAAGAACGTCAAGGTGTCCCAGCCGTTGAAGGCCTTGATGCTGCCGGTGTGGTTGGCAAGCAGCTCGGCCAGGCCCACTGCGTCATCAGAGGTGTTCTTGATGTAATCCACCCCGTCGATTTCGCCCAGTTCGGCCAGTTCGGCTGCCGTCAGCTGGATGCCGGTGGCGCCGGGGACGTTGTAATAGACGATCGGAATGGTGATGGATTCCGCCACAGCGGACAGGAACGCTTTCAGGGTGCGCAGGTCCAGCGGATCGTAGAACGGCGGAACCAGCATGATGGCGTCCGCGCCGACAGTCTCGGCGTGCCGGGCGAGGTCGATGGCGCCCTGGGTGGACAGTGCACCGATGCCGGCCACCACCGGGATGCGGCCGTCGGCGCCCTTGACGTAGAGCTCGATGACGCGGCGGTATTCCTCGGGTGAGAGCGTGGTGAACTCGCCGGTGGTGCCGGTGGGGACGATGCCGTGGATGCCGGCGGCGACCAGGCGCTCCACCTGGGCCTGCAGGGTGGCCTCGTCGATGGCGGTGCCGTCCTCGGTGAACGGGGTGGTGACGGCGGCGAGGATGCCGCGGAGTTCCTTCTTGGTGCGTGCAGACATTCTGGTGTTCCTTTCGGGAAGTGTTCAGGCCACGCAGGTGCGGGGCAGGAATTGGGATTGAGTTAGTGGGCGGGAACCGGGTGTTGGCGCTGGACGCCGCGGAACCGGTCGGCCCTGAAGGGCTGAAGGGTCGGTGCCATGCGGCCGCGCACGATCAGGTCGGTCAGGGCTCCAGCGGTGCCGGGGGCGAGGGTGATGCCCATCATGCCGTGGCCGGTGGACACGTAGGTGTTTTGCAGGTGGCCGAGGTAGCCGATCACGGGCAGGCCGTCCGGCGTCATGGGCCGCATGCCGGCCATCGGGGCCGGCTTTGGGGCGGGCGCCTCCCAGTTGTGGAAGTACTTCGCCGGGGCGCGCAGGATCGCATCAACGCGGACCTGGTTGATCTTCTCGTCCAGCCCGCCGAATTCCATGGTGCCCGCGAGGCGGAGGCGTTCGTTGAAGGGGGTCACGGCGACCTTGGCGTCCCAGAGGTTCACCGCGCTGCGCAGGCCAAGCGCGGGAACTTCAACGCTGTAGCCCTTGCCCGGACGCACGGGAAGTGCCACCCCGAACTGCTTGGAGAGGTTGCCGCTCCAGGCGCCGGCGGCAAGGATGAAGTTGTCAGCGGTGTAACGGTTACCGCCGCTGTGCACCGCGGCGACTTTGTCCCCGTTGCGCTCCACCGAATCGATCGGTGAGTTCTCCACAATCTTGACACCCAGTTCCACCAGCCGCTTGTGCAGCGCGGCAGCCATGGCTCCCGGGTCCACGTGCCGCTCCTCCGGGAAGTAAATCCCGCCGAGCACGCCGTCGGTGAGCAGGGGCTCCTGCTCGTGCACGGCGTCCCGATCCAGCACACGTGGCTGGCGTCCGTACTGTGACGCGAGATCCAGGTTGTCGATGTGGTGGTCGAAGTTGTCCTGCTCCATGAACGCCATGAGCAGCCCGTTCGTGTGCATTTCGAAGTCCATGCCGTCAGCACGGTACTCGTCAAAGATCTGCAGGGTGTCCGCGGCAAGGCGGAGATGTCCCTCAAATCCCGCCCGCTGGTCCCGGGCATTGGACTTGCGCCACATGCCAAACATGAACTTCAGGAACTCCGGCTGGAGTGAAGGCTTGATGTAGAGCGGGCTGTCCGGGCGGAGCATCCACTTCATCGATTTGAGTACGACGCCCGGTCCTGGCACGGGCGCCGATTCTGCCGGGCAGATCCACCCTGCGTTGACCTTTGACGCGCCCAGGCCGGTAGCCCGGGCATCGATGACGGTGACGCTCTCACCCTCGCGGGCGAGGTGGTAGGCCTGTGTCAGGCCGATAACGCCGCCGCCAATTACAACGGTATGCACTGTATTTCCTTTCTTGGTCCCTTCCATGCCCGGCCCGCGTAGCGGGCTTGGCCTAGAAACGGACGGCGTCCACGAACTTTTTGAGGTCTTCGTTGTCGCAGTTGTCGAATGCAGCTTCAGGGGTCGCGTTGACGGCGATTTCTCCATCGTGGAAGAAGACCACCCGGTCCGCTGCCTTTGACGCGAAGGCCATGTCGTGGGTGACCAGGGCCACCGCGATGCCGTCTTCTTCTTTGAGGCGGCGCAGGACGTCGAGAACCTCGGCTGCCACGGGCGGGTCAAGTGCTGAGGTGATCTCATCGCAGAGCAGGAGCTTGGGCTTCATCATCAGGGCCCGGGCGATAGCCACGCGCTGCCGCTCACCGCCGGAGAGCTGGGTGGGCCGGCTCAGGATGTGGTGTGCCATGCCGACTTCTGCCAGCGCCGCCTCTGCCCGTTCCCGGGCTTCGCCGGCGCCTACACCCCGCGTCTTCTTTGGA
Organism: Arthrobacter sp. BB-1; assembly: GCF_006151685.1. Classification (NCBI taxonomy): domain Bacteria; kingdom Bacillati; phylum Actinomycetota; class Actinomycetes; order Micrococcales; family Micrococcaceae; genus Arthrobacter; species Arthrobacter sp. BB-1. Next base: position 65,753 of record NZ_VDEV01000044.1, read on the forward strand.
GCAAGGACGAGGTTGTCCAGCACGTTCATGTGTGGCCACAGTGTGTAGGTCTGGAAGACCATGCCCACCTCGGAGCGGACCCCTTCCCACAGCTTGGTGCGCTTTTTCTCAGCGAAGACCGTCTGGCCATCGACAATGATCTGGCCTTCATCGGGGTCGGTGAGTCCGGCAAGTGCCCGAAGGAGGGTGGATTTGCCGGAGCCGCTCTTGCCGATGATGACGGTGATGTCACCCTTGTTCATGGTGAAGTCCACGTTCCGGAGGATCTTCCGGGGTCCAAAGCTCTTTTGGAGGCCGCGGGCTTCCACCAGCACCTGCCCGTTCCCGGACTCGGCCGGTGTGTGCGCTGGAGCTGCCACCTGAATGCCCTTCTGTTCGCTCACTTCATTGTCCTTCTGCGGAAAGTTGGTGGGAACCTCTGGGGTAAGTGCTGAATGACTCATCGTGCCACCGCCACTCGCGCACCAGGCATCATCCGAGCCCAGATCCCGGAACGGGAGGCCCCGCCGAGTGCCGCGTTGTTTTGCATGCGGCGTTCGATGGAGCTGGTGATCAGGGAAATCGGGAAGGCGATTGCGAAGTAGATGAATGCTGCCAGGGTGAAGATCTCCAGCGCCCGGTAGTTCTGGGCAGAGATGGTGTTCGCAAGGAACATCAGGTCGGCGACGGCGATGGTTGAGACCAATGCCGTGTCCTTGAACAGGGAGATGTTCAGGGACAGGATGACCGGCAACTGCTGGCGCATGGCCTGGGGAACGATGATGTATCGCAGCTGCTGGAAGCGGTTGAGCTGCAGCATCCTGCCGGCCTCTACCTGTTCGACCGGAACCGACTGGAAACCGCTTCGGTAGGTCTCTGCCATGAACGCGGTGAGGTTGGCAGTCAGGGCGATGATTGCCGAGGTGTACCCCGGCAGCGTGACACCGGTGAGGGCGGGCAGTGCGTAGAAGATCCAGAAGAGCTGGACCAGGAGCGGTGTGCAGCGGAAGATCTCGATGTATCCTTGGGCTGTCCAGCGGATGACCTCGATCTTTGACATGCGGGCTACCGCTACGGGTATGGCCAGGATCATGCTGATCACAATGGTGATGACCGTGATTTGAAGCGTAATTCCCAAGCCTTCAAGCATGCGGGGCAGGGCACTTGCGACCACGTTCCAGTCGAAGTTATATCCGTTCATGTCGGACTCCTAACGGAGGCTACTTCTTGCGAAGGTCGCCAAGGTTGTCGATTTCGACGTAGCCGACCTTGGCGTAAGCCTGCGCTAGCTGACCGCTCTTTTGTGCACGCTCGATGGCGATGTTGACGATCTGGAGGGAGCGCGGGTCGATGGTGGCGGGAACGCCGTAGGCAGCGGACGCAGAGTAGATTTCAGGTTCCGGGACGATGATTTTCAGGCTGGGGTCGGCCTGTGCCTGGGATTCTGCGGTGGGCAGGTCGGTGAATTCGGCGATGGCGCGGCCGGACTGTACGGAGGAGATGGCGTTGGAGTAGCTGTCCACGGACATGATGTTCGAGGTGTGGCCCTGAAGTGCCTTTTCCGGTGCGGAACCTTGGGCGGCCGTGATCTGGCCACCGTTAGCCAGCAGATCTTCGACAGTCTTGAACGGGGAGTCTGCCTTGACCACGAACACGCCCTGGTACTGGTACACGGGGTCGGTGAAGCCGATTGCCAGGGACCGCTCCACCGTGTAGTCCAGGTTAGCTGCGAAGTCGTAGCGGTTAGCCTGCAAGCCCGCGACGATGTTCTTCCATTCGGCGGCTACCGGTACCAGTTTCACGCCGAGCTGGTTCGCCAGATCCTGCAGCGGGATCAGGTTCGGACCGCCGAGGGTGCCGTCTGCCTGCTCGACGGTCATGGGGGGTGCGATGGCTACGCCGACGCGGAGTTCGCCGCGCTTCTTGATGTCTTCGATGAAATTGCCTTGGGCTGAGCCGGACGTCGCTGATGCGCTGTTTCCACGGAAGCCCGAGCCGATGTAGCCGCCGGCGATGGCCACCACGATCACGGCCAGGACTGCAAGGACGATCTTGCTTGTTTTGGTCATTGTCTAAAACCCTCTTTACGGGAATGGGGTACCGGCTGGCGGAGAAGGAATGCAGTGGACCGGCCAGCTCGAAGGGGAAATTTTGGTTCTGGCTAGGGCAAGGTGCCTTGCAGTGCCAGGAGATCGAGGGGTTCAGCGAGGTAACGCCGCCCCCGGTGGTTTGGTTGTTTTATTGTCTTACAATCAGCGGTGTGGGTCAACAGTAACCCTGTGACCGGGACCACGTCCAGTACCTTTGTGAAAATTCCCTGCATTCACGAAATAGTCCGGTGACGTTCGTCCCGTGTGTACGCGGGGGAGTAGCTGCTGAAGCGGTGAGATTCCCCTGGGATGTAAATTGCGCGTAACGCTGCAACTCGATGCTTTATGCGGGGACAAAAAAGAGGCTGGTACTCCACGTGTGCGTGGAGGACCAGCCTCTTTTTTACGCGACCAGCAGCTGCTGGCCGATGCACGGCTCTAATCCAGGGCGTATACCTGTCCTGTTTGAATGCCCTCAACCGACTTCACGTACGCCCGCCCCACAGTCTCGGCAGGGACCTGGGAGAAGCCGGGGAAGTAATCGTGGTAGCCGGTGGCTTCGGCCAGCACTGAGGGGCTCACGGCGTTGATGCGGATGCGCCGCGGCAGTTCGACCGCTGCGGCCATGACAAAGGACTCCAGGGCGCCATTGGCGAGGGAGGCAGCCGCCCCGGTCAGGATAGGCTCGCGCGCAAGCACACCCGTTGTCAGAGTGAAGGACCCGCCATCGGTGATGTGGCTGGCGCCGATCTGTACCAGGTTGACCTGCCCGAGGACCTTGTCCTCGAAGCCTGCCCGAAAGTCCTTGTCTGTAAGTTCGGCAAGGGGCTTAAAGGGAACGGAGCCGGTGCAGGAGATGACAGCATCGACGGTGCCGACCTCGTGAAACATGCGCTGGATGGAGTCCGGCTCAGACAGGTCCACGGCCACCTTCCCCGAGCGCGATGCTTCGATGACCTCATGGCGTTCTCGAAGTGCGGAAGCCGCCGCGGAACCAAGCAGGCCGTTGGCGCCCACAATCAGGATCTTCATACGCTTTGTTACTCCTTGGGGGATTCGGTGTTCAGAAGGGGGATGAGTTCCTCGGCGCTTCGGATCGTATGTTCACTGAAGGCCTTCCTGATGATCTCCAGATCCTTGGTCCGGATCGCGTCAACCAGCTTCTCGTGGACACGGTGGGCGCGTGCGGGGTCAGCCCGAGCTGCCTGGTCCTGAGCGAGAATAATGGTCAGATGGGCTTCCGTGACGGGCCAGAGGCGCAGCAGCAGTGCGTTCTCGGACGCGGCCCAGAGTTTGCGGTGGAAGGTGACGTGGCTTTCGTGCCGGATGACCGGGTCCGGGTCCATCTCCACCTGGCTGTATTCGGCCCAGCTTTCTTCAACCATGCGCATGCGCCGGCCTGACTCGTCTTCGACGATGGCGGTCACGGCGAGCATGTCCAGGGCCATCCGCGTATTGGCCAGGTCCATGATGGCGGCCGCATCAAGGGTCGCTACGCGCAGTCCGCGGTAGGGTTCTTGGACCAGGAGGCCTTCCTGCGCCATCTGGTTAAGGGCTTCGCGGACCGTGGGGCGGCTGACGTTCAGCCATTCCGAGAGCTGCACCTCGGTAAGCTTTTCTCCCGGTTTGATGGTGCCGAGGACCACGGCGCGGCGGATCTCATTGATCACGCCGTCCCTGCGGGAGACCGAGGCTACGGGGGACATCCTCAAGGGCAGCGACATCGGCTCTGGTGACAGGTGGGTTTCCGCCATGGGCTTCCCCAATACTAGAAGTCTGGTCTACTGAGTGCAGATTGTCAGACAAGCCTATCGGGTTTGCGCGCGCTCGTAAATGGTGAGTCTAGCGTGCAAGCTCGCTGGACCTCACAACTGTCGGCCCGGCACCGGCCCGCGACAACTCCTGCGGACGCCATAGGACCGGCGCGCCACCGGATGCTGGCATGACGCTTCCTTCGCCGATAAATCTGGGTGGCTCAGCCTGACCGGAGGCAGGGGATGGTTGCCACCATCCACTCTCCGGGCAATGTTCACCGGTCCGCACGGCGGGGCGCTCTACCGAGACGGGAGGGGAAAGGAAAACGCGGCGTCGTTTCATAGAGGCTCCTGATGTGGGGGACGCGGGCTTGTATGACCCACGGTATTAGCGGATCCTCCAATCCCAGACCTGTACATATGTCGTGCACGGCGATCCACAAACGCCATATGTATGGTCCCTCAGCAGCTCTCGGGTCACTAACGTTGCAGCCAAGCCACTCATGGCAACTCCCCAAACTGGAAGCGAGAAGAAGCGTGTCAGTGAACCAAGAACTTCCCGTGCTGTCCCACTGGATCGGCGGAGCCGAAGCGCTCTCCTCCGGAGACCGTACGTCCCCCGTTTTCGACCCCGCCCGCGGCATTGAAACCAAGCGCGTCGCCCTGGCCAACGCCTCAGACATTGAAGCTGCCATCTCCTCGGCGCAGAAGGCATTTCCGGCCTGGCGGGATATGTCCATCACCAGGCGCCAGCAGATCATCTTCCGCTTCCGTGAACTGCTGAACGAGCGCAAGGGTGAACTCGCCCAGATCATCACCTCCGAGCACGGCAAAGTGGTTTCCGACGCACTCGGCGAAATCACCCGCGGCCAGGAAGTCGTCGAACTCGCCACCGGGTTCCCGCACCTGATCAAGGGCGAGCACTCCGAAAACGTCTCCACCGGGGTGGACGTGTACTCCACCAAGTCTCCGCTCGGGGTCGTGGGCATCATCAGCCCGTTCAACTTCCCGGCCATGGTGCCGCTGTGGTTCCTGCCGATCGCCATCGCCGCCGGAAACACCGTCGTGCTTAAGCCCAGTGAAAAGGACCCGACGGCCGCCAACTGGCTCGCCGAACTGTTCTCCGAAGCCGGCCTGCCCGACGGCGTCTTCAACGTCCTGCACGGCGATAAGGAAGCCGTTGACGGCCTCCTTGAGCACAAGGACGTCAAGGCCATTTCGTTTGTCGGTTCCACCCCCATCGCCCAGTACATCTACGAGACCGCCGCCCGGAACGGCAAGCGTGTCCAGGCCCTTGGCGGCGCCAAGAACCACATGCTGGTCCTGCCCGACGCCGACCTCGAACTGACCGCTGACGCCGCCATCAACGCCGGCTTCGGATCCGCCGGTGAACGCTGCATGGCCATCAGCGTGCTCGTCGCCGTCGAACCCGTCGCCGACGCCCTGATCGAGAAGATCACCGCGCGGATGTCAACACTGAAAATCGGCGACGGCCGCCGCAACTGCGACATGGGACCCCTGGTCACCAGGCAGCACCGTGACAAAGTCGCCTCCTACATCGATGTTGCCATCGAGGACGGCGCCAAGGTCGTCGTGGACGGCCGCGGCATCAACGTGGACGGCGACGAAAACGGCTTCTGGCTCGGCCCCACCCTGATCGACGAAGTTCCCGTCACCTCCCGCGTCTACATCGAAGAAATTTTCGGCCCGGTCCTGTCCGTCGTCCGCGTCCGCACCTACGAAGAGGGCCTGGACCTCATCAACTCCGGCGCGTTCGGCAACGGCACCGCCATCTTCACCAACGACGGCGGCGCGGCCCGCCGCTTCCAGAACGAGGTCGAGGTGGGCATGGTGGGCATCAACGTGCCCATTCCCGTGCCCGTGGCGTACTACTCCTTCGGCGGGTTCAAGGACTCCATCTTTGGCAGCTCCAAGGCCTACGGCCTGCAGGGCTTCGAGTTCTACACCCGCGAAAAGGCCATTACCTCCCGCTGGCTCGACCCGAGCCACGGCGGCATCAACCTGGGCTTCCCCCAGAACTAGAGCAATAACAGATCTCAGGAACCTGGCACTGGCTCCTGGCATGAAAGCCTCCGGCGTACGCCGGAGGCTTTCATGCTTTATAACCCCACGTGACCACTGCCATCTTCCAGGAACTGGACAGCTGCGAAGAGCTCCAGCCGGTCCCGCATCCCGTCCAAATTCAACCCAAGGATTTTTCCGGCGGCATCGATCCGGTTACGCAGCGTATGCCTGTGAACCCCCATTCGCCGCGCCGTCTTATCCCAGACGCAGTTGTTGGCAAACCACTCCCGCACGGTGTCCAAAAGCTCCGTTCCTTCAGCTGTATCGTGTGCGATCAGCGGCTGCAGCAGCCCGCGCGCCACAGCGCCGGCCTCGTCCTCCCGCAGCAGGCCCAGCATGCCGCCTTCGGACAGCTCGGAAAATGAGACGACAGGTTTTCCCACTTCTACAGCCCGGTTCAGAGCCCGCGTGGCTTCTTTCAGGCCATTGGCGATCCCCTTCATGTCCGTCTCGGACGAAACACCGGCAACTGAGCCGTGGCGCTGGAGAAGTTCCAGGACCTTCTCCTGATGGGGGGTCCCGGCCAAAACCACCAGGAGCTCACCGTACACGGCATAAAACACCGCCCCGCGGTAGTCGTCCGCCAGCAGTTCCAACGCCTCGAGCAGGTTCGGTGCCTGGTTCTCCTGCCGCGCGGCCGTCACGACAAGAGGTTCGCGGGGGAGCTGGCCCCACACCTGCCGGGCCGTCCGCACCGCGACTTCCGTACTGCCGGCCAGCAACTGCTCGAAAACGCCCGCCCGCAGGAGCCGGCGTGCCGTATCGAGGGTGCGGGCCTGCTCGAGCGCCAGGCTGGCGAGTCCGATGACGCTGTTGACAATATCCGCCCTCGCCGGATCCAAAGGCTCCATCGCGCCCAACACCAGAGCGCCCCGAAGATTCCCCTTCCGGCCCAGGGTCTGCAACGTGACAGGCTGACCGCCGACATCCAGGTGCGAAGCGGACCGCGTGCCCAAATCCAGGGCGCTTCGCACCCTCGCGGTCACCTCAGCGGTGATGTCGGAGGGGACCGGCCGGTTCCTGGGCATGCGAACGTAATTACCGGCAGCATCGTAAAGAGCCACCCAGCTGTGCAACTGCCTCTCAAGCTCACCCAGGATCGACGTCAGGCCGTCCGGCCGCAACGCTGCGCGGGAAATAGCCCGCTGCGCCTGCAGCGACCACTCGGCCCGGGCGTGCTCCTCCCGGGCAATGTAATCGGCAACCATCCGGATAATCGCGATGAACGGGGTCCGGTCCGGCACCTCCAGCAGCGGCAGGCCCTGATTCCGGCACGCCGCCTCCAGCCCCGGCGGCAGCGCTCCGTGGATCACCTGCGTCGCGAAACCCAAACCAACAATGCCGTGATCCACCAGCCGGCGGACATACTCCTCGTATTTAGGGCCGGAGGACACTTCCAAAAGCTCGCGGCTCCCACCGGCTTCCGCCGTCGTCACCCCCGCCGCGCCCAGGGGGAACTGCGTGCCGTCTGTCAGCAGCAACTGTCCGGCGTCCAGGAACGGCGTGGGGTCCTCCAGGTCCGAACTGTGGACCCAGCTGATCGGCCGCTCCAGTTGGGGAGCGCCCAGATCAGGCACAACAAGCCGGAGCTTCAGAGAACGGCTGCGGAGGAGAACATTCAGGCTTGGTGGCACGCGCACCCCTTGTAATGTCAAAACGTCGAGCAGGATTGGATTGATTGTACAAACGTATACAGCAATCCATGCTGCCGGAACCGGATGATTGAAGGAACTTCCCCATTCATCCACCGAGAGGAACCGTCATGGTCGTCAGCCCGGTCGCCCTGGACGCAGCAGCAACAAGCACAGACCTCAGCAACGCCGATGTCGTGGCCCTGGACCGGGAGAATGTCTTCCATTCCTGGTCAGCCCAGAAGTCCCTGAACCCCATGGCAATCGCCGGCGGCTCCGGCAGCGCAGTGTGGGACCACGACGGCAACACCTACCTGGACTTCTCCAGCCAACTGGTCAACACCAACATCGGCCATCAGCACCCCAAGGTCATTGCAGCCATCGCCCGCCAGGCGACAAGCCTGGCAACGGTGGCGCCGGCGGCTGCAAACCATGTCCGGGCAACCGCCGCCGCCAAGATCCTCTCGCACGCACCTGCCAACATGGAAAAGGTCTTCTTTACCAACGGCGGTGCCGACGCCAACGAAAACGCCATCCGGATGGCGCGCCTGCACACCGGCCGCGACAAGGTCCTCTCCCGCTACCGCTCGTACCATGGCAATACCGGCGCGGCGATCGCGGCCACAGGGGACTGGCGCCGCATCCCCAACGAATACTCCCGCGGCCACGTACACGTTTTCGGCCCATACTTGTACCGCTCCGAATTCTGGGCGGAAACCCCCGAACAGGAAACCGAGCGCGCACTGCACCACCTGCGCCGTGTCATCCAGGCCGAAGGCCCGCAGTCCATCGCGGCGATCCTGCTGGAAACAGTCCCCGGCACCGCCGGTATCCTCGTCCCGACCCCCGGTTACCTTGAAGGCGTCCGGGCGCTCTGCGACGAGTACGGCATCGTCATGATCCTCGACGAGGTCATGGCAGGCTTCGGCCGTACCGGGGACTGGTTTGCCTTCGATGCCTTCAACGTCACCCCGGACCTCATCACCTTCGCCAAGGGAGTGAACTCCGGCTACGTCCCGGTTGGCGGGGTCATCATCTCCGGCGAGATCTCAGCAACGTTCGACGAGCGCGTCTTTCCCGGCGGGCTGACCTACTCCGGCCACCCCATAGCCGCAGCGTCCATCGTCGCGTCCATCGAGGCCTTCGAAGAAGAGGACATCATCGGCAACGCCGCACGGATCGGCCGGGATCACCTCGAGCCGGGCCTCACAGCCCTGGCCGCCAAGCACAACGTCATCGGGGAAGTCCGCGGACGCGGCGTCTTTTGGGCGCTCGAACTCGTCCAGGACCGCGCAACCCGCACCCCGGTCACTGCCGACTACATGGGCCGGCTCAAAGCCGAACTCCTGCGCCTCGGACTGTTGCCCTTCCTCGCAGACAACCGCATCCACGTAGTTCCGCCCGCTGTCGTCACCCCGGATGAAGTAAGCCGGGCGCTGCACATCTACGACCAGGCCCTCACAACAGTGAAGATCTAGCCGCAAAATTGGAGTGCCCTCAGTCATCGGACATGACTGAGGGTGCAGCGGCCGCGCTTCAGTAGCGACGGCCAGACCCTGTACGCCAATCGGTGGCCCCCTGCCCTTGTGCAGGGTCGGTAGGGAAAGACAGTGCCTCCGCTGACAGCGGGCCATAGGAAAAGGACGCCTTGGAACTGCTCTGGGAAATCACCGGCTGGGCGGGGGCGACAGCAATACTCAGCGCCTACCTGGCTATCTCCATGAACTGGATACAGGCAGGCAGGGCCTTCCAGACCGCAAATCTCCTCGGCGCCTGCGCCTTCATCGTCAACAGCGCATTCCATGGAGCCTGGCCATCTGTTGCCACAAATATTGTATGGTTCCTCATTTCCGGCGTCGCCCTTCTTCGCCTGCATATGCCGAAGTCCCCGGCCACCCCAAGTAGTCAGGTGCTGGACGTTCAGCCCGCCGGCAGCGCAGATACAGCCGGTCAACTCGGAGTTGGTGACGTTCTGAAAGGGGCTCCGGTCAACGGCGACACAGTCCATCGCGATCCCATCACTGTCCGGTAAAACTCGAGCTCGTCCCAACTCCTTCCCGGGACGGCGACCGCGGTTGGCATGACTCAGGTCACATGCTAAGATCACAAACGATTGCCTGACAATCAGACATCTCAGGCAGCTTTAAAAGCGACATCTTGATCCACAGCCCCGCCACTCAATGGGCTCATGGCTCAAACCCCTCGCATGCATGGCAGGCCTGTTCAATGAAGACGGGCTTCGGTTGTGCAGAAGGAGCATCACGTGCAAGCACTCCTCGACACTATTTATGACCTCATATGGAATCCGCTGGTCTACGTCACGCTCATCAGCGGTCTGGCCTTCACTATTGCCACGCGAGCCGTGCAGGTAAGGCACCTGCCGAACATGGTGAAATGCCTTTTTGGACGGGCCAACTCTGATACAGGGACCTCGTCCTTCCAGGCATTTGCGATGGCTTTGGGAGGACGGGTCGGTGTAGGAAACATCGCCGGCGTTGCCACCGCCATCGCCTTCGGTGGGCCGGGAGCACTGTTCTGGATGATTGCCACTGCCATAATCACAGCCTCAAGCGCGTTCATCGAAGCCACACTCGGGCAAATCTACAAGGTCAAGTCCGAAGGTGAGTACCGAGGCGGCATCCCCTGGTACATCGAAAAGGGTCTCGGCCTGAAGTGGCTCGCCGTTACGGCCGCCGCCGTAGCGGTGCTTTGCTATACACTCCTGATCCCCGGGGTTCAGTCCTCAACCATCGTGACCTCGCTCGCCACTGCCTTCAGCATTCCCACCTGGATTTCAGGCCTGATCCTCGTGGCCCTCACCGCTCTCGTTGTCTTCGGCGGCACCCGACGCATCGCAGCCTTCGCAGAGAAGGCCGTCCCAGCCATGGCAGCGGCCTACGTACTGCTGGCCATTGTTGTCCTGATCGTAAACTTCCAGGCCATCCCCGAAGTCATTCGCCTGGTGCTGTCCTCGGCATTCGGGACAGATGCAATCTTCGGCGGCATGATCGGCGCCGCAATATCATGGGGCGTCCGACGCTCGCTGTACTCCAACGTCGCAGGTGTTGGCGAAGGCGCCTTCGCCGGCGCGGCCGCTTCGGTCTCCCACCCGGTCAAGCAGGGACTGGTCCAATCGTTCTCTGTCTACATCGACACCGTGCTGGTCTGCTCCGCAACAGGGGTGATGATCCTGTCCACCGGCGCGTACAACATTCTGCCCGAGGGCCAAGGCGCACTCGTCGAAAACCTTCCGGGTGTAGAGGCGGGCGCAGGATTTACCCAAGTTGCCGTCGACACCATCATCCCCGGGGTGAACCTTGGCGCCGGGGTTGTAGCCATCGCAATCTTCTTTTTCGCCTTCACCTCCATCCTGTCGTACTTCTACTACGCCGTGACGAACATCGTCTACCTGACCGGCGGTTCACGGGGAGTTCTGGCCCGCATCGTCCAGGCCGGAGTGCTGCTCTCGGTCTACCTCGGCACGGTACGCAGCACAGAAATGGCATGGACACTCGGCGACATCGGATACGGCATCATGGCATGGTTCAACATGGTCGCCATCGCCTTTCTCTGTCCGATAGCTGTCCGCGCCCTGCGCGACTACGAACGCCAGAAGAAGCTCGGGCTCGACCCCGTCTTCAACCCCGCCGCCGCAGGCATCAAGGGGGCCACGTTCTGGGACTCCCCGGATGCACCAGCGCACCTACATGCCACCGCAACGACAGACCCGGTGGTTCAGCACCCTCAGCCGGGGCGATAAACACTACCCGCAGGCTGTAGCCGGCACCCTTTTGTCGCATGCGGCTGGAAAGCACGAGGGCAACAGCAGGAGCTGAAAACTTTGTTCGGTTAGCGGACAGCGCCTCCTATCGGCTTGTAATTGTCGGCGGCAGCGGAACCTCTTCACCTCTCCGACGTCAATGAACGGCGGGTGGTAGCTCTCCACTCCGTCAGGAGATCTCTCCGCCGACTTCAGGGGGCTCGATAGGCTCAGGCCTGAGTCGCTGAGCTCGCGATTACTTCCACCAAGTTTCCGTGCGTCCTGCGGCCCGCACCGTAAGGGCAATTCTGCGGCCGTTCGCGGGCCTCCTAAGTACCGCCGAACAGCAAAGACAGCTGATATGTAGTTCCGGCCTGTCAAGAGCATGGGGAAGCAGTCCCAAGGTTTAAGGCCCTCGGGACTGCTTCCTTTTAGTTGCCGGGTGAGCACGGGTGTTGGGTTAGCATGTCGTTGGCGACGGCGCGGTCAGACTGATATGCGCGGGTTGGTTACCGCAGGACGATGTGTTCGGCTGGAGGTTACCGCTGGTCTAGCAATATCGGGCGTGGTCCTTTAAGGGCTGCCCATAGCTGTATCGCGGGTTTACTCCACGCGCTGCAAGAAACCATTTACCCGTTGCATCCCCGGCTGTTTCCGTTCCTCGGAAGGAACGGAGGTCAGATAGGCGAATGTCGTGTTGCTGGGTTTCCGGTTGCCAGGGACCAGCACCAGCCGGAGAGCTCGCGGGCGATGGCAACGTTGGCGATGACGGGGCGCTTGCGGCGTTCGAGGTATTTGATCCAGCGTTCGTGCAGGCGCCGGTTTCCGGCGTGGCCGCGGATTCGTGCTTCGGAGTTGGCTTCTTCCCAGCGGGAGCGCATGAGCCGGGACGGGGTGTTGTATGGTCGGCGGTGGTGCCAGGCCGCTTCAACGAGAAGCCGGCGGGCGTGGCTGTTGCCAGTTTTCGTGATGGAGCCTTGGGACCGGGACGCTCCTGAGGAATGCTCAGTGGGAACCAGACCCAAATAAGCGCCGATCGTGGAGCCGGTGAAGCGGTCCCAGTCGCCGATCTCGACAGCGAGGCCGAACGCGGTCAGCGTAGAGATACCGCGCAAGCACTGTAACGCTCGGACTACCGGCGTGTATCCGCTTCCATATGCCATGACCGTAATCGCCTGATCGAGGCGGTCACGACGGTCAGAGATCTCATGCATGGCCTCCAGTGAGGATTCATAGGTCAGTTGTCGTGCCGGAGCATCAAAATGTTGGCGGGCCAACCACAGTTCGTGAGCTGCGGTCCATGCCTGCCCACCCGAATATACGATGCCCTGGCGCAACAAGAGCTTGGAGATCCGGTGCCGGGAACGCATCAGGTCCCCGCGGAGATCCTCACGGGAGCGGACAAGATCACGGGCTGCCTCCTGCTCTACCGAGGGGACCTGGACCGCGGTGATCTCACCGAGTTTGAGTAAGCGGGCCAGGTGCAGGGCATCTTTCGCATCGGTCTTGACCCGGTCACCGGAGGGGCGCTGAAGCTTCGACGGCGCCGCGACCACGGTATCGATGCCGGCAGATCCCAGGAACCTGGCTAAACCGAAACCTGTCGGGCCCGCCTCGTAAACGACTTTCACCGGTGGCGGCAGCGAGATGATCCAGGCAAGAATCTCATCCCGGTCAGGAGTCAGACGGTGCCGGAAAACTTCCCCGGTCAGACCGTCCAATGCACAGGCTACGACGCTTCGGGCATGGACATCCAGGCCCACGCTTGTACGCTCGAACATAGCTGGAACCTCCAAAATTTCAAATGTGGCTCTACCTGTCCGCCAAGTGTGGCAGGCAACCCACGTCTTGCTTTGAAAAGGAGGTTCCAGCCCCTCAAGACGGTCCTTCCGGGCCCTTCTGATAGAGGCCATCCACGCCGGCAAACGATCCGGAGCGCCCCCAAAGCAACACCCTGGGATGCCCCCTCCTCGGAACGGGGCGCTCCGGGATCGGCGGCGGCGATAATGGCCTTCAGAAGGACCTGGAACCCACAACGGGCCCAGACTCCTCCTAACTCATATCGTCTAGTGGGCAGGTTCGAGGGCCAGTTTTACCCCGAAACCCACGAGGACAGTTCCGGTGATGCTGTCGATGATGCGGATGCTTCGGGCGCCTTTGAGCCAACGGGCGGCGTAGCCTGTGCCGAAAATCAGCAACGTGAACCAAACCATGGCCAGCAGGCAGTGGACGCCGGCGAGCAGCACGCCCATCAGCAGGGGCGAGGCGCCTGCGGGAATGAACTGGGGAATGGTGGCGATGTAAAAGACACCCACCTTGGGATTTAGCAGGTTGGTTCCGGTACCCGTAAGCCAACCTTTGAACAGTTCATTTTTCCCCGAGATTGGTTCAGCCACCCCACCTGCCTGTGTGGCAGGGAGTTTCTCTTTCCGCACGCTCTTCCACAGGAGAGACGCCCCCAGCCACACCATGTAGGCCGCTCCGGCGAGTGTGAGCACGCGGTAGGCGAACTCAGAGGCTGCCAGCAGCGCTGATACGCCGACAGCTGCAGCTACGCCCCAGACCATCGCACCAGTGCTGATGCCCAGCGCCGTGGCAAAGGCGAAGCTTCGCGACCTGGAAATTGATGACCGAAGAACCAAGGCCGTGTCCAGACCGGGAACCAGTGTCAGAAGCCCGGCAACAAGCGCGAATGAAAGAACAGCTGTCATAAGGGTCACCGTCCAAGAATAGACGGAGGAAGTCAGTAACGTTCAAAACGAACCTGCTGCGCCAATCGCTAAAACCCGGCCTCCCCCTTGTTATTCGAAACGCCCATGATGGATATTCGGTCAAGTAGCCGGAGGACATACCCAAGCCGAAAGAGGGTACGGTACCCGCCGCATCTGGCGAGGTTTCTTGGACGTCGTCTCGCCGAAATTCCGACTGTCAGAATAGCGTGCAATTCCGTTTCATTGACAGTGACTAGACGATGCTTTCAGATCCCATCCTGACAGTCCGAGGGGGCAGGAAACTGAGGGGGCGGTCCGTCCCGAGGATGCGAAAGAGCCGAAATGTGGGGCTTGATGGGGAATCGCTTGGAGGCAGGGGATGGCTAAGTCACCTCGCTCGGCTCGGGACGTTTCTCAGAACCAGACCCGAGCTCCGACGACGGCAGAATCCCCCCTGGTCAGGCGGGCGCGGCGTCAGGCTGGGGTGTAGCTCAACCGGACACCGGACTGGACGCCAACCCCACCGGGTCCAACCGCTGCTTCGTGGGAATCAGGTGTCCGAGACGCAAGCGTCAATGGCCTTCTGCCCGGAGTGCTTCGGCGATGACCTGGACGAGGTGACGGCTGTCGAGGCCAGCAAGGTCGCGGACCTGGGTGCGGCAGGAGAAACCGTCGGCCATGATCTTCCGGTCAGGGGCGGCGTCTGCTTTGGTGAGGATCCCGGCGCGGGCGATGTTTTCGGAGACCTCGTAGTGTCCTTTTTCCATGCCGAAGTTGCCAGCGAGGCCGCAGCATCCTGCGGAGGTTTCGACGTCGCAGCCCATGGCCTCGAGGAGTGTTTGGTCGGCGCCGTACCCCATGACCGAGTACTGGTGGCAGTGCGGCTGGACGAGGAGTTTCTCTGCGGCCCGAGGCGGCGTCCAGACGATGCCGGTGAGGAACTCTGCGACCGTCTTCACTGCGCCGGCCAGCTCAGACGAACGGGGATCGTCGGGGAGCAGTTCGAGCAGGTCCGAGCGCAGGGTTGCGGCACAGCTGGGTTCGAGTCCGACGACGGTCCGGCCTTCCCGGACGTGCGGAATGAGCAGGTCGAGGGTTTTCCGGAGCTTCGCTTTGGCCGCTGTGAGCTGGCCGGTGGAGATGAGGGTGAGGCCGCAGCAGGCGCCGGGGCCGGCGATCGCGACGTCTGCACCCGCCGCCGTGAGCACCTCCAGGGCGGCGCGGGGGATGTCAGGCGCTATGGCGTCGGAGAAGGAGTCCACCCAGAGTAGGACCTTGGGCCCGGCCGCTGTCCGGGCCCGCTTGGCGCTTTTGCTCCAACGGAATGGCACCAAAGGAAGCGGCGGCAGGGACCGGCGGGTGTCGGCGCCCATCATGGCCATCGTCAGCTTCCGCAGCGCGGGAACACGGCTGACCACGTTTATCAGCGCCGCAGCGGGCGCAGCGAGTTTCAGCCACTGGGGGAGCCTGCCGAGTGTGTAGTGGCTGAGCGGGCGGAGGCGTCCCTTGTAGGTCTGGTGCAGCGTTTCGGACTTGAACATGGCCATGTCGATGCCGGTGGGGCAGTCGTTTGCGCAGGCCTTGCAGCTCAGGCACAGGTCCAGAGCGTCGTGGACTTCGGGGGAGCTCCAGCCCAGGGTAACGACCCCGCCGTTAAGCATTTCCTGCAGGGTCCGGGCGCGTCCCCGGGTGGAGTCCTTCTCATCTAGGGTGGCGGTGTAGGACGGGCACATGAAGCCGCCCTGCGGTCGCAGATCGGCGCGGCATTTGCCGACGCCGACGCAGCGGTGCACCGCTTTGGTGATGTCGCCGTCGTCGTGCGCGAACGCGAAGCCGTCGGTTGCCTTCATTGAGAGCGCCTGGGGGCGGCGCAGGTCGGCGTCCAGCGGCGCCGCGCGGACCACGATGCCCGGGTTCATCAGGTCATCCGGGTCCAGCAGCGCCTTGAACTGTTCCATGGCGCGGAGGGCTTCGGCGCTGTACATGGTCTTGAGGAGTTCTGACCGGGCGCGGCCGTCGCCGTGTTCACCGGAGAGGGAGCCGCCGTGCTCGGCGGCGAGGGCTGCGGCGCGCTCGAGGAACCGGCGCATGAGCACGGCGTCCCGCTCGAGCGGGAAGTCGATGCGGATGTGCACGCAGCCGTCGCCGAAGTGTCCGTAGGCCAGGCCGGAGAGACCCTCCCCGGCCAGAAGCGCTTCCATGCCGCGCAGGTAGCCGCCGAGTCTTTCGGGCGGGACGGCGGAGTCTTCCCAGCCGGGCCAGGCCTGCTCCCCGGCGGCCGTGCGCCCCGCGAGCCCGGCGCCGTCGGCTCGGATCTGCCACAGCCGGGTGGCTTCGGGTCCGGCGGGCAGCACGATGGCCTCGATGGCGCTGGCGGCGGCGACGAGTTTGCCGGCGGCCTCGATGGCTTCTTCGGACGTGTCCCCGCCTACTTCTGCCATCAGCCAGCCGCCACCGGCGGGCAGGTTGGGCACGCCCGCTGCGCCATGGGCGCGGCGCACGACGTTCACGAGCTGGGCGTCGAGCCCTTCAAGAGCGAGCGGGCGGAAGGGTAGGAGGTTGGGTACGTCGTCGGCGGCGCTGGCCATATCGCTGTACCCGAGTACCGCCAGTGCGGGCGCGGTGGCGCGGGGAACGAGTTTGACGGTGGCTTCCAGGAGGATACCGCAGCTTCCCTCGGTCCCGACCAGTGCCGCGGCCAGGTTGCGGCCGTTCTCCGGCAGCAGGTGCTCCAGGGAGTAACCGGAAATTTGGCGGCCGAAGCGGCCGAACTCGGTGCGCAGCACCGCGAGGTTGTCCTCAACGAAGGCGGCAAGTCCCGGAACGCCGTTGAGGGCAGCCGTCCCCGAACCAACCGTGAGCACGTCGCCGCGGCCGGTCAGCCAGGTCATTGAAATGATGTTGTCTGCCGTGCGCCCGTAGGAGAGCCCGTGCGGGCCGCAGGCATTGTTGCCGATCATCCCGCCGAGGGTGCAGCGGGCCGCGGTCGACGGATCGGGCCCGAACCTGAGCCCGAACGGCTGGGCTGCGGCCTGCAGGGTGTTGAGCACGACGCCGGGTTCCACGACCGCCGTTGAACTCTCCGGGGTGACCGACAGGACCCGGTTCATGAACCGGGAGAAATCGATGACCACGCCGGGGCCCACCGCGTTGCCGGCACACGACGTGCCGGCCCCGCGGACGGTAACAGGAACGCCGTGCCTGCCCGCCGCCTGCACCGTGGTGATCACGTCCTCCTTTGAGCGCGGGAGGACGACCACCTCCGGCACCACCCGGTAATTGGAGGCATCTGTCGAATACATGCCCCGTGTGAGGGACGAGTCGTCGACGGTGCCTTCCAGCCCCAAATGCCGCAGCTCATCAACAAGCGCCTCTGTTGCCGCGTGACCGGGTTGGTTTGTTGACGGGGACATGCTCATACTCCTGTGCGTCTTGATGGCTGATGCTAGTGCGGCAACGGTTTGCCGCGGAGCAGCATGGCGGCCCGGACACGTTCCTGGGCAAGGGTGCGGGCCGCTTCGTGGCTGGTCACCGAGCGGCTCTCGGCCGCTTCGAGCACCTGGGCGGTGTTAGCGCGGAGCTTTTCCGAGACCGTGCTGAAGATGGACTCGGTCGCGGCGCGGAAGGGGGAGTAGCGGGCGTCCATGGCGAAGGCCGCGCTGACCACGCCACCGGCGTTGGCCACAAAGTCGGGAACCACGGTGACGCCCCGGCGCAGCAGCACCTGCTGGGCTTCGGGGCTGGTGGGCAGGTTGGCCCCTTCGACGACGAGTCGGGCACCCATGCGCTCCGCGGCGGACGCGTCGATCACGTCCTGCAGTGCTGCCGGAACCGCGATTTCGGCGTCTACGAAGAGCTCGTCGCCCGGCTCAATTTTCAGCTCCGGGAAGTCCGCCACCAGGGCGTCGCCTGACTCGGTGCGGCGGCGGAGCAGCTCGGGAATGTCCAGCCCGTTGGCGTCCGCGATGGCCCCTTGGGCGGTTGATATCGCCACCACCTGGTAGCCCAGCTCATGCAGCCGTGAGGCGGCAGCGTGCCCCACGGCGCCAAAGCCCTGCACGGCGACTCGTGAACCCTGCAGCCCTTGCCGGCTGGCGGCCTGGTCAACCACTTCGGCGACGCCGTAGCCCGTGATGCCCAGCTGGTCGTAAGGTACGCCGCCCAGTTCGTAGGGCGTGCCGACGGCGGAACCGCGGTCGCCGAGTTCATCCACGATGATTGCCGCGTCGTTCTCGGTCAGGCCCATGTCCAGGCCGAAGACGTACTCGCGGGGCACCTCGTTGGAGAGTCGGCGCACGAATGAGCGAAGGATTTCCTCCTTGTAGGGGGATCTGGGATCGGCCTGGATGCCAGCCTTCGCACCGCCGTAGAACAGGTCGACGCCGGCCCATTTCCAGGTCATGACGCGGGCGAGGCGGGCGATTTCCTCGACGGTGACGCCTGGCTGCATGCGGGTGCCGCCCTTGCCGATGCCGCGGGAGGTGTTGTCGATGACGAGGACGCCTTTCATCCCCGTCTTGGCGTCGCTGACGGCGACTATCTTCTCGGGACCCCATTCGTCCATGAGGTCGAACATGCTTGCCATCGGCGGCGCTCCTAGATCTGACGTGTGGAAAGGTGCTGTGGCCCGGCCGGTGACTGACCGGGCCCCAGGGGAAGGGGTGTTAGAGGAACTTGACGCCCTGGGCGAGGGGAAGCTCGCCGGAGTAGTTGATGGTGTTGGTGGCCTGGCGCATGTAGACACGCCAGGAGTCGGAGCCGGATTCGCGTCCGCCGCCGGTTTCCTTTTCGCCGCCGAAGGCCCCGCCGATTTCGGCGCCGGAGGTGCCGATGTTGACGTTGGCGATGCCGCAGTCCGAGCCGGCCGCGGAGATGAACTTTTCGGCCTCGGCCTGGTCGTTGGTGAAGATCGCCGAGGACAGGCCCTGCGGCACGCCGTTTTGCAGGGCGATGGCCTCGGTGAAGTCGCTGTAGGTCAGCACGTAGAGGATGGGTGCGAAGGTTTCGTCCTGGACCACTTCGCTTTGCCGGGGCATCCGGACGATGGCGGGTTCGACGTAGTATGCCTCCGGTCGCTCCTCGGCGAGGACCCGGCCGCCGCCGGTAAGGACTGTTCCGCCTTGTGCCTTGGCGTCTGCGATGGCGTTCTGCATGTCGTTGAAGCTTTTCTCATTGATCAGCGGACCCACCAGGGTGGCCGGGTCGGTCGGGTCGCCGATGCGCAGGGTGCCGTAGGCGCTGATGAGCTTCGAGGTGAGTTCGTCGACGATGGACTCGTGCACGATGAGGCGGCGCATGGTGGTGCAGCGCTGGCCGGCGGTGCCGGCGGCGGCGAAGACGATGCCGCGCAGGGCGAGGTCCAGGTCGGCGCTGGGGGCCACGATTGCTGCGTTGTTGCCGCCGAGTTCCAGCAGGGCCCGGCCGAAGCGGGCGGCGATGCGCGGGGCGATCTCCTGTCCCAGGCGTACGGAGCCGGTGGCGGAGACCAGCGCAACGCGCGGGTCCTCAACAATCGCCTTGCCGGCGTGGCGGTCCGCTATAACCAGCTGGTGGATGTCTGCCGGTGCGCCGGTGTCCTTAATTGCACGGGCCAGCAGGGCGTGGGCGCCGAGGGCGCTCAGGACCGTTATGCCGGACGGTTTCCAGACAACCGAGTCACCGCAGACCAAGGCCAGGGCGGTGTTCCAGGAGTACACGGCCACGGGGAAGTTGAAGGCGGAGATGACGCCGACGACGCCGAGGGGGTGCCACGTTTCCTGCAGCCGGTGGCCCGGGCGCTCGGACGGCATGGTTTTGCCGTAGAGCATGCGGGACTGGCCGACGGCGAAGTCGCAGATGTCGATCATTTCCTGGACCTCGCCGAGGGCTTCGGAGGTGATTTTTCCTGCCTCGGCCTGGACGAGGACGGCCAGGTCCTCCTTGTGCTCGGTGAGCAGTTCGCCCCAGCGCTTGATGACGTTGCCGCGGACGGGAGCGGGGACTTCGCGCCACTGCAGGAAGGCTTCGTGGGCCTTCGTGATGGCTTCATTGACGTCTTCAGCGGTGGCGGTGGGGACGGTGAGCAGCACTTCGCCCGTGAGGGGGCTGCATGCCTCGTGGCCGCCGCCGAAGGCGTCGGTAGGTACGCCGCAGGCCTCTAGTGCGCGCCTGACGGATGCTGCGAGGGTGGTTTCCTGGATGGTTTCAGTCATTTTCTGTCTCCTCTGGGGGTTCGTATGTTTTTGCGGGCGGGTCAGACTTCGACAGTCGTGCCTAGGTCTTCTGCCAGTGCGGCAACGGAGGCGTCCTGCTGGCGCTGGTAGAGCTCATTCGGGTCGGCCACGGTGCGGCCGACGATGGTGGACATGACGGTGATGTCGTAGTCGGTGCCGGTCTGGGCATCGTCGCGTGAGCCTTCGTCGGTGAGGTTGGACTGGAAGATGCCGGCCGCGGAGCGGGGGAGGAAGTCCTCGTAGACGATGGGCTCGGGTACTGCGACGCCGCGTTTGATCAGCTCGGTCAACGCAACGGTCTTGCCGCGGAGGGAGTCGCCATAGTGGCTCCGCAGGGCGTCGCTGTCCACAGTGAAGGTGAAGTAGGCGAGTTGTTGCAGGGCCAGTTCCTTCTCTGTGCGGGGGAGATTTTCCTCCCAGACTCCGCGGGCGACGTCGACGCGGACGCCATTGCCTTGGCCGGCTGCCAGGCGGCGGTCGGTTTCGGCGACCATCCTGTCGTACAGGTCGCGGCCGGCCGGTGTGAGGGCTATGCCGCGCTGTTCGACTTCTCCGAAGCGGACGCGCAGGGCGCCGGGGCCGACGCTGCCGTCTTCGAACCGGAAGATCCGGTCCTCCGAGAGAGCCCGGAACGAGGTCTGCCGCAGCAGGATGTCAGGCCCGTCCCAGCGGGGCGGGCCCTGGATCTCGTCGATCATGGTAATTCCCTGTGCTTCCATCCGGCCGTAGAGGTCGTCGATGTCTAGCACCCGGGGGGTGAGGTGGTTGATGTGAGTAGTGCTGACCCCGCCGATGTCGGAGGCGACGGCTGAGACGGACTCGAGCTTCTGGTACCAGGCGTGGTCCACGGGGTGGTCCGACAGTTCAAACGCGGCGGTGGCCAGCTCCAGGAGCCGGTGAGCCTCGTCTTCCTCGAGGCCGCCCTGGTCAGTGGCCTTGTCCGCCAGGTCCAGAAGTTCTTGGGGGAAGAGGGTGCGTGAACCGATGAACTCTCGCAACTGCTCCTGCAGCTCGGCACTGAAGAAGCGGGGATCGTCGGCGGCAAGCATGGAGGTAAACACGCGGAAAGGGTTCCTGGCCAGTTCGTCCGGATCCACGGGCCGGAAGGCGGTGGAGACCACCGGAACGGATGACTTGGAGGCATCCCGCAGGTCGTAGAAGCCCACCGGGTGCATGCCGAACGCTGCGAACACGCGGGCCACCTGGGCCATTTCCCGGGCGGCGCCGACACGGATGGCGCCGTGCCTTTCGGCCGTGACCCGGGAGATGCTGCCCAGGCGTTCGGCTTCTGCGCCCTTGCTGCGAAGGTAGTCTTCGTTGACTGCGGTGGAGACGTCCACGAGGGTGTTGTAGGCCGGGACTTCCTCGCCGTACATCGTGGACAATCTGCGGGCGAACTCCGCCCGGAGCTGCCAGGGTTCTCGGAAAGACATGAATAGTTCCTTTCTGGTCGGGTGACTGATTCGGCGCTGAAGGTCAGATGATGTTGACTTCCCGCAAGGCTGTTTCTGTCCCCTGGAAGCGGGTGGCCGAGAAATGGGAAGGGTCAAGGAATGTCGGCTTGCCAAGGTAAAGGTCGGTGACGAGTTCGCCCACGGCCGGACCTTGGAGGAAGCCGTGGCCGGAGAACCCGGTCGCGTAGAAGAACCCGGGAAGCTCATCCGCCTGCCCGATGAGGGCGTTGTGGTCCGGGGTGTTCTCATAGAGTCCGGCCCAGCCCCACTCGAGGTCCGGGTTCTCAAGCGCCGGTGCGCAGACTGAGGCAGCGGCGTTGAACTCCGGCAGCCAGTCGTAGTTGAACTCGCGGGAAAACCCGCTCTCCTGCTCATGGGAGATGCCCACGAGCAGGCCATTGAGGTAGTTGTGGAAGTACATGGTGGTGGAAAGGTCAAGGGTGAACGGGACACGCGGGAACGGCTGGCTCTGCTGCCGGGTCATGCCGATGAGCCGGCGCACCGGGGTAACGGGCAGGTCGACGCCGGCCATACTGCCGATGCCTGCACTCCACGCCCCGGCGCAGCACACCACGGCGCCCGTGCGGATGGTGCCGCGGTTGGTAACTACCGACTCGATTGAGCGGCCGTTGCGGTGGATGTCCACCACCTGGGTGCGGTTGAGGAATTTCACCCCGAGCTCACGGGCCGCGGCCGCGTAGGCTGCAACGGCCAGCCCGGGTTCGGCAAAGCCGTCACCGGGGGAGAACGACGCAGCTGCCAAGGCGGCGGGGTCCAGCAGCGGATTGATTCCTGCGGCCTCTGCCGGCGACACCATGCGGCTGTTCACGCCCATGGAGTTCTGGATATTGGTGGCCCGCTCCAGATCCGCCACCTCGCCCGAAGAGCGGCAGAGGAACAGGTACCCGACAGTTTGCAGGCCGATGTCCGCGCCGAACTTCTCCGGAAACCTGGCGTATTCAGAGAGGGACCGCTGGCCCAAGAGGATGTTCCCCGGGTCGGAAAAATTCGCACGCACGCCACCGAGGGGTTTGGCGGAGGAACCGCTGCCCAGCTCGGCCTGCTCAATGACGACAATATTTTTTACACCGCGGTCCGCCAGATGCCAAGCCGTGCTGACACCCATGATGCCGCCGCCGATGATGACAACCTCCGCTTCCGTGGGCTGGGGATTGCCATAGCTCAAGTCCAGCGGAACAACCTGATTTGCCACGAATTCTCTCCTGACTAGGCTCCGCGCCTCAGAAGAGCATAGTGAGGCGATCGATAATGGGTTATGGATTACCTACATCGTGACCGCTGTCACGCCGGTCGTCAAGGGTTCAGGCGCAAGATTTCTTTCGCGGCTCCCTGGCCAGGGTGCGCAAAGGCCCATCGAAAAGAAAAGCCCGCCCTGCAGAGCAGGGCGGGCGATTCTTGGGAGTGCTCAGTCCTTACCGGCCTTCGGGCGCGCATAGTCGAGGTGGCGCGACATCCGCTCGGCGGCGAGCTTCTCGTCACCTGCAAGGACGGCCTCCAGGATGCCCCGGTGCTCCTCGGCACTGCTCATGAGCAGCCCGCGTTCCTGCAGGTGGTAGGAGCCGGTGATCCGGGACTGGTCCCGGAGGTTTTCCACTATGGCCGTCCATCGGCGGTTTCCCAGCAGGCCTACGAGGTGTGCGTGGAACTGCTGGTCCGTCTCCAGATACTCGAGCATGTCCTCGCTTTCGGCGGCGTTTATGGTCTTGTCCGCAAGGTCCTTCAGCGCCACGGACTCGGACTCGCCAATGCCTTCCGCGGTCACGCGCCGGACGGCTTCCACTTCGATGAGCAGCCGGAGATCGTAGACCTCCTGCTTGTCCCGGTCCGACATCTCAACAACGCGGAATCCGCGGTTACGGACCACTTCCAAAAGCCCCTTACCTGCCAGCGCCAGCATGGCCTCGCGGGTGGGACTGTTGGACACGCCCAGCTGGGTGGAGAGGCTGTTGGCCGAATAAATCTGCCCGGGCTTCATGGATCCGCTCAGGAGTGCCCGGCGGACGATTTCCTCGGCGGAATCCTTCAGGGTCAGATGCTGGAGGGCTAACGGATCGACGTGGCCGCCCCAGGACGAGATGGGCTGCATGGTTTCCTCCCGAGTGTTGTGTAATCCATTGTCCAATACCGGTCCGGCTGACTCCTAGCCGCACCTTTCGGCGCGGCGCACCTATTGACAGGCGCGACGAAGTGATCTGTTATTAGTAATCGACAACCGATTAGGTGTCACGCATCACATCTCCGTTTCCCAGCAGAGGATCCCCCATGAAGAAGTCTGTTCTGACAGCTACCGCCCTCGGCGCCCTCGTCATCTCCTCGATGACCGCGTGCGGCACTGAGGCCGCAAAGACGGTGGCAGCCGACTGCAAGCCTGCGGCTTCATTCCAAACCCTTACCGCAGGCACCCTGACGGTGGCCGTGCCTGAACTCCCGCCATTCTCCACTTACGCGAACAGCCAGTTGGCCGGCGTCGACGGTGAACTGATCAAGGAATTCGCCAAGCGCAACTGCCTCGAGATCAAAGCCGAGCCAACCTCCTACGCCGGGACCATCCCGGCAGTGCAGTCCAGCCGCGCAGATGTGGCCATCGGCGCCTACTACCGGACCTCCGAACGGGACAAGATCGTCGGCCTGACCAGTCCCGTCTACACGGATGAAATGGCCACCGTCAGCACCGAGGACGTCGACCAGGTTCCCGCACTCGAGAGCCGCAAGGTGGGCACAGTGGATGGCTACCTCTGGGTTCCCGATCTGAAGGCCCTGCTCGGTGACAAGCTGACGATCTATCCCTCCGCTGTCGAAATGCAGGCCGACCTGAAAGCCGGCCGCATCGACACAGGCATCGACAGCTACGGATCCGCCGTAGAAATGTACAAGGGCGATTCCAAGTACAAGGTGACGGCCGTGCAGCCCGATGCTCGAGTCAAGGCATCCAAGGAGCCTGCTCAGATCGCCTTCCCGTACATCAAGTCCAACAGCGGACTCGGTGCTGCACTGGACGCAACCATCACCGCCATGAAGTCAGACGGCACGATCGGTTCCGCACTCAAGGGCGCCGGCCTGCCGGAAACCGGTGCCGACACAGGCGCACCGCGCCTCATCGGATAGCCCGTATGCCCACCAGCGCCGCTCCGCCGCACCCGGATGCCCCCGTCGCGGTGCTTGGCCCGGGCGATGTCAGCGCATTAGCGCCCCTGGCAGCTGCGCAGTCCCTCAGCGAGGCGCTGTCCGCCGGCGTGGATCCCGAACACGACGGCGTCCGGAGCCGTTTGGAAACACCGCACGGCCAGCTGCTACAGATGCCGGCCGCCTCACGGGAGTATGCCGGCACAAAAATCCTCACCCTGACGCCCGGCAACAGCTCGCGGGGCATGCCCGACATCCAGGGCGTCTATGTACTGTTCGCCGGCGACACCCAGCAGCCCGTTGCCATCATCGACGGTGCAGCCCTGACCAGGCTCCGCACCCCGGCCGTCACGGCGCTCGGTCTCCGGCTGCTGGGGCACAGGACGATTCCGCGGGCCCTTGTCTTCGGAGCCGGCGTCCAGGCGTGGGAACACGTCAGGTTCCTGCACGCGGTCTTCGGGCTGCAAAAGGTCGCGGTTGCCGCGCGCAATCCCAAGGCCGCCGCGGACCTGGCGGCGAAGGTCGAAAACGAGCTGCCGCTGGAAGTATCACCACATGGACTGGACGAAGCCGAGGCGCTGGTGAGTGCGGCGGACTTCACGCTCTGCTGCACTGCCTCTCCCGACCCCCTGTTCTCCGGACGTTCCGTGCGGCCCGGCGCCACCGTCGTCGCCACCGGTTCCCACCAGCCCGGCAACAGGGAGCTGGACCGGGAGCTGATGTCCAGGGCGCGAGTCTGCATTGAGTCCGTCACCACCGCGTTGGCCGAGGCCGGTGAAGTCATCGACGCCGTCGACAGCGGCGAACTGGACGCAGGGAACCTCACAACACTGGCAAGTCTCCACCAGGCCGGCCCACCGGTGCCGTCCGCCCGGCCCACTGTCTTCAAGACCACGGGAATGCCCTGGGAGGACCTGGCCATCGCGGCAGCCATCCACCGACTCTGGCTCTCCGGTAACGCTTCGCCCGCGCCTGGGCCAGTTGAGCGAAATTGACCCCCGAAAGGACTTCACCCATGCAACGCATCACCCAGGATCCGCTCATTACAGGGCAAAGCGCGGTCAGGGTAACCAACCTGGCCAAGGCATACGGAGACAACGTGGTCCTCAGGGACGTCTCCCTGGAGGTCGCGCCCGGCACAGTGACCGCCATGATCGGCCCGTCCGGCGCCGGCAAGTCCACACTGCTTCGCTGTATCAACCTGCTCGAGAGGCCGGACAAAGGCCAGATCGAGATTTGCAGCCACCGCATCGACGCATCCAAGCCTCTCTCCGCCAAGAGCCTGGCACCTTTGCGGCGCAGTGCCGGCATGGTTTTCCAGCACTTCAACCTGTTCCCGCACATGACCGTGCTGCGAAACATCAGCCTGCCGCAGCAACGCATCCTCGGACGCGGCCGCGAGGAGGCCGATGCCAAGTCCATGGAGCTGCTGGGGCGCATGGGGCTGGCAGACAAAGCCAAACAGTACCCGTCGCGGTGCTCGGGTGGGCAGCAGCAGCGCATCGCCATCGCGCGCGCCCTTGCCCTGGGGCCACAGGTGATGCTTTTTGACGAACCCACCTCTGCGCTGGATCCTGAGGTGGGCGTGGAAGTCCTGGAAGTCATGAAAGAGCTGGCCTCGGACGGCATGACCATGATCGTTGTCACGCACGAGATGGGCTTCGCGGAAAATGTCTCCGACACCCTGGTTGTCATGGCCGACGGCGGCATCATCGAACAGGGGGACCCGCACCAAATCATGCGGGACCCTCAGCATGAACGCACCCGCCGGTTCCTCCGCGCTGTACTGGAGCGTTGAGCACATGGATATCCTCAAAGCCATCGCCCTCGGTCTGCCCATGACCCTGCTGGTCACCGCGGTGTCACTGGGCATCGGCAGCCTGGTGGCCCTGCCCTTGCTCGCGGGCCTCCGTTCGGGCCGTACCGCCGTCCGGTTCCTGACCCGGGCCGTGATCGACATCCTGCGAGGCATCCCGCCGATCGTCTGGCTGTTCATCCTCTTCTACGGAATCAGCGTCGGAACCTTCAAACTGAATGCTTTCTGGGCCGGCGTCATCGGACTGGGCGTCGTTGCCGGGGCTTACCTCACGGAGATTTTCCGCGGAGCACTTGGCGCGGTCAACGCCGGCCAGTGGGAGGCCAGCGAAGCCCTCGGCCTGGACAGGATCACCCTGTGGACCAAAATAATCGGTCCGCAGGGACTTCGGGTGGCGATTCCCGGCTTCACAACTTACGGCATTGGCCTGCTGAAAGACTCCTCGATCGTGTCGACCATCGGCGTCGCGGAGATTGTGTACCTCACCCAGCAAAACGCCCGGATGTCCGGGCAGGGCATCGTGGTGTACTTCATCGCGGCGGCCATCTACATCATGCTCAGCATGCCGCTGGGCATGATCTCCCGAAGCCTGGACATCAAAATGCGAAAGGCCGTGGCCCGATGAACACCATCCTCCAAGATGTCCTTGACTACGGGCCCACCCTTCTCGGCGGCCTCAAAATCAGCCTCGCCCTAACCGGACTGAGCCTGCTCTTCGGCACCGTCCTTGCCCTGGTTTTCGCTCTGGGCATCACGTCCAGAAACGCCGCCTTCCGCTGGACTTCCACGTTTTTCGTTGAGGTCGGGCGCGGTGCTCCGGCGCTGGTATTACTGCAATTGATGTACTACGGGCTTCCCAACGCCAGCATCACGTTGAGCGCCTTCGCATCGGCCACACTCGCCCTCACATGGACCGCGGCGGCCTACATGGCCGAATACATTCGTGGCGGCCTCGCCTCTGTTCCCGGCGGCGAAATCGAGGGCGCCCAGGCGCTTGGCATGAGTCACCCCGACACGCTGCGCTTCGTCATCATCCCGCAGGGCCTGCGCATTGCACTCCCGTCACTGATGGGGTTCGCCGTCCTGCTGTTTCAGGCAACGTCCCTCGCATACTCCGTAGCCGTTCCCGAACTGATGAGCCAGGCCTACTCGGCGGGCTCATCCTCCTTCAAATACCTGAACCTGTTCATCATCGCCGGCGCCATCTACGCAGCCATCTCCATTCCAGCGACCTGGCTGTCCGTAGGAGTCGAAAAGCACTTGGCCAAACACCTTTAAAGAGTGGAAGCCGATGTGAATACACTCCTTCAAAAAGCCCTGAAAATTGGAGAAGCCCGACCCGATAATGAGGCCCGTAGAGAGCTTGCCGACGACTGCGAGCCGGATTGCGCATACTGCGCCGGCCCCGAGACAGATTAAGACCGGACCGGCCGCCGCGGACTACATTCTCTCCAGCGCACCCGGCCTTGTATAAGGTAGACCCTTCGGTTTCCCCGACAGCCGGGATGAGGGGCTCTTTCGGGCCTCTCCCCCAGCCATTTTCAAACGCCGATAATGAAGATTATGTAAAGTTGTTTGCTTTAAGCTTCAAGTGACACTCATTTCCAGATTACATCTACCCGCTCTTGCTGCCCAATCAGAACGGGCCTAAGGCCTGCACGGACGGTCCAGTCACCCTCGAATGCGACGAGTCGCCAGTTTCGCGTGTTTACTGTTGCATTTACGTTGCTTTAACCTTGCAAGCCTGCGACGATTGAGACATGGAAGCAACGACCCGGCATGACATTCATCTGGGAACCACCCGAATGAATATCCACGACCTCGTGCGCGAACTTAACGAGAATCTGGGTACGACGGTCGTCCAGACCATGGCTGGCGTGAAGGACCGCACGTCGCCGTTCCGCTGGGCCAAGCCTGACGGCCCCGAACCCCGCCCGGAAGTCGAGTCCCGGCTGCGCCTGGGTCATCGCGTCTGGAAGACCCTTGAGCTCGCTGAAGGCAAGCACGTTGCGTTGGCCTGGCTGATGGGCGCCAACCCGCGCCTGGACGAGGAACTTCCTGTCCTTTACATCCAGCAGCTGCGTTCCCGTGAGGTTTTGGGCGCAGCCGAAGCATTCGTGAATGACACCTACGCCGCATGATCACGACCGCCAAGGGGCGCCGGTGCGCCTCGACGGGGCTCACCCTTGTCCAGGCCGCCGGCCAGATTTCGTTCAGGGTGGCGAAGGACCGCTACGGTGCGTTGTCGGTCAGGAAGAATTCCATCGTTGGCCCGATGCCCATCGGAACGGCCGCAACCAGCGATTCCCGGGGACGGTACGACAGCATAGGCTCGACGATCTACCTCGCCGACTCCCGCCAGTGCGCCTACGCCGAGGTGTTGCTCGGTTTCCGGCAGCAGCGCGCGTCCGTGGCCAAGGCCGCGGAATCCATCGGGTGGACGGTCGAGGACTACATCACGAGCGTCCAGGCGCAGGCCCGGGAAAACGGGATCGACGTCCCCTGGGCCATCTCCGTGGACTGGCAAATGGACCGTTCCATCTACGAAATCCGGCTCCCGCGTCAGGGATGGTGGGTCCAAATCGACGACGCCGCCACCCTCCGGGCCCTCGAAGCCCATACACCGACAACGGCAGGACTGACCGAACGCCTCCAGCTCCTCACGGCCGGCTCCCTCACCGGAGACGACCGTGACCTGACAACCCTCCTCGCCCACGTCATCCGCGGCACAGTGCTGGACGACGGCTCAGAACCACTTGGTATCAGCTACCCATCAAAAACACTGACCGGCAGATGCTGGGCCTACTGGGACCGCCGGGCTGACGAAGGCCTCTCCCCCAGCCGCAACGGCCTGCTGCAACTGACCTCTGAAAACGTCGGACCGGACCCCGAATTCCACCGCGCGGCAGACCTGTACGGCCTACCGGTCCTCGGAGCCCGCCCATGAAACTCAAGGATTTTTTCCAGTCCCGCCGGCAGGCGACCGCGGTTGGACCCGTGCTCGGTCCCACGGCCGGTGAGGTGGCGCTCCCGGCAGTCGAGCCTGGGGCGCCGCTGTCCGCCGAGGAACTCGTGGACATGGACATCCAGGGAAGGCCTGGGACGAACTCGCCCAAGCTGCCAGGGAAGCCGGGGTAACGAACTTTCATGCTTGCGGTCGCGGCGGTCAGCATTGGTCCGAGAGTGCCACCTCCATCCGGAGCATCGCGAACCTAATGCGGAACCTTCCCCGTGGCGAGGCGGCGGATGATTAACACCCTTCGACTCACTACCCCAGCCGCTTGAGTTCGGATACCAGCGACCCCGCGGATTTTTCAGGGGCAGTAGCCACCTATCGAACGCGTTCTAGTGCTTCTTCCAGTGCCTGCTTCCACTGTAATAAGTGGCCTGCGTTTTCCTTTGCTCGTTTTTCTAGTCCGGTTGTGAGTCGTATGGTGGCAACCCCGTCGGAAAATCGCTTGTAGAGCACTTCGAGTTCGTGGATATGGTCCACGAGGCCAAAACCGGTTGACTCCCGGATTTCTGCTGCCCGAGCCAGCACGGAGTGCTTCATGAGAGCCTGATAATCCAACTCTGCGGGATCCATCAACCCCATAGGCGTTTCAGGGTCGTCAACCAGTTCGGGCCTGCGCCGCCAGATCTCACTGGCAAGATCCACGGGGAGGTAACGGTGTAGTTTTCGGACGTAATAGCGGGCCGGAGCCCCGCCGGAACTTTTCAGCTCAATGTAGTTGCGGTGTTCGCTGAAGCCCACACCATGGGAGATTCCTTTGAGCCCGACTGCGCGGAGCATGACTGCAAAGTAGCCGCCGTACAGTGCAAATGGACTGGCGCCCTGGGCGGCGAGTTGCGAGACCTCCACCGCGTAATCAGCCAGTCGGTACGGGGTCGACTTTGGCTCCTCCAAGTTATTCACCCAGATGACGACATCTGGGTCATGTTGGTCTTCAAATAAGTCGGAGAGGAGCTTGGGTTCCTTTACCGCCAAGACCCGAACGACCGGCTGAGAGGTTCCAGCTGCTACCGCAGCGGATTTTGTTGCTTCCCATAAGGAATCAGACCAGAACCTGGTCTCTGGCGCCCCGTCGTACATCAAATAGGGAGCCATTATTTGAGCTGGCCCGTTTGCTTGTATCTGAGGAAGTGGCTTCTTGAGTCGTCTGGCGTATTTATCAAATGCCTTCGGAGCTAAGTTCTGGAAGCCAGTGTTAAATCGCACCCATCGTGTAGCGATCGCGGCGGCTAGCTCGTCATCGAGCAGGGCGACCGGCAGGCCGCCATTTCGCTGTACCAAGTCCTCGATTCCAAGGACGCGCGCTAGTGCGAGGTGCGACTTCTTCGGTTCTCGCAGGTCATTCTGGAACAGTGGAAAGCGTGGGTCGACCGCGTACGGAACTGATAAGGAGGCGGAAAGTGCGAGCACGAAGCCTTTGGTTCCCTCGCCACGAAAAGCTGCCACGGTTCCAGGTACAACCAGCCCGTTGTACTCACCTGCCAAGGCATTAAGGGTCTGCTGATCGGTAGAACCGAAAGCGAGATAGTGCGAAAAGTTGGAAAACACTAGCCTCTAGTCCCCCTATGAAATATGGCACGAATCTTTGCACGGATGATTGGGCTTACCTGCTGACGAGCGGCCCATAACAATACGAACATCTTGTCATCCAGCACGATAACGCCAATGCCATTTTCGCGTGCCTGAGCCAGATTTTTTGCAGTAGGGCGATGATTCACCACAATCCAGCTCCTGTCGAAGCTGAGCCGGTTATACATCGCCTGTTCCAGCACGCGCTGAAACGACCCAATCTTCATCTCGTAAGCAGACGCGATGCCGCTCTTCGTCAGGGTGGCTAGGTCCGCTCTTCTTCCATTTAGTGGCATCTCCGAGAGCATCAAGCTGTTTTCGTTGATCCAGCCGCGATTTCGCATCATATGTAAGAGAGGAGTCAACAGCTTTTCTTCCTCCCTGTTACGGAGGATCGGAGCCTCGTCCCAAGGCAAAACAACCATTAGTCCTCAACCCCTGTCAGGCTGTTCAGGTTTACAGTGTCGTCGTCTGCACCTGTAAGCTCCGATGCTTGCACATGAGCAAAATCCAGCCGCCGAACTACCAGCAGTAGCGCGATGTAAACACCGCCTCCGCACACAAATATGAGCGCAGAAATGCCTAGGGCCCACCGCGCTGGATCTATTCCGATAAGGGTTTCTGCAGCGGAGGTTAGTAGGGTCGCTGTAATGGCGACGGAGAATCCCACGAGGATCCAAAACGATACCCTAGCCAGTCTTTGAGCTACGCGGAGCTGGCGGGCCATCTTGGTCTGTAAGACCATGAGTCGGACATATTCGCGGGCGGGCTCGAGGACTTCCTTTGGTTCAACCGCAACCAGGAATAGGTCGTTGCCGTCGTCGTAGTCGCGGAACAGTTCGTCCAGTCGTACCCTAAGACCCTTTAAATGTCGTATGGCTCCGTTAACTAGGTTTGACCGTGCATTGCGTTCTTTAGTTTTCAGCTTCTCGCCAAGGCTTGAAGCCAGCGATCCAGCAGGCCAGAGGGCGATGTAGCTGGCAATAGCAAAGGGTATTGCGTAGACAAGAATTGTGGCCTGATTCATATCCGGCGCGGACCCAGAATGTCGTCTCGGATCAACGACTTAGAGGTATAGCTCTCATACTTTTGGTAGACATACCGGACAAGGTCTCTCAACGGCCACCCGGAGAACTGCTTCCTAAGCTTCTGCGTCTGTTGCAGTAGCTTAGCGGGCAACTCCTGTTGAAGTGCATCGAAGTACTCCTCACCCAAGGGGGTAAGCCGGAAGTTGCGGGTCCGGAACGCGTTGGACTCGTCGTCGCCTCCGATGAGTTTTTCGGACTCCCACATGTCATCGTCTGTTCGGCTCAGCTGGGCTGAGTCCTCGACCAGGCCCGCTTCCACCAGCGTGTCCACGGCCTTGTATACCTTTGATGAAAAAGGACCGAAATTGTAGGCCTCAAACTCCGGGTCCTCCGTAAAGTACTCCTCAGCGGACGTTTCTTTGTCCATGAGGAACACCAACTTTTCCAGTCGGGTTATACCGCGAATTTCACCCCGTCGTTCCTGCTGACCAGGCTCGCTTCCCAAAAGAAGAACGATGGCATCATCCACATCGAATTCTGGTGACTCCACGTTGCCGTCACACCTCTCTGATTCCTCGTAGTTGGATCATACAGTCGCCGCGAATCGGTTCACGCACAGGGCCAGGGCGAGCGGCCTCACGGCGATTAGCGCCTTCCACCGATTCCAGACGATCTGCGGGCTTGTGGACCTAGGGGGCTTAGGCGTGTGCATTGTTGTGGGCGTTGCCGGCAGTGTTGACTCGACGGCAGTGACCGCGCGGAGCCACAACCTCTAGCGCTCGAGCCCCCCACGTTCCAGGATCTTTTCCTTGCCGCTCTGTTTCGTCATCTTTGATGTTTTGGACAGCGACGGCTTTAGGGCGACTGCGGCGGTGGCCGGAGTGCCCTGGTGCTTGTCGGCCAGGAGTCGGGAGTTGACCGCTTCGCGGTCGCCTTTGCCTTCGAGGCTTTCCGCCAGCTGCTGGCGCCGCTCCGGGGAGTCGCAACCCGGTCCGTCCTGGGCCTTTTGAGCTGCCTTGTCCTGCCTGTTGGCGCCAGCTACCGCAGCCACGGCCACGACCTCGTCGGTGCGGGCGTCGGAGGCTTTGGTCCGGCCGTTTTCGGCTTCGGTTTGTGCTTGCTGTGCCCGGCTTAGGGCCGCGAAAACGGACGCTTCGTCCGCTCCTGTGTTGTTAACGTCGATGCCGTACCGGGCCTGTACCTGGTCCCTAATGTGTTCTGACGCCTGAGAGGCCTCGGGGTCGTATGCCTTCCATGCTGTGGCTGTCTGGTGAGCTTGTTGGATCATTTCGGGGGTGGCTTTGTCCCACCAGTCGTCCCTGGCGGTTGGTGCGAGCTGGGCGCGGGCGGCTGCGCGTTGGGCGTCGAAGCGTTCCTGCAGTTGGCGTGCGCGGTGTTCTTCGGCGGCGGCGATGTTGCGCTGTTCTTCTTCCCGCATTCGTGCCAGTTGCTCCCCGATGCGTGCGGCGACCATCAGCCCTGTACGCATGGCCCCGTCTACTGCTTCGTCCATTCCGTCTGCTTCGCTCATGCTTCTCCCCTATCGCTCGATGCCTGGTTTCGGATGGTGGTCTTCGCGTGTTTCCTGTGGGCCGGTAGGCCCGGCCTGCTGCAGTGTTTTTTCTGCCCTGGTGAGTGTCGTCGGGACAGGTGCGCGGCCGCGGGATCGTTCGGCGATGAGCCGTGCCCGGAGGGCTTCTTCGCTGGCTCCCGGGTGCTGTTCCCGCAGTGCTTCCATGGTGATGGGTTGCGCCTTGATGGTCTGTGTTGTGGCGCTGGCTTCGACGGCTTTGCTGGCAGCGGTCACGGCTGCGGCGAGACCGCGGACCCGGCGGAGGTCGTCGGTGGCTTTGTGCATGTCGTGGATAGCCCGCGCGGTCTGGGCGAGCTGCCGGAACATCAGGGCGTAGGCTGCCCGTTCGCTCTTGGAGGTGGCTGCCAGCAGGATCATTGTCGCGCCGCGTGCCGACGGCAGCGCGGCCGCGGGCCGCTTCGGGTAGCGGCGGAGCTGGGCTGATTTGGACAGCTCGCGTGCGGCGTCTGCCAGGGGCCCGGGGGTGGGTTCGATGCGCTTGGACCATGCACCAAATGCGGCTGCTGTTTCGCGGGCGGCCTGCGCCCAGGCTGCGTGATCATTGTGTGGCGTGGTGGCCAGTTTCTCGCGGAGAGTACTGATGTCGTTGGCGTACTTGCTCCACAGTTCCGCAGAGGGCTGCATCGTCTCCCTGCCCACTGCTACGGGTCGGCGGTTGCGGGCTGCGGCGTTCCATTCCGCGACGGCCGCGGTTGCTGATTCGGGGGTGCTCTCCCAGTCACTGCGGAGTTTGGGCAGGGCGAGATCGCGTCCCAGGGAGTTACCGCCGAACCAGATGGCCCGCTCCCCCTTGCGTGGCCGTTCGGCAACAGAATATCCGGTCACCACGTCGGTTCGGCCGGCTGCGTAGCGCGGCCGCAGGAGCAGGCCTTCTTGGCGGGCGCGGCGGACGAATTCTGCTTCGTCCGTTGATGCTGTCGCGCAGGTGCGGATCTTGCGGGCGAGGCTGTGGCGTTCGACCTCGGGCAGTCCGTGGCGGGTGGCTTTGGCGTGTTCCGCGGGGGTGTATCCGCGTTCGGCGCGGACGGCTTCGAGTTCGGTGAGTCCGTACTCTTTCTCCAGTGCCCGGGCGACCTGTTGGGACTTGTACTTGCTCTTCCAGCTGTTCCATTTGGTGCCGTCGTCGCGGACCATGCTGGCCACGATGTGGATGTGGTCGTTGCCGTTCTTGCTCAGTCCGTGGCGGACGGCAACCCATCGGGCCGGGGCCTTTCCGCCGTCCTCGGTGAAGTCCATGTCCTTCATGAAGTCGTTGGCGATGGCGCCCCACTGCTCGTCGGTGAGCTGGCCTTCTTCGGCCGCCAGGCTCAGTGAGCAGTGGAAGACGTGGCCGCCATCGACGTCCGTTTTGTAGAACTGCTTGGCACGGTCCAGTGCATTGGCGATATCCAGGGCAGCGCCGCGGTTCAGTTCGTTGTCGTCGTGCCAGGCCATGAGCGCGGAGTCACCGGCAACGAGGTGCGGTTCCTCGTGTTCGTTGGCACGTCCCGGGCCTGCAAGGTAGATCATCAGGCCCGCCATGCGGTCACCCTGAGTGATGTTTGGAATCATGGCAGGATCACCGGCCGGCCATGTCGGCCAGCTGGCGGTCGATGCGGATGATGACGCTCCTGGCGTGCGCGATCGCGGGCGCCGCATCAGGTGGCACTTCACCCGTTGAGTTGGCGTGCCGGGCGATCTGGTTGATGTTGTTCGCCACGGACCCGATCAGCCGCTGAAGGTTCGAAAGCTGCATGAACTGATCACGCCGCTCCGACGGACGTTCGCTGTCCTCGTTCAACGCTGCTTCGATCAGGAGCCGTGGGATCGTGACGCGGTGCTTCTCCGCCAGGGCCAGCAGCTGGGCCTCTTCTTCGGGGCTGACCTTGACCTCGTGACGGTGCATCCTGCCACCGTCAACGTTCGCGCGGCGGCGGCGGGACTTCCAACCGGCGAAGCCGTTGCCTTGGCTCATCCGTTTCCGCCCCTCCCCTACCCTGCCAGCGCAGCGACCCGGAACACCCGGGACCAGACACCAGTCTGCCGCGACCGGAACGCAGTTTCCGGGAGCGACACGAACTTAGCCCGGCTAAGTTACCAGCTTGCTCCGGCGAAGTCGGCTCCCGCTCTTTTCCTGCCTCTGGTGCCTTGCTGGTCGGGAAGTGGCACGCCGCTGCGCGTCGCTGCCCTACGAACGGCTGCTCCTGTGGTTACGGTGGGGGCATGCCAACCATTGATATTGAACAGACCCGCAATCAGGCCCGCGCCCTTCTGGACTCGCGTATCGAGTCCGTCACGAACCTGGTCAAGACCAGGCAGCGCATCACGGACCTGCGCGAGCAGCTCGCCGACGCCGAACGGGAAGACAAGCGCGCCTACGTGCGCGCCACCAAAGACGGGTGGAGCCCCGAAGAGCTGAAGAAGCTCGGACTCGAATCCGGCGCCGCAGCGCGTCGCCGGAAGCCGGCCACCACACGTACCTCGGACGACAATTCCCCGTCCACAGAAGACGGGGACGCCGCGGCCCAGTAGCTTGCCCCTCGCCCACATGTGCACGGCAAAAGCCCAACCGCTCCGCTGCTTTTCCCGCACACAAGTTGGACGACGGGACCCATCTGACCACATGCACACAACCACCATGTCACCGCCGGTGCGCACGTTCGCCTTGGGTGAACGGTGGCTGTGCACAGCCTCTGTTGCGTGCGGGGTTGGGACCGGACAGTTTTCCCCAGGCCAGGCCTCGCCGCTGCCGTCCCAGCTCCTGAAGGCGGCCGGGTCTTTTGCAACCGGGGGCACACAGTTAAGGCTCCGCACCAGTTGGGTGCGGAGCCTTCGCTGTCTCTGCAGTAACGTGTCTAAATCTTTGCCGGAACGCGGCGGGTTCGTTCTACCTGGTTGTGGCGGCGTAGGTGGTTAAACAAAGACAGGCCGGCTGGAGGGTCGGCCTGTCTTCGCTCCTCGGACAAAGGAGATCTTGCAAACTCAGCGTAGCTGAGCATGTTTCCGTGAACCCAGTTGCGCGGGGAAACCTCGCCGTTTGTGACAGCGCGGCACCAGGTGCCGGCATGGGTAGCCGCGTTGAACGGCGGTCCGCCGCTGGTGAGTGGCTGCTGTGGTTCGCCCAGGGCGGCGGACCGCCCGACTTCTGAAAGGTTCCGTGCCCTGGTGTCGTGAGTTTGGTGCTGGCCTTGCCGGGCGGGTGCGACAGATGACGCCCGGCAAGGCTGTACCAGTTTAGGCGGCGTCAACCTCGGCTGGCTTGCCACTGTCGAGAATGATCTGCTCGACCTCACTCGCGGTGTACCCCCAAAGAACCAACTGGTTCAGGTAGTCCCGGTGGGTCTGGCTCGGGGACCGCCACGAGTCCTTGGCGATCGTCTTTTCATATCCTGTGCACACCAGCGCGATCAGGGAAAACTCCGGACGCGTCGTCGTCTTGGCGACATGGTCACGGAGCGGGTTCCACGCCCAGGCGTTGGACTCTTCGACCTTCGCCCCGACCATCTCAGCGGCGACCTTCCCGTCATAGCCGCTGGCCGTTTCCGCGTGGTGGGTGATGGCGTGCACGGTGAAGTACTGCCAGCCCTTAGGGGCCTGCTTCTTCGACAGCAAGTTCTTGACCCATTCGCGGCGGACCGTAGTC
>NZ_VDEV01000045.1:0-5722 GCF_006151685.1 Arthrobacter sp. BB-1
CGTCAGGGCCCTGCTGTAATGTGTGTCCGGCGGTGACCTACTCTCCCACACCCTCCCGGGTGCAGTACCATCGGCGCTGTGGGTCTTAGCTTCCGGGTTCGGAATGGGACCGGGCGTTTCCCCCACGCTATGACCGCCGTAACCCTTGTACCCGTCCGCCGGGTTGTGGTGCCCGGGGTGGGAAGTTTTGTGGTTACAACTGCTCCCGTGTGTTGTTGGGAGCGGTGGTGTTGTTTATTCAGTTGTGTTCCTCAGCGCAACAGGCCCGTGGCGGGTTTGTTGGTTGGGAACCACATAGTGGACGCAAGCAGTCTTGTTATCTTTTTACCCTCCCCCTTGGTGCAAACGCTTTTGAACCCGTTTGCGGGGTGGGTGTGTGGTGTAAGTTATCGGCCTATTAGTACCGGTCAGCTTCACGAGTCGTTAGTCCTCGCTTCCACATCCGGCCTATCAACCCAGTGGTCTGGCTGGGGGCCTCTCACACACAAGGTGTATGGAAATCTCATCTTGAAGCGAGCTTCCCGCTTAGATGCTTTCAGCGGTTATCCCATCCGAACGTAGCTAATCAGCGGTGCACTTGGCAGTACAACTGACACACCAGAGGTTCGTCCGTCCCGGTCCTCTCGTACTAAGGACAGCCCTTCTCAAATTTCCTGCGCGCGCAGCGGATAGGGACCGAACTGTCTCACGACGTTCTAAACCCAGCTCGCGTACCGCTTTAATGGGCGAACAGCCCAACCCTTGGGACCTACTCCAGCCCCAGGATGCGACGAGCCGACATCGAGGTGCCAAACCATGCCGTCGATATGGACTCTTGGGCAAGATCAGCCTGTTATCCCCGAGGTACCTTTTATCCGTTGAGCGACGGCCATTCCACAATGTACCGCCGGATCACTAGTCCCGACTTTCGTCCCTGCTCGAGATGTCTCTCTCACAGTCAAGCTCCCTTGTGCACTTACACTCGACACCTGATTGCCAACCAGGCTGAGGGAACCTTTGGGCGCCTCCGTTACTTTTTAGGAGGCAACCGCCCCAGTTAAACTACCCATCAGGCACTGTCCCTGACCCGGATTACGGGCCGAAGTTAGATGTCCAAAGTGACCAGAGTGGTATTTCAACGATGACTCCACCCGAACTGGCGTCCGGGCTTCAACGTCTCCCACCTATCCTACACAAGCCACTCCGAACACCAATACCAAACTATAGTAAAGGTCTCGGGGTCTTTCCGTCCTGCTGCGCGTAACGAGCATCTTTACTCGTACTGCAATTTCGCCGAGTTTATGGTTGAGACAGCGGGGAAGTCGTTACTCCATTCGTGCAGGTCGGAACTTACCCGACAAGGAATTTCGCTACCTTAGGATGGTTATAGTTACCACCGCCGTTTACTGGGGCTTAAATTCTCAGCTTCGCCTTGCGGCTAACCGGTCCTCTTAACCTTCCAGCACCGGGCAGGAGTCAGTCCGTATACATCGTCTTGCGACTTCGCACGGACCTGTGTTTTTAGTAAACAGTCGCTTCCCCCTGGTCTCTGCGGCCCCGATCCCCTCCACACCGCAAGGGTGTATCAAGGTTGGGGCCCCCCTTCTCCCGAAGTTACGGGGGCATTTTGCCGAGTTCCTTAACCATAATTCTCTCGATCGCCTTAGTATTCTCTACCTGATCACCTGTGTCGGTTTGGGGTACGGGCGGCTAAAACCTCGCGTCGATGCTTTTCTCGGCAGCATAGGATCACCAAATCCCCCCAAACGGGGGTCCCATCAGATCTCAGGCATCATGAACAGCGGATTTGCCTACCGTTCGCCCTACATCCTTAGACCGGGACAACCATCGCCCGGCTTGGCTACCTTCCTGCGTCACACCTGTTAATACGCTTGCCTCCCAGGATCAGGTCCTGCGCTCCACCAAAACCCTCACACCACAAGGGCGATCGGGCAGGTCTCGGGCAGTTAGTATCCCCTGTTCAGCATGGGCGGTTTTTCGCCGGTACGGGAATATCAACCCGTTGTCCATCGACTACGCCTGTCGGCCTCGCCTTAGGTCCCGACTTACCCAGGGCAGATTAGCTTGACCCTGGAACCCTTGATCATTCGGCGGACGGGTTTCTCACCCGTCTTTCGCTACTCATGCCTGCATTCTCACTCGTGTAGGCTCCACCGCTGGTTTACACCGCGACTTCACCGCCCACACGACGCTCCCCTACCCATCCAAACGCCTGAACCACAAGGGCTTAGCTAATATTTGAATGCCACAACTTCGGCGGTGTACTTGAGCCCCGCTACATTGTCGGCGCGGAATCACTTGACCAGTGAGCTATTACGCACTCTTTTAAGGATGGCTGCTTCTAAGCCAACCTCCTGGTTGTCTTCGCAACTCCACATCCTTTCCCACTTAGCACACGCTTAGGGGCCTTAGTTGGTGGTCTGGGCTGTTTCCCTCTCGACTATGAAGCTTATCCCCCACAGTCTCACTGCTGCGCTCTCACTTACCGGCATTCGGAGTTTGGCTGACGTCAGTAACCTTGTAGGGCCCATTAGCCATCCAGTAGCTCTACCTCCAGCAAGAAACACGCAACGCTGCACCTAAATGCATTTCGGGGAGAACCAGCTATCACGAAGTTTGATTGGCCTTTCACCCCTACCCACAGCTCATCCCCTCCATTTTCAACTGAAGTGGGTTCGGTCCTCCACGACGTCTTACCGTCGCTTCAACCTGGCCATGGGTAGATCACTTCGCTTCGGGTCTAGATCACGCCACTGCAACGCCCTATTCAGACTCGCTTTCGCTACGGCTGCCCCACACGGGTTAACCTCGCGACGTAACACTAACTCGCAGGCTCATTCTTCAAAAGGCACGCCGTCACCAGAATCAGACTGGCTCCGACGGATTGTAAGCACACGGTTTCAGGTACTGTTTCACTCCCCTCCCGGGGTACTTTTCACCTTTCCCTCACGGTACTGGTCCGCTATCGGTCATTAGGGAGTATTTAGGCTTATCAGGTGGTCCTGACAGATTCGCACGGGATTTCTCGGGCCCCGTACTACTTGGGATACTCATCCGGGCGGTACACAACATTACGGTTACGGGGCTAACACCCTCTCTGGCCGGCCTTTCAAGACCGTTCACCTATGCCTGCACATCACACCCCACTGCCCCGGCAGAGACAGTACGGAAAGTCCCACAACCCCGACCATGCAACGCCCGCCGGCTATCACACATGGAACGGTTTAGCCTGATCCGCGTTCGCTCGCCACTACTAACGGAATCACTATTGTTTTCTCTTCCTGCGGGTACTGAGATGTTTCACTTCCCCGCGTTCCCTCCACGCACCCTATGTGTTCAGATGCGGGTCACCAGGCAACTCGCGTCCCTGGCGGGGTTTCCCCATTCGGACACCCTGGGATCACAGTCCGGTTATCGACTCCCCCAGGCTTATCGCAGATTCCTACGTCCTTCTTCGGCTCCTAATGCCAAGGCATCCACCGTGTGCTCTTAAAAACTTGACCACAAAAGATCAAAAACGCTAATTTTCGAGAGAACCACAGAAACCAACCACACCCAACAACAACCCCCCAAAAGAGGGACCATCACCACGCGCAGCCAGATCCAGGTTCATATTCTTGGAAATTGCTTCTTATAAAAGATGCTCGCGTCCACTATGTAGTTCTCAAACAACAACCCCGTACCACACACCCCACACACACAACATGCATGATCGGTGCAGCCAGGAAACCAGAAACAAACAAACCCGGCACAACCCCCACAAAAGAGGCCCATACCGGTCCTGTTGCCTCAGGACCCAACAGTGTGCCAAACACTAAACCACCCAACCCCAGACCCCGCCGTTCCAGGACACACAAAGCATCCGTACTAAACAAGACCAAGACCAGGCAGCCGCTATCCGTTGATATTCCACCCTTGAGCACCCGCCGCAGAACTTGCGTCTGCGCAACGGGCATATACTCCTGACAAACCCCCACCAACGCATACACGCAGTGACAGCCTGTAGGTGCTCCTTAGAAAGGAGGTGATCCAGCCGCACCTTCCGGTACGGCTACCTTGTTACGACTTAGTCCCAATCGCCAGTCCCACCTTCGACAGCTCCCTCCCACAAGGGGTTAGGCCACCGGCTTCGGGTGTTACCAACTTTCGTGACTTGACGGG
Organism: Arthrobacter sp. BB-1; assembly: GCF_006151685.1. Taxonomy (NCBI): domain Bacteria; kingdom Bacillati; phylum Actinomycetota; class Actinomycetes; order Micrococcales; family Micrococcaceae; genus Arthrobacter; species Arthrobacter sp. BB-1. Next base: position 4,162 of record NZ_VDEV01000045.1, read on the forward strand.
CGGTGTGTACAAGGCCCGGGAACGTATTCACCGCAGCGTTGCTGATCTGCGATTACTAGCGACTCCGACTTCATGGGGTCGAGTTGCAGACCCCAATCCGAACTGAGACCGGCTTTTTGGGATTAGCTCCACCTCACAGTATCGCAACCCTTTGTACCGGCCATTGTAGCATGCGTGAAGCCCAAGACATAAGGGGCATGATGATTTGACGTCGTCCCCACCTTCCTCCGAGTTGACCCCGGCAGTCTCCTATGAGTCCCCACCATCACGTGCTGGCAACATAGAACGAGGGTTGCGCTCGTTGCGGGACTTAACCCAACATCTCACGACACGAGCTGACGACAACCATGCACCACCTGTAAACCGACCGCAAGCGGGGCACCTGTCTCCAGGTATTACCGGTTCATGTCAAGCCTTGGTAAGGTTCTTCGCGTTGCATCGAATTAATCCGCATGCTCCGCCGCTTGTGCGGGCCCCCGTCAATTCCTTTGAGTTTTAGCCTTGCGGCCGTACTCCCCAGGCGGGGCACTTAATGCGTTAGCTACGGCGCGGAAAACGTGGAATGTCCCCCACACCTAGTGCCCAACGTTTACGGCATGGACTACCAGGGTATCTAATCCTGTTCGCTCCCCATGCTTTCGCTCCTCAGCGTCAGTTAATGCCCAGAGACCTGCCTTCGCCATCGGTGTTCCTCCTGATATCTGCGCATTTCACCGCTACACCAGGAATTCCAGTCTCCCCTACATCACTCTAGTCTGCCCGTACCCACCGCAGATCCGGAGTTGAGCCCCGGACTTTCACGGCAGACGCGACAAACCGCCTACGAGCTCTTTACGCCCAATAATTCCGGATAACGCTTGCGCCCTACGTATTACCGCGGCTGCTGGCACGTAGTTAGCCGGCGCTTCTTCTGCAGGTACCGTCACTTACGCTTCTTCCCTACTGAAAGAGGTTTACAACCCGAAGGCCGTCATCCCTCACGCGGCGTCGCTGCATCAGGCTTGCGCCCATTGTGCAATATTCCCCACTGCTGCCTCCCGTAGGAGTCTGGGCCGTGTCTCAGTCCCAGTGTGGCCGGTCACCCTCTCAGGCCGGCTACCCGTCGTCGCCTTGGTAAGCCATTACCTCACCAACAAGCTGATAGGCCGCGAGTCCATCCAAAACCACAAAAAGCTTTCCACCCCCCACCATGCGATGAGGAGTCATATCCGGTATTAGACCCAGTTTCCCAGGCTTATCCCAGAGTTAAGGGCAGGTTACTCACGTGTTACTCACCCGTTCGCCACTAATCCCCCAGCAAGCTGGGATCATCGTTCGACTTGCATGTGTTAAGCACGCCGCCAGCGTTCATCCTGAGCCAGGATCAAACTCTCCGTTGAAGTAAAACAGACACAACCCCCAGCCCCGGGAAAACGGGACAAAAAGGCTGCACAAAATTTGAAACCAGCTGTAAAAACCAGACCACCCACAGGGGCGGGCAATCCAGTCAATTCAACCAATCACTAAAACAATTGGTATCAACAAACTTGGCACACTATTGAGTTCTCAAACAACAGACACA
>NZ_VDEV01000046.1:0-5311 GCF_006151685.1 Arthrobacter sp. BB-1
TTCGATCAGAGTTTTCCGTTCGGCCTTCTCCTCATCGGTCATCGGGCCTTTGGGGGCCGATGATGTGCCGTAGCCGCTGTAGTAGCGGAGCGTGAAGCCCAGGTCTTTCCAGCCGGTGACGACGGCGACAGCGGAGTGCTGGCCGCGATAGTCCGTCTCGATGTAGACGGCGTTTCCGTCCTCGTCGGTGGCCGGTTCGCCGTCCGCCCTTTTCAGGGACGTGACCCGGAGGGTTTCGCTGTCCTCCCCGTACCCACATTCCGGGACAACAGTCGTTCCGTCCGATTCCAGCTCTGCGGTGAGTGCGGCCAGCGCGGCGGCGCGGTCGCGCTTGTCGCGCAGCTGCTGGGTGACGTGCAGGAGCATGTCGGGTTCGTCCATGATGACGGACTCGAGCTCGGCGGTGGCTTCCTCGTCGTCCTCAATTATGTGGACAAGCGGTGATCGTCAAGGGTGAGCAGAAGCCTGGGTGGCAATCTCGCGAATCAGCGCGCCGGGGAGCCGGTAACTACGATATTGCGGTGGATGGGCTTCCAGCCTTCGCCGCTGAGGCGGTCGATATCGAACCCGTCTGTCATGAGCACGGTCTCGGCTATGCCCAAACCGCTGACATGGACAATCTCCCGGTCATCCGTCATGTCACCGCAACCCGCGACCCAAGTTTTTGAATCGGTCGTCGGGAGGACGGCGACGCAAGCCCCTTTGCCGTTTGCGGTTTTGGCGCCGAAGTATTGAGTTCCCTCGTGTTCGACCAGCAGCCTGATGTTGCTTGCAGGAACCTCATTCTCAGGCCAAATCGTCAGTCCGCCAGGCAACTGATCTGCTTCGGAGTTCTGCTCCAGCGCGCTGATGTTTGGTGTTGACTGGCATCCGGTTAGCAGTAGTGCCGCGAAAACAAGTGTCGCCGCAAAGACTTTACGTTTCATAGCGCTGCCCCCTCAGGCTCATCTTCGGCCAGCCTACCGCGGGCGGTACCACCAGGAGCGATGACAAGGCAACGAAACTGTCATTTAGCTTCCTGAAGGCCTCAGATCACCTTAAAGGGCTATCAGATTCACACGTTGTCTCGACGAGAACGTCTGCGACTTATCGTCCAGGTGACTGCCCATACGAGGACCACCAGCAGCAAGGTTTCAGTCCCGTTAGCGGCTGCTCCGAACGCTGCCATGAGATATGGCAGAACGAATATCAGGAAGATGGTTGCTGTTGCTGCCAGAGCCCATGCCGATCTTTTCAATGCTGCCCCTATGCGTCGTCGATTGAACTAACAGACTTCGTCAGTATGCCGTCTTCATCAAGGTCGTTGAGTAATTGTTTGATCCGCCGCTGGGTAGCTTGGTGACGTTCAACTTCGCGCGGCCACCCATGGACCTCTGCGTCAATGACAAGTTCTTCTTCGCGTTCAAGTCGCGCCTTGAGTCTGGGTGCATATTCGCTGGTCGTGAGGAATTTAGGGCAGGAGAGCATCAGTTCGCATTCACAGGGCCCTTCTGCGGGCAGACGCAGGCAATGCCCGAGTTCGAGTTCGGTCTTGAGAAAGTTGGTCTGCAGCCAGTGAACTGACTCGTCGTCAAGCCTTCCGTTCATGAGGGCTTCAGCTGCCGGACCGGCAATCCGATTACCTGACGCCAATGCTTCCTCGTATTGGCGGCGGACTACGGGGTCGGAGATCCTGCTGTAAATCATGGACATCGAAGCGCTCTTATGGCCGAGGATCGTCATGATGGTCTGAATCCTCGCTCCCCCTTCGGCGAGCTGTGTCCCCAGGGTGTGGCGCAGCCTGTGTGCGCTGACGGTCCTGGTTCCCTTGGAATCGACGAGGCCGGCAGCGGTGCACGCCTTCTCAAAGGCGTCATCGAAGAGGGTCGCCGATGACAGGAGTTTGCCCTTGCGGACGAAAATGTAGTTCTCGCACCGGCCGGTAGTGGGATCACGCCGCGCTACTGCCTTCATCGCCTTGGCCTGGTTGATTGTCTCCTGCAGGGCAACGGCCGCGTCAGCATGCAGCGGGATGAGGCGTTCAGAATGGCCTTTGCCGACCGGGATCCGCAGCCTGGGATGGCCGCTGGCGTAGGTGTCGAGGCAGTCCCAGGTAAGTCGCCGGATCTCGTCCCGTCTTGCACCAGACCACCTCAGCAGCAACAGGGCGGTTCGCTGCAATGGATCGGCCAGGCCTTCTATCGCGGTCATCAGGGCGTCCAGCTCGTGCCGGGGGAGGTATCGGGGAATTGTCTCCTGCCTGCGAGGTGCGTCCCGGGTCGTGAGCAGTGGCCTGCCCGGAACGTCGTCCCAACCCCATATGCCGGTATCGCGACAGAATGCTGCGATGGCATTGATCTCGTGCTTGCGGGTGGTCACGTGCAGCGGTTGGCCGGTGTTCTGACTCGGGTATGTGGGCAACCAACGGAGGTATTCCTCAATCAAGGCCCGATCCAGTTGTGCCATGGATGTAATGTCTGGATGTTCACGTCCAAGCCAGTTCACGAGGCGCCGCAAGCCTTCCCGGGCGATCCTGACCGTTTGTGGACGGTCGAACTGTGCCTCAAGTCGGGTGAGGAGATAGCGCTCAACGACTGCCCGGATCCGTGGTGGGCAGAGCTCCGGGAGTAGGTTTTCTTCCCAGCTCGCGCGGCGCCTCGTGCCGGTAATCGGCGGGTCGGTGACCTGCCCAACGTTAAACAGCAGGACGTGCAGGCAGTGGATTTTCGCCAAGTGGGCCCTGGCAAAGCGTTCCCCGGCGTTGTCGCCGGTCATCTGCCAAGGGGACTTCTGGTAGAGCGCGGCCCGGAGCTGAGCGAAGTCCTCCCGTTGGCCAAAGGACCGAATTTGCTCGGCCATATGAAAAAGGTCATCGGCGGAGATCGCCGTGATGTCGGGGTCGCCGCGATGCAGGAGGAGACGGCCGGTCGCCCAGGTGAGGTTTGAATGGGATGACTTTGTCCCGTATCCAAGCTCCGTCAGGCGTGTCATGCGAGCGGCAAAGAGGTCCAGGTCCACCCCGAGCCCCTTGCCGCCTGCCTGGACGCTGAAAAGCCGGGCGTACTTTCGGACGAATAAAAATTCGTAATCCAGACCGATGCCGTGCACGAGGGCCAAATAGACCAGATAGCCACTGGCGTCGAAGGTACCCGTACGTCCGGTGGCGCGAAGCGGTCCGCCGGTAAAGCCAGCCCGGACGAGAAGAGGCGCCCGGAACCAGTCCTCCAGATCAGGCCAAGCCTGAACAAACCTGCGGTAGGCCGCCATGCGCTGGTAGCGGGCCGCGTAGTGAGGGATAAACGCCTTGACCCACCCTCCATACTCGATCTCCGTAGCGTGCTGGCGTGCGGTAGGAACGGGTATCCCTGCAGTTGCCCGTGCAGCGGAATTCACTGGAGAGCAGCCAAGGCAGCGCGGTATTCGTCGCGGACCTGAGAATCCGAAACCCTGGTATAAATCCGGGTCGACTCCGGTGATGCGTGGCCCAGGCGTTGTTGGAGTGCCAACTCGCGCATGCCGGCTTCCCACATCAGGGTTGCGTGTGTATGCCGCAAGGCGTGCGGTGTCTTCTCGGGTGCCCGCAGTCCGAGCTCGTTCAGCCGTCGAGAGAACATCCGCACCAGCGCGTCGTACGAAAGCGGATCACACGATCGAACACCGCGGCCACCGACGAGAAAGAGAAACGGGCTCTCCGATTGGGACGGACGTTCACGCATGACATATCGGTTGACGGCATCCAAAGTGCGGGGTTCCAGCACATCAACAACGCGTTCTTGACGAGATTTCCCTCTCGCTCCCCGCGGATGGTCATCTCGTTTCCGGATAGTGACGCGTCGGTGCCCGTACGAAACATCCTCGAGGTGCAAGCTCAGCACCTCCCCTGGGCGCAATCCTCCATCAAGCATCAGCAGGACCATCGCTAGATCCCTCAAACAGGTCATGCTGTTCAGCAACGCCTCAACTTCCGGTAACGCCAAGGGTCGCGGCAGTCTCAGGGGCAGTTTGACCCTGATCTGTCGCCGGACCGGCTGCTGCCTACTTGCACCACCTGTAAAGGGTCGGTGCCGCTCACTCACCATGGCCAAAGACCGATCAAGTTGCCGGCGCATTGGGTTTTCCGCATCGAACAGCTCAGCGATGATTGCCCACTCATAAAAGCTCGAAACGGCCGCCAGCACCCGGGCAACAGTAGCCACGGACAGCAGCCGTCCCTCAGTGCCGGTGATAGCAAGACCAAGCCGCTGGGCTGGCCTTCGGCTCGGTCGCTTCCGCAACCAGCCCAAGAAGTCCAAACCGACAGCAGGACGGAAATCATCCCAGCCCGTGCCAGCCTCCTCGAAGAATTCAAACAAGTTCTTCAGATCAAAACCGTACGCCGAAGCAGTGTTCGGACTGCCTCCGGAGTCCAAAATGTGTTGCAAAAATCTGCAGACAGGGACCACGGCCGAACCGTCTGGATCCAGAAGCATCACGCTGGAAACCCTCCCGGATGACTTGGTCGTAACAACCCGCATCTGCGTCACCTTCCCAGTGCAACACCCCCAGCCTTCATCCTCCATGAGGCTCGCAGTGTCCACATAAGAAAGAATTCCGCGAGTACCAAAGCCTCTTCGATGGTGTATCCCTTGCCCAGGGCGGCGGCTCCGGTCTCGGTGGACTTGGCTTTAAGGGCGGACTCGACGGTGGTCTTGGTCCGTCCGGTCTTCTTGGCGATCGCGGCGGCCGAGACGCCGATCAGGGACAGCTGGTGGTAGGCGTCGGCTTCGTCGGCTTCCGTCAGTTCGGCGCGCTGGATGTTCTCCACGACCTGCGTGACGATGCGTTCGGCTTCTTCGGGGCTGTCGATGATCATTACCGGGATGCTGTCCCGCCCTGCTTCGACGGCGGCGCGGGTCCGGCGCTGGCCCATCAGGACGTGCACGGTTCCGTCGTCCTTGCGGTGGGCGATCACGGGTTCCATCACGCCGTGTTCCTTGATGCTGGCGATGAAATCGGCGGTCAGGGCGGCGTCCTTGCGGACGTTGATATCGACGGTCAGGGTGGCCGGGTCGAGCATTTCGAGCGTGGGTGTTGCGTTCATGGTTTTTGTCCTTGCAGAGACGTGGGGGTGTGTTGGGCGGCCTAGGTGACCGGCCAGCTTCCCCTTTCCCCCGACGCTTCTATGTCTGTCAAGCGGCTGGAAACGGTGCGGGCGCGGACCAAGTTGTTTGCCGTTGGCGGGGCGGCTTAGGTGACCGGCCAGCGTCCCCTCTCCCCCCGTTGTTTTGGCTGCTGGCGAAGCTTGCGGAGCTGTGGCCGACGGAGGCCTGTCTACCCGTAAGGGCAAGGGGCG
>NZ_VDEV01000047.1:0-4509 GCF_006151685.1 Arthrobacter sp. BB-1
AACAACAAGCTGATGCAGTCAGTCCTGTTAACTGAACTTCGTCGTAGAGTCTGGATCAGGGTTCTCCGGAGAGGTGGTTCTCGTGGACGAAGTGCGGCTCAAACTGCTCGAGGGACAGATTGGCCTGCTGGCGATAGGCGCGGTAGTCCCGAGAACGGAGGGCCTCTTGCCTTACGTCGTCATCGACGACAAGGGGCAAGAGATCGCGGACTTCTCATTGTTCCTTCGTGATCTTGTTCTGAGCGATATGAGCCCTTTGACCGTCCGCTCTTACGGCAACGACTTGCTCAGGTGGTGGCGCATTCTTGGTCTGCTCGGCAGTGGATGGGAGCAGGCCACTCGTGCGGAGGTCGAGGTCCTGGTGGGGTGGATGCGGTCCGCGGTGAATCCTCAGCGGCGGGGGACCGGTCAGCGGGGCAGGAATTCGCGCACAGGTAAGCGTCCCTTGGTCGGGGGCTATGCGCCGGCAACGATCAATCACGCCCTTTCGGTGATTTCGTCGTTTTACTCCTACCACTCACGCTTCGGTCGTGGTCCTCTTATCAACCCGGTTCCTGAGGCTGCAGGGCGGAGACGCATGGTTCATCGCGGCAGGACCGAAACAGCACCAGGAGTAGGTCGGGCTCCTTTGCGGCAGAAGAAGTCCGAATGGCTGCCCCGTTCCATCCCGGATGACCTTTTCGCCGGTTTGATGGAGGCTCTGCGGACGAACCGTGATCGAGCCCTGGTGAGTATGTATGTGTCTTCCGGGGCCCGCGCGAGCGAGCTGCTCGGCGTCCACGGCGATCAGATCGACTGGCCTGGGCAACGCGTTTGGGTCGTATCGAAAGGATCCCGTGTCCTGGAACCGGTGCCTGTGTCTCCGGAATCCCTGCGGTATCTGACCATGTACTTCCATGAGCACGGAGTTCCCAGGCCAGATGAATTGATCTGGCGGGCGCTCCACGGCAAACCGCGGCCCTTGACGTATCACGCCGCCCGGCGAATGCTGCAACGGGTGAATGCCGTGCTGGGCACGGATTGGTCTCTGCATGACTTCAGACACACGACCATCAACCGCATGGTCTCGGACCCGAATCTGACCTTGCCTGAAATCATGGCCGTGAGCCGGCACCGGCAGGTCTCCTCGATGGCTCCCTATCTACGGCCCCGGGTCGATGAGGTCTTCCAAAAAGTACAAGAGCACATGGCATCCCCACGGCCGCAACCAACGCTAACTCCGGGCTACGATCCCGACGATTTCTCAGTGGTGTTCGGTGCCTAAGGCCCTTAAACGACCACAACAGCGGCCGATAAACGCAGCTGTTCCCGGCAGAACCCGGAACCAAACCGTCATCATCGCTGCTCCGGCGGCGCGACCGGAGATTCCGCCATGGCCGCGCGGTGACTTGGACACGGCAAGTCCTGAGAGCATCATCTCGTTGACTGACACGATATGGCCCCGCACGCAGCCACGTGAATCACTCCGACATCACGGGCTGAAGTGGCTGCTGTCTTATCTCGTCAGGCATGCCGGCCGGACCTGGCAGGAGAAATGGCTCTCGACAGGGTTCAATGATGGTCACCGCAAAATACGTGAGCTGACCACGGGAAACTTCCGTCTGGACGGCGAACTCGGGCATTCACTAATGCTCCTGTGCTGTCTACGGGTCATCCGTCCTTCGCTGGAAGCCTTCAAGATCAACTCGTTCTACCGCTACCACGAGCATTTTGAGCAAGCACAAAACGACCCGGATCTGAACCGCTTCCTGGCCCTCGTTGAACAACAGGACACGTCCAATCACTTCAAACGCTGCGCGCGGATGGATGTGGCATCAGCACTAACGACCCAAGGAATCCGGTTCGCTGACCTGAGCGCTGAGGCATTACTGCACTACGCCATTGCCACGCGCGAAGGCGGATGGGGCGGTGGCTACGAAACGCATGTCGGTTACCTTGCCTGGCGGGTGATGTCTGAATCCGGGCACTTTCCCGCCCAAGTCCCGCCAACTCTCCGCGGGGCAATGCGATCCCCGGCTCAGAAGCCAGCTGAACTGGTCGACAAACACAACATCATCAACCCGGACATCCGCGACGTCTTCGTTGCTTACCTGACCCGGCGCAGCCACGACATCGACCACGCCACTCTCCGGGACCTGGCAGAAGACATTTGCGGGAAGTTCTGGACGGGCCTCCAAAAGATCAACCCCGGCCAGCCGAATTTCGTCATCTCGCAAGAGCACTACGAAAGCTGGCGGGCCGTGGTGGCCCTCCGCCGGGATGGAAAGCCACGCCTTCAACTCGAAGCCGTCATGACCAATATCAGGGCCTTCTATCTTGACCTGCAGGGCTGGGCGGCCGAAGAACCAGAACGCTGGGCCCGATGGGTAGCGCCTTGCCCGATCGCTGGCAGAGAGACCCGGACGCTGGGCAAAGCGGCCCGCCGGGCAAAAGAACGCATGGACTCCAGAATTCGCCTCTTACAGCCAGTGCTGCCAGCATTCATCGCCGCTGCCACACAACGCAGAGATCACTTCCATGAACTTCTGAAAGTGGCCGGCGACACCCGCAAAGACGAGATCATCACCGTCGGTGGGAAGCAGTATCAACGGCTCTATACCGAAGGAGATGCCAGGCACCGCCGTTTCCATGGAGTATCGAACGTCCGCGTGCTTGATCTGTCCGCCAACCGCAAGATCAATGTGACGTTCATCGAGGACGCCGTGTTTTGGCAGTGGGCGGCTGTTGAGACCTTGAGGCATACCGGCCTTCGGTGCGACGAACTGCTGGAATTGTCGCAGCTGAGCATCCGTCAATACATCCGACCGAACGGCGAAATCGTCGCACTCCTGGTTGTCGCTCCCTCAAAAAATGATCGGGAACGTGTCATCCCCATGAGCCCTGACCTTTTTCACGTCATCGCCACGATCATCCGGCGCCTGACCAGGAACAGGGAAAGCGTGCCACTGGCGACTCGATTCAACCCATCCGAAAGAGTCACCAGCGAGCCGCTGCCGTTCCTCTTCCAGCGCACCATCGGACAACGCACCGAGGTGATCAACGCCGGAACGCTTCGTGATGAACTGGCCAAACTCAGCGACGCCGTCGCCATCGACCATCCCGAGCTGGGCGGTTGCCGCTTCACACCGCACGACTTCCGCCGCCTTCTGGCTACGGACCTGGTCAATAACGGTCTGCCCATCCACATCGGCGCCGCACTCCTGGGACACCTCGATATCCAAACAACCCACGGCTATGTCACCGTCTTCCGCGAGGACGTTATCCGGCACTACCAAAAACACCTCAATGAGCGCCGCGCCGCCCGCCCGGCACGAGAATACAAATCTCCAACCGAGACCGAATGGGCTGAATTCGAAGAACACTTCGACAAACGCAAGGTAGAGCTCGGCAACTGCGCCCGTCCCTACGCCACCCCCTGTGAACACGAACACGCCTGCATCCGCTGCCCCATGCTCGAAGTGGACCCTGGCATGATCGCCCGGCTCGACGAAATCAATACCGATCTCATAGCGCGCCGCGAACTCGCCCAAACGAAGGGCTGGCTGGGCGAACTCGAGGGCATCGACCTCACCCTTCAATTCCTCGAAGAAAAACGCGCCAACGCACAAAGATCAGACAATCGCGGTCCGACTAATCTGGGCATGCCTGCCATACGGTGATTAGGCAGCTGGGATTCAGGACCTGGCGGGCTACATTCGTTCACATTGGGGGAAATATGAAGATGGTCATTCTGGCAATTGCCGCCTGGGTTTCGACAGGCCTAATCGCCTTGCTCGGAGTCAGTGCCGGCGCCACCATCTGGTTCTACATGGAACCCGTAGTCGATTCCGTGCCGGATCCGGCGAGCTACTTTGTTGCCGTCACTGCCGGATTCCTGGCACTGATCCTGAGTTTTTCAGTCAGTGTTGGGATCACTGTTCATGCAGCTCGTTGCGAGGCCGGCCGACAGGCCGCAAGCTGACAAAAGCGCAGCCCTCGTACCAGACCGGCACACGAGTGGGCGCCTCCCCATGGGGCGTCGTTCCTACGAGCTGGCGACGAGTTCTAGTTCGAAGCCATCGGAGTTTACGAGGTAGGCAGCGTAATGGTCCGGACCGCCCGCATTTGGATATTCATCCACGAACAGCGGGCTCCAGCCGTGATGTCCGCTCTCGCCAGCCAATGCATCTACACTTTCTCGGCTCCCGGCCTTGAACGCCAAGTGGTTTAGTCCTGGCGCTGTGCGCTGATGTTCTTGGCTGCTCAGGTCGGGTGATTCCTCAACGACGATGTATGTGGGACCAAGCCTCCAGCTGATTCCGCTGCCCCAGTTCTGATAGTTCTCGTATCCCAAGCTGGACAGGATCCAACCCCATTCGTTCTTAGCCCGGCTCAGGTTCGGTACCCACAACTCAATGTGGTGCAGGACGCCTTTGAAGTCATCGTTCACGTCGCGAGTCTTTCACAAGTCCAGGTCCCATCCTTTTTCAGGTCCGCCGCTGACGTCTCACTTGCAAAGTGCAGAGAAGC
>NZ_VDEV01000048.1:0-1646 GCF_006151685.1 Arthrobacter sp. BB-1
AGAAAAGCGCTTCTACAGCCCGAGCGAAGCGAGGCCCGTTTCAGCGTTTAAAAGGGTTGAGGCCGGCCCCTTGGGGCCGGCCTCAGTTTTCCCTCAGCAAAAGGAAATCAGTGCTGCAGCGTCATCGCTGCAGAAACTTACAGGTCCAGCGGGGATTTCTCCCAGGAGATATCAACGATGGGGGCGCCTGGCTGCGGCATGGTCAACATCGAGAGCTCGAGGATGTCCTGGGCATGGGTGGCATCGGCAGGTGCTGCGTCATCGTCCGTCAGGATGTACTCGTGGCTCATGTGCTTGTCCCCAGGCTCTTCGTGGATCGTGTTCCTTTTCCACTGTAGCCCGGCGTCCGGCTGTTGCCCGCTTGTGGTGCTGCGCCCGCGGCAGCGTGATCAGCGGCCGGAGGAGCGCATGCGGGGGAGGCCGCCGACGCACCCAAGGGGGCCGGACCGTTTTCCCGGTCCGGCCCCCTTGCTTTTAGCGGTGCCGCTTATAGGCGGTTGCCTGGTTCTTCGCGACCGGGGCGATGGTTCCCCGGCTCACCAGCTGGTCCATCAGTTCCGCGAGCCTGTAGCCCGGTGTATCAGCCAGAGCAAGCCTGAAGTGGTCCGCAGCTACCGACGACTGACCTTTGAGGTACGCCAGCCATCCGATCAAGGTCAGCAGAGGCGCCCGGTAGCCTTCGGGCGCGGCGTCGATGAGGTCCCGGGCGGTTTCCTGTGCCCGGTCCACGCGGTCCCAGTCCGGGGCGATACCCTCCCCCATGAGCAGATTTCCGCTGTCCTCGGCGTCCGGCAGCTCCGGGTCGATGACGTTGCAGAACAACGTATCGCGCAGGTCCGGGCGCTGGAAGCATGCCAGCAGCTCCACCGCTGTCTGCGGATCCGTCCAGCCGTCCCGGGTCAGGGCCTCAGCCCACAGTTCCCGGCCCGGACGCAGCTCCGCGCCGAGCACTCCCGGGAGCGCGTGACGGATCTGCTCCTCCCTGTCTGCGGGGCCTGCGAACGACGCATAGCTGGTGCCGGGCGTCTTTTGGTAGCTGCTGCCACGGAACACCAGTTCCGCGTTCAGCTGCCCGTCCGTGATGGATTCCAGCGATTCGGGCGGGCAGCACCCGGCGTCGCTGTCGCACAGCAGGTTTTGCCAGTGCGACGGGGTGACCAGCCACGCGTCCTGCAGCGGGGTTCCTGCGCTGTCCAGCGCCTCAATGACGGCCTCGACGTGGTCGTGGAAGGGGCGGGGCTGTCCGAGGGCGGGGGTGCTGGCCGTGTAGATGGTCAGCAGCACCGCCGTTGCCTGAGTGTCCAGTGCGAGGTAGTCCACCATGGAGCGGGCGAAACCGGCGGGTTCCACGAACGCGGGGGCGTCGACGCGCAGTGTCGCGCCCAGCGTCTTGCCCCGCATGGTCAGGAACACAAAGGATTCACGCGGTACGAACCCGAGGGAGTGCGGGATGAAACCGAGGATGTCGGCGGGGCTGGAGATGCGGATTGCGTCGTTCATGTTGAAAGTCCTTTGCTGAGGATTAGGCGGGCGGGGCGGCTTAGGTGACCGGCCAGCGTCCCCTCTCCCCCCGTTGTTTTGGCTGCTGGCGAAGCTTGCGGAGCTGTGGCCGACGGAGGCCTGTCTACCCGTAAGGGCAAGGGGCT
>NZ_VDEV01000049.1:0-1577 GCF_006151685.1 Arthrobacter sp. BB-1
CGCTCGGCTGGGGTCTTCCAGCCGAGCGTTTTGCGTGGGCGGCCGTTGAGTTCCTGGGCGACGTGTTCGAGGTCTTCAGTGCCGTAGGCGGACAGGTCGGTGCCTTTAGGGAAGTACTGGCGCAGTAGCCCGTTGGTGTTTTCATTCGAGCCGCGTTGCCAGGGGCTGGCGGGGTCGCAGAAGTAGACGGGCATGTCGGTGGCCATGGTGAAGGATCGGTGTCCGGCCATTTCGGCGCCTTGGTCCCAGGTCAGTGAGCCGCGCAGGTGCGCTGGAAGGGAACTGATGGTCCGGACGAGGCCGTCACGGACGGTTTCGGCGGTGTGGTCATTTGGCAGGTGGACGAGCATCACGTACCGGGTGGTGCGTTCGACCAGGGTTGCGATGGCGGACTGGTTTAGTGTGCCGGTGATCAGGTCGCCTTCCCAGTGGCCGGGTACGGCGCGGTCCTCGACCTCGGGCGGTCGTTCGGAGATCATGACCATGGGGTCGGCGAAGCGGGAGATGCGCTGTTCGCCGGTGTTATGGGGTTTGCGGCGGGTCCGGCCGGTGCGCAGGGCCGCCTGAATTTCGCGTTTGAGCCCCCCTCTGGCCTGGACGTAGAGGGCTTGATAGATCGTCTCTGGGCACACACGCATCTCCGGCAGTTCGGGGAAATCTTCGACCAGCGTGTGGCTGATCTGCTCTGGAGACCAGCGTAGGAGCAGTTTCTCCTTCACGTAGTTGCTCAGATCCGATTCACCAGCGAGTTTCCCGGTTTTGGGCCGGGCGCGGCGTGAGGCAGCTTGACGTTGCGCCGCATACGGCTGGTAGCCAACACCCGGGTGGCCGTTACGGGCGATTTCCCGGCTAACGGTCGACGGCGATCGCTGCAACACTGCCGCGATTGAACGCAGCGAGGCCCCAGCGCCGTTCAGGTCCCGGATGGTCTCGCGTTCTTGCAGCGACAGAAACCTCGGGTCAATGGCCCGTTCAAGCACCGAGATCGATACCGACCGGGTCTGCTGCCTTTTGCCGGGGACGGCAGGAAGTGTTGAAGAATCCACATCATGGTTGTAATGCATTCTCTGTCCACCTGGATAAATGCGTCGACCGCCAGATTTCCTCACCCCAAGCTCCCACTCCCGTGCACTGCTGCGGGGAACGCCCAGGGCCTTGACCGCATCGCGCCGGCTCAGTCCTTGGTCCCGTAAGCGCAGGTACTCCACTCGCCTGCGATGACTCACCGGCCGGCTGGAAATGCCCGCCTCGCGGGCCCAGCGGAACGCAGTGTTTACATTCAGGCTGATCTCAGCTGCGGCAACAGTCACGCTCCCTTCCCGCTCGAGAACGGACAAGAACTCACGTTTCTGTTCGGATGTGTATTTGGTTCTGGCTGCCTGGCGGGTTGATGCGGTGTTCCCGGAAGTGAGGCCAGCCCTGCGGAGCCACTGATAGCAGCTGTTCCGGTTCAAACCCAGTTCTGCCGCGGCTGATGTCGCACTTCCGAGTCGGTCAAAAACCTGGAAGAACTCTTCCCTCTGCTGAACAGTCGATCTCGCGTACTTCCGGGACTCCGCTGGAACATCGCTTAAATA
>NZ_VDEV01000005.1:0-259654 GCF_006151685.1 Arthrobacter sp. BB-1
TACCACCGTGCGCCGCGAATGGGTCAAAAACCTGCTGGCCAAGAAGCAGGCCCCCAAGGGCTGGCAATACTTCACCGTCCACGCGATCACCCACCACTCCGAAACCGCCAGCGGCTACGAGGGAAAGGTGGCCGCCGAAATGGCCGGGGTGAAGTTCGAAGAATCCAACCAGTGGGCATGGAACCCGCTCAGGGACCACGTCGCCAAGACCACCACACGGCCGGAATTCTCCCTGATCGCGCTGATCTGCGCCGGGTACGAAAAGACCATCCAAAAGGACTCGTGGCGCTCACCCAGCCAAACCCACCGGGACTACCTGAACCAGCTGGTCCTCTGGGGCTACACGGCAAGCGAGGTCGAAAAGATCATCATCGACAGCGGCGAAAAAGCTAAGACAGCCGAATAACGGCTCCTGTGCCGGGCGGCGGATCCCGAACTCCGCCCGGCACAGACCCAATCACCGCAGGAAGGTCAGGAACCTTCCAGAATTCGGGCGGTCCGCCGCCCAGGGCGAACCACAGCAACCACTCACCAGCGGCGGACCGCCGTCCTGCGCCAGGAACCAGGAACATAGAACAGGAGCCGCGCTCCAGCAATGAGGCTGGAAAAGAACGCGGCCATCACGTCATATAGACTGACCCATAGATTTCTTGCAGAGAAACCCGAAAGGAGCCGGCACACATGCCGGCTCCTTTCCGGGTTAACCGGGGGAGCCGAAGCCCCGCGTTGACTCAGCCCGGGACGTTCCGGGGATCGTTGCCGTAGCTGTTCTTCGAGCCGATCTGACCATCCTGGTTCTTAATGACGTGCTCGACCTTGTCGGCCTGGGCCGCGTCCCGGCCGACAGCTGCCGCTTCGTCCTTGGTGCTGTAGCCGGCGCCAAACGCCCGGGTAGTGCCCTCGCGCTTGTTCTTCCACTGGCCATCTTCGTAGTACGTCTCGATATCGCCCTGAGCCACTGCACACTCCCTCTGCCGTTCCGAATACTGACGCCCGCTGCAAAACGCGGGTAGCGAAAAGCCCCGCAACACAATGAAGTGGCGGGGCCTCCCTGGCAACCACTCCGCCTGATGGGGGCCAGGCGGAGAAGCTGACACCAAACTAATAGAAAGCATGCTTACTTTTCAAGTTGCCGCGCCTGATACCGCTGGATTACACCCTTCGGGCCAAGTTCCCCATGGTCCAATTCCAGCGCTGCCGACGCATCTATTTCCGGGGCTAGCCTTCTTTCAGCAGGGACGACGCCAATTCGCTGGTGGAGTGGACTTTCCAGGGCATCTCGCCCAACGGCCCCGGGACCGGCTTTCAGGCACATGGGGGCTGCCGCCGTGGCGAACCAGCGGGGATGACCACAGTCGCCGGCGGCGAAACTCACCGACCGTTCCCGATGTCGAGCGCAACCTGGCTGCTCGACAAGGCTGCCCCGGGTTATAGAGAGTGGCGTCTCTAGGATTGCCCTATGAGCAGTAAACCGCGCACCGTCGAAGCCGTTCGGACTGAGATCCTTTCCGCGATTGCCGAGGTCCGCGCAGCCGCGCGGTTGGGCCGGGATGAGCAGCGAGCCCATACCGCCGACTGGCTCGACGGGTTGTTCGCCGGCGTCTCTGATCGGCGTGGTCTGCGCGAGGCCTCAGCCCAGGGCCTCACCCTGTATCGCGGCGGCATGGGCTCATTCAGGGACGTGGGTTATGCAGCTGCAGGACACGCCGTTGACCGTCTGCATGCTGCCCTACGGCGAGGCCGGTCCTGGTTCCTGCGCAACTCCTGACCAACACATTCTGGCCCGCCGGTGGCCTTGTGCGGAGGACTCCTGACGGTCCGTCCAGACGACTCCGGAACGACACCCGAAGCAACGACCAGGCGAGCGTGTTAGGCCGCTGAGTAGTGGGATAAAAATCCCTAGAATCAGCGGCAAAGCGGCTATTCATTCAGTTGAATGATTGGTAGAATTGAAGTAGCAAGTCAGCCAGACGAACGAAACTAATCTTGATACGAAACCAGGTGCTGAAAATGACTGCTTCACCCACCGCTTACACGGTCTACACCAAACCCGATTGCCCCAACTGCGAGAAGACGAAGGACTACTTCGACTCCAAGGGCATCACCTACACGGCCGTGGACATCACCGAAGTGCCGGCAGCGCTGGAGTACATCACCACCGAACTCGGCTACTCCCAGGCGCCCGTCGTCGTGAACAACACTGACGACGAGGACCACTGGTCCGGCCTGCGCCGCGACAAGCTTGTCCAGGCAGCCGTGACTCACAAGGCAGCGTGAGGACCGTGACCCCCCTGCGCCCGGTCATCGGGTACAAGCTGAGCCCACGGATCCCGTTGGAGGTGGACCTGTTCCAGCAGGTCAACCCCAGCGGCAGAATTCCCTCCAACATTGTGGACCCCTACGTTGTGGAACCCGCCATCGTAGAACCTCTCATCGAGGATCTGTACGACGGCTACCCCGTCCCAGATGAGGGAGAGGATGACCAGTACCTTGAGGCAATCAACCGCGCCCCGCTCGGGGAGGGCGGTGTCTGGGACGCACACACTGAGAACCAGTACCAACCCAACGACCTCACCCACGAAGAACCGGGTGGGACCGAACCTCAAAACGAGCCCACAACACTCACCGAGAACATCACCAGCGCACGAGGAAAAGGAACCATCATGGCCGGCGAAACCACGATTACTGTCATTGGAAACCTGACATCAGATCCAGAGCTGCGCTTCACTCCGAGTGGGTCTGCCGTAGCGAACTTCACCATGGCCTCAACGCCCAGGACCTTTGACCGTCAGTCCAATGAGTGGAAGGACGGGGAAACACTTTTCCTCCGGGCCAGTGCATGGCGGGAAGCGGCAGAGAACGTGGCCGAGTCCCTGACCAAGGGCATGCGCGTCATCGTCAGCGGCCGGTTGAAGTCCCGTTCCTACGAGACTAAGGAAGGCGAAAAGCGCACCGTGATCGAGCTCGAAGTCGATGAGATCGGCCCGTCCCTGCGGTACGCGAACGTTTCCCGTGGGTTCGCGAAAGCTGACGGGTCCAACAGCGGGAACTCAGGTGCAAATCAGTCTCAGGCTACTCGGGGCCCCGCGGGTAAGGAACGAGACCAGCCTGCCGAAGGGGCCTTCGCGGAAAATGACCCTTGGTTCACGGCTCAGGGTGAAGCACGCAACCAGGCGTGAAGGCCCCTCTGCACGTAAAGACTAGGAAACCGGCCTTCCATCGCTCTGGCCAGTTTCAACCCAGTTGGGCATCCTTCACCGGGCTGGAGCACGGCTGGCCTCCAACGATGGCCTAGCCCCGTCAGTAGGGTGGACTCATGACACACCTTGTCGAGCACCTGGAGCGCTATTTGGGCACCATTACCGGGGGATGGTCCAAGGACGCCGACGGCAACCCAATGCACGCGCAGGTGGTCAGGTTCGTCAACGGCCCCCTTGACGGTGTGACGGCGTACTCGACCCTGGGACTGAGCGGACATGCACTGACGGTGCCGGGCAAGGCACCGGTTCGGATGGAGTTCCTGATGATGGTCCGAAGCGGCCACTTCGAGCGCTACGTTCCATCGATCATCCAGCAACTCGTGCATGAAGTGGTCCACCAGGGGCGGGCTCCGCTGCGAGGTGAAGTCATTGGACCCAGGGGGCCGCTGGATCCCGATACCGGCCTTGAAGCCTTCTACTTCAGTATCCCGATCTACCAGCCAGAAGGTTTCGCGACCTGCGAGGACCCCGATGGACCGATCGTTATCTCATGGCTTGTGCCGCTCTTTCCCTCTGAAGCCGCTTTTGTCGCGACGCACGGCTGGTCGGCCCTGGAGGACCTCCTGGTCCAATTCGATCCGGATCTAACCGACTGGCGTCGACCTGCGCTGCCCGAGCACAAGGTGTGAGTTCGAGGTTGTAGAGGGATCCGTTACTGCGGATCCTCAGCTCCAAGAAAGAAAGACACTATTGGCCATCCCTGATCTTTTCCGAGCCTGTGCAAGCAAGGACTCGTAAGCCTCGGCGTCGGTGTTGGGCTTGGGACGGAAGACAGGGTCAGGCGTTTTGGAGGTCCGGGTGGGTCAGGACGGCGGAGTAGCGGCTCGCTCCGGCAATACTCAGGCCGAACATATCGCAAAGGCGCCGGATGTCGCCCCCGTTGGCGTGCAGTTCGTGGAGTATCCGGTCTTCGCGGGCTTTCTGGGCGGTCATGCCCATCGATGTCGTGATCCACTGGACGCCGACCGGGGAGGTATCGTGCGCGGTTCGTCTGCTGATGAATACGTGGGGGTTTCTGGTCAGGGGCCAACGCTGTTCCCGGTAGGCCAGCCAAGCAGTCAGCCGCTCCCGGACCGGCTGGGGGAGTGGGATGAGGCGTTCATCCACGCGGAGGCGACCGTCGCGGATGTCGGTAAGCTGCAGCCCTCGCAGTTGGCCCGATCGCAGCCCGTGGAAGGCCGCGATCGCAATGAGTGCTGCCCGGCCCGGGTCCTTGGAGTTCAATGCATCGCGGAGCGCGGAGTCTGCCACCGGCATGGGCAGGCGGGTTTCGTGAGGGCCAGTGCGTATGAGTGCGATGGGGTTGAAGAAGGTAACTTTATGGGCCTTGAGAACACGGAAGAGGCAGCGCAGACCCTGCCCCGTTGTGGAGCGTGCATTCCCGGAGCCGGGAAGGACCTCTCGGACATCTTCTGTCGTAATTTCCCGGAGGGTTGTGTGTCCTTCCGCAGCCCAGGCATGCAGGGCCGGCAGCGACCATCGCGTATACAGGCGGATCGTGTGCTCCGACCGGGCCTTGCTGCGGGGAGGAGTGCTGCTGCCTTTAGTCATGACCGCGTACCACCGGCCCAGTTCGTGCTGCATTTGTTCAGGAAGCCCGGCAATAGCTGTGTTGAACCACTTGTCCACTGCAGGTTGGCGGTCGTCCTCGAGCACGCCTGCGGCGTCGCAGACTTCCAGCAGCCGCAGAGCATTCGTTCCGATTTGCGGCAGTTCAAGGATGTCGGTGGCCCGCAGGGGAGCGCCAGGCGTGTCCTGCAGGCCGAGAGCAACCAACAGTCCACGGCGGACTGTCTTGGTCGCGGTCAGGCCCCACCCGTGCCTTCCGGCATAGTCCACGACAAACTCATCCAGGAAGGCGGCCATCCCCGGGTCGGCAGGCGCCAGGAATCCGTGGGTCCGTCCACGCTGCAGGTCCCTCGCTGTCGCGGGGAACAACGTCAGTTGCCGGTGGCCTACCGGTGTGAATACCGGTGCCGGTCCCACGACGAGCTGGTCCGGGCGGCGACGCCGGGTCCCACGTCGCTGTCCTTTGCTGGCGTGGCGGAGATCGGCAAG
Source organism: Arthrobacter sp. BB-1 (assembly GCF_006151685.1). Lineage (NCBI taxonomy): Bacteria > Bacillati > Actinomycetota > Actinomycetes > Micrococcales > Micrococcaceae > Arthrobacter > Arthrobacter sp. BB-1. The sequence goes on from NZ_VDEV01000005.1 coordinate 5,319, forward strand.
GAACAGCTGCTGGCCGTGACGGTTGGCTTCGACCAGATTGGTTCCTCCTTTCCGCCCGCCGGCGACGAGAAATTGGTGCCAGCAAAGTCTGCAGCCCTGATCCTCATTGACTGCGGTGACCACATTGCAGGCCCTGCAGGTTCCCTCCGGGTATTTCGATCGCCAGTATCTGCACGCCTCGCAGAGCCAGTCGTTAATCCGTCCCACACCCCAGGCATGGCAGTCCCTGCATGCCGCCACTGTTTGCGGCGCGCTGCGGTGGCATCGATCGCACAGCCCGCCGGAGTAGTACCCCTCGGTGCGTCCGCACCGTCGACACGGCGGTGGGACGACCGGGCCTCCGGGCATGCACTCGTAGCAGAACTTCGTCCGGCGCGGATAACTCCACGCGACCGGCCTCATGCCACAGACGGTGCACGGGCGGGGGCGGCTGGAACCTCTCATGCCGGCGGCTTGGAACGGTTGCGGCCGAGTCGGGGAATCACCGCCGGACCTGAACCGATGGATGATGCCTCGGCCGGTTTCGGCCGGCCAGCTTCCACCTTTTCGGGCTCACAGATCAGCAGATCAGTTGGTGAGCAATTCAGCACAGCGCAGATGACATCGAGGTCCTCGAGCCGAATTGTGGTCGGCGTTCCGGTCCACAGCCCGGACATCTTGCCCGCGCTGATCTCAAGCCCGGCATCGGCAAACCGACGACGGAGCTCGGTCGATTTCCAGACCCCCCGCTCAGCGGCGACCATTCGTAGGTTCCAACGCATCTTGTCACTCTCCTGTCAGCCGGGCAGCGACGCGTTCGTTCGCGACTGCCCAGGCATGGTCGATGTGGTCGGAATGGACATGGATATAGCGGGTGGTAGTCGAGAGCCACTCGTGTCCGAGCAGTTCCTGGACTGCCTTCAGATCCAGTCCCCGGGCATAGAGGGACGAGGCACAATAGTGTCGGAGTCCATGCGGACTCAGCCGCCCCCGCCAAGCCGGCAGCCAACGTTCCACCGCGCCAGCCAGGCCCGCACGCAGCGCATCATCACCGACCCGCGCGCAGCCACCCGTATGCCGGTCGCGCCTTTCGCTCGGAAACAAAGGCGCATCAGGATTCAGGTAGTCATCACCGAACTGGTGGCGCACATCCGTCAGCCACCACTGCAGCAGAACGTCAACCGAGTTGATCGCCGGAACGAGGCGGGGCTTCGCGCCACGGCCGCGGCTGCCCTTGCCGAAACGAACATGGATCTTGCCGTTCTGCCCAAGGTCGGGGCGCCAGTCCTTAATATCGAGCATCAACGTCTCATTGATACGCAAACCGGCACGGCGCCACAACGAAGCCGCCAAATAATCGCGGGCGGCAGGCAAGTACTTCCTGGCTTCGGGCAGGCCATCACGCCAGCGGGTGAACAGCAGTTCAACCTCCGAGTCGCTGGGCGGTACTCGGGCAGCAACGGACGCCGAACTGGACGGGCGATTGAACTCATCGATGGGCTGAATAACCACGTAACCGGTGAGCGCATGGATATCTCCCTGGTATCTGCCGATCACAAAGTCATAGAACCGGGCCAACGTGCCGGCCTTGCCTTCCCGCGTACTTCGGGCCTGCCCGCGTTCATGACGCAAATAGGCCAGGAACCGGTCACCATCCGATGGAGAGGCCGTCCAGAGGTACCGGCCAAGGAACCGGGCGAACTCAAAGATCACCGAGCGCTCTGTCCTGACGAATTGGTCCGTCACGCCCGCACCGACCTGCGCCAGCGCAAACTGATCGACGAGTTCCTGTTCAAAGTCTTCTTCGTCCTGCGCAGAGCGCAGAGCTTGGCTGAACCCGATGGACCGGACGGTCGCAAGCCCCATCACACAGCCCCGAGTTCAGTAATTTTCCGCACCGATCATAAATATCACGAAAGCTTCAGGAATCATGAAAATATTTCACACTTCCACAAGAGCAGCAAATCACAGGGTAAGGGTCAATGCCCGCGCGGATCCGGGCCTTGTGGACTCCGTGATGAACTCACGGGATTCGAGACAGTTAAGGTCAACCGCACCCAGCGCAGTGGCGGCCAGGCCGGGCAGGGGAATGGTGGTTTCGGCAACCAGGGCAACACCCGCGCGGCAGGGCAACCCGCCGCGCAGGACGATCCGTGGGCGGCCCCGGCGACCAGCAACGCCAGCGGCGGCTGGGGCGCTGGCCCCGACTCCGAGCCGCCGTTCTAAGCATTGAAAAGTAGTAGTAGGAGTAGTAGCGTTACTACTCCTACTACTTTTCTGGAGAAGCCGCCATGACTACGAGTGTGAAAGACCGGGTGTTTGCCGCCGCCGAGCAGATCAGCGCCGAGCGCCGCCCGACCGTCTCCACGGTCCGTGCCGCTGCGGGTGTCAGTAACGCGGACGCTACCCGGTACCTGAAGGAATGGAACGAGGAGAAGCTTGCCGCCGGGGGACAGGTGGCCGCGACGCCGCCGGCCTTGCTCGAACAGGCGACCCGGCTCGCCGCCGCCGTCTGGGCCGAGGCTTCCTCCCAGGCCGCCGAACGGCACACCGCCGTCGAGACGGCGTGGGTGCAGGAACGCAAGGACAAAGACCAGGAAATCGCCGAGCTGGTGGCGGACCTGGACAAGGCCGCCGCTGAGAAGGAATCCGCGGCCGCTGAATTTCAAGCCCGCATAATCGCCTTGGAGTCGGGGGTGAAGGCTTTGGAGCAGCGGCTGGCCGCCCTGGGCTCGGAGCTCGAAGAAGCACGTGCGGCAGAACGCGCTGCCGCCGGCGCGGCAGCGGAGGCGGAGAAGAAGCTCGCCAGCGCCGAGGCCCGCAGCACCACCCTGGAGAAGGTACACAACGCGTTGTTGCAACGCGTCGCCCCGGAAACCAAGGCTTCCGGTGCCTAAGAAGAATAAATCCTTCTCGCCCTACTTCACTGAATCCGACGCCGACCAGGTGCGCGCGGCCGTCCAGGAAGCCGGCCACCTCGAGGGGTACGCGTCCATCACCGATCTGATCGAGGCGGCGACGCTGCGGGAAGTGAAGCGGCTGCAGCGCAAGTACAACGGCGGCAGGAAATGGCCGGGGGTCCCCGCGGGGGAACTCCGCCCCGGGCAGCGCACCCGCGAAGAAATCCGACACCGGAACGAGGGCAAGTAAGCATGCCGAAGTGGAGCAAGGACATCGAGCAGATGCCAGCACTTGAACCGGGGAAGCCGAGGTTCCCGCGGCTGCTGACTCTCGCCCAGGTCAGGGAGATCCTGAACGTGGGCATGCCAGCGGTGTACGCGTTGGTTTCATCGGGGGAGCTGCGCGCCCTGCAACTTAGTGGTGGCCGCCGCATGTGGCGTGTCAGTGAGGATGACTTGGAAGCCTATCTGGAGCGCTGCTACCAGGAGACCCAGGAACGCATCGCCGCCGGGACCATCAAGGCTGATGCCCTCGACGGCGAGGACTGACGCAGTGGTCATTGCTTTGTTGTCAGTGCCAGGTGAAAGGATCTGACAATGGACTTCGAACACGTCGCTCACGCCTGGACGGTAGGGCGGTTGCGTGAGGCCCTCGCTGGGCTGCCCGATGACCTGCCCATCATCGTCGACGTCGCCGAGGAACCGGGAGGCGATACCGTTCAGGAGCAGGTTGTCGTCCATGCTGGCTTTGGTCACGGAATCGATGGCCGGGGGGAGCCGTTCGTTGGAAGGGAATTTCGGATCGGCTGCGAGTTCCCACCGGGAACCTATCTGCAACGCGACCGATAACGGCCACTATCTGGCAACAGAGTCTTCCCGGCCTAACAACAACGGATTGGAGCAGCAACAAGCCATGAGCGACAACGATGCGAACTACGTAGCTGACCTTGCCACGCATTGGGCTGGAACCGATCCCATGGAGCAGTGGGTGAATGCAGCCCCCGAGGGTGGGCGAACACCGCTTGAGGAGACCATTCGCGAGTACCTGGGTAGCCACAACCCGTTCCCTGACGAGAGCGCCGTTGAAGTCTTGCGGGGCGATGGGTCCAGCTGGGAGCAGGCTGTCATCGTTGAACGCGTTGGCGTGGACGAGTGGACCGTGGAGTACAAAGACGGCGAGCAGGCATGGCGCGACCATCACGAGCTGCGGCCGGCGGCCGGGTAGGCTCAGGCCATTCCGGACGCCGATGTCCCTGACGACGTTAGAGGATCCAAGCCCAAGACAACGAAGGGCGGCACCTATTGAACTGGTCCCCGAAAGTTGGACTCTCGAATTTGTGAGATCTTCACTCTAGCGGGCAGTGATCGGCTTTTCACGGAAAGGCTTCGTCCCAAGTGGGACGGAGCCTTTCTCAGTGTGGGAACCTAGCCACCGTCAAGGGACGCTTTCGCCGAGCATGATGACTGACGCTGTCGTGTACGTGTTCCTACTGACGGACTGATAAGAAAACAGCGGCTCCGACAAGGAGGCAGGCCAGTCCAAGGGCACTTAGGCCAAGAAACGCTGTCCGTTGCGCGCCCAGCGGTTCACCTTTCCGCCGCGGATTGTTGAAGGCATATATGGCCGTCGGCATCCCAAGCAAGACGCCAGTAATTATGAGTATCAGAGCCGTCTGCATGGGCTCATGATACTGGCCATGGAATGCAGAAAGATGCGCCTTCGGAAAGCCAAGCCCCCCGCGATCTCCGGGAGACCACCAAGGCAATTACTCACGGGTAGTTTTGCTCAACGACCTAGGCCACCAGGGCCTTAGCGCGGTATTGAACGGGGCTCAGACCCCTGAGCTTTGTGGAGATTCTTTCGGTGTTGTACCAGTGGATGTATTCGTGCAGCGCGGCTGTGAGTGCTTCGGTGTTGAGGAATCGGACGCGGTTGAAGAGCTCTTCTTTGAGGTGGCCGAAGAAATTCTCTATGACGGCGTTGTCGTAGCAGTTGGCTTTGCGGGACATGGATTGGACCGCGCCGGCGTTCTGCAGGAGTAGGCGCCATGAGGTGTGCTGGTATTGGAATCCCTGGTCAGAGTGCACGAGTGGTTTCTGCCCTTCCTCCAGGGTGGCTAAGGCGCCGCGCAAGGAGGAGTTGGCCAGCTCCAGGTTGGGCGAGGTTCCAATGGCGTAGGAGATGATCTGCCGGTCGAAAAGGTCCATGACCGGTGAGAGGTAGAGTTTCCTGTCATCGACGCTGAATTCGGTCACATCGGTCACCCATTTCTGGTTCGGCGCATCCGCTTCGAACTGGCGTTTCATCAGGTTTGGGGCCACGATGCCCTGCTCGCCTCGGTAGGAGTTGTAGCGATTCTTCCGCCGGACCTTGCAGACCAGGCGCAGTAGACGCATCAGCTTCAGCACGGTCTTTTTCGCGATCGTCCAGCCTTGCTTGACCAGTTCGGTGTGGACGCGGCGGTGGCCGTATCGGGCCTGGCTCTTCTTGAAGATACTCGTGATTGCGGCTTTGAGGTCGGCTTGCGGGTCAGGGGCAAGGAGTCGGGCTTGGTGATAGAAGAACGTGGACCGGGGCAGCTCGGCGACGTCCAGAAGAACTTCCAGCCGGTGTTCGGCCTTGAGAGCGATGACAGCGCGGACCTTCAGCGCTGTTCCTCGTCCCTCAAGGCGTTTACTTTTCCCAGGAAGGCCACCTCTGCCCGCAAGTGCTCGTTCTCGCGGCGCAACCGCTGCAGCTCCGACTCTGGCTCCGTCGGCGCCTTGGGAGGTGAGATCGGCCGGCCACGTACTTTTGGGCGCAAGCCATCTTCGCCCTCGTTGCGGTATATCCGCGCCCACTTCTTGACCAGATCCGGGGAGGACAGCTCAAGCTCCTTCGCCAGGGCGACCTGGCTCTCTCCGGCTTGGAAACGGCGGACCACGGCGAGTTTGAACTCGAACGTGAACTGCCGATGGGTTGATTTGGTCACTAGCGCCGTACCTCCGCGAACTCTCCACAGGTTGTGGATGCGGATGACAGGTTTTGAACGGACCCCTAGGCTCGTCGCCGCTGCCTTCGCGCCCCAACCATTCTCGAACAACGCTATCGCGGCTTCGCGCTGTTCCTCAGATAACGAACTACTGTCCTGCATAGAACTGCTCCCCGAAAGTAAGAACTGATTTCTCAGTCCAACTTTCGGGGAGCAGTTCATATGGGTGCCGGCCTTCGTTGTCTTGGTGGTTTTTTTGATGCCTGGGATGTGCGGTTGGTGCCATTGCTTGGATCACGCGGGCCTGCGGTACTTGGTGGTGATGAGCGCCGCCCTGCAGCTTGTGGTTGTCACCGCCGTTGACCGGGCTGGAAGCCCACCGAGCGCCTTAGAAGCCGGTCACTGATCATGGTTCCGTCCCTGCCCAACTTCGCCCCGCCTGGACGGTGTGTGTCGTCTGCTGAAAGAAGCCCGACCCCCGTGACAGGGTTGGCCGGGCGGGCGGTCTTGGTCCATGGGAAAGGGCTCCGTTGGTGACTTCAGCGTTCCCAGGCTGTGCACATGCGCCGGTCCGGGCGGTGAGGTTCCCACCTCGGTGTCCTGGCGTTTGTGTGCAGCCGGTCAGGTGGGTCCCGTCGTCCACCTGGGTGCGGGAAAAAGCCCGAAGTTTTAGCTTTTGCCGTGCCCCTGTGGGCGAGGGGTTTTAGTGATCCTGCACGGTTTCCCCGTCGGCTGAATCAGCGTCTGGCGCGGTGCCGTTGGGGGAGGCGGGCGTCTTGGCCTGGGTTTTGCGACGGCGGCCGGCGGCCGCCGGTTCGAGGCCGAGTTTTTTGAGTTCGTCGGGGCTCCAGCCGTCGCGGGTGGCTTTGACGTAGGCGCGTTTGTCGTCGCGTTCAGCCGCGGCGAGCTGGTCTTTGAGGTCGGTCACGCGCTGGCGTGCCTGGACGAGCTCTTCAACGGACTTGATGCGTGAGTTGAGCAGGGCTCGGGCCTGGCTTTTGGTTTCTTCGATGTTGATGGAAGCCATGGTGTTCGGGGTGCCTTTCGTGGTGTTGCTGTTCAGCGTTCGAGGTCGGGGGAGGTGCGGTGTGAGCCTGCGGCACCTGCCGATGCCGCCGGAGCGGTTTCGGCGTTGTGGAGGGATGCGCCTGGGTGTTGCGGGAAGGAGAGCCCGGCGAGTCTTATGGGCGCTGGCACGGGCACTTCATCGATGCCCATCCTGCGTTCGTGGTGATCGATGACTTCCGCGAGTGTTACCCGGTCGATGGAGCGGATCACGTCTGCCGTAGGCGGGATCTCCTTGGCGGCCATCAGCGCGAGCGTTTCGGCTTTGTGGCGTTCGAGCGGGGGCAGGGCAGCTTCGATGCTTCTGGCCAGTTCTGGAAGTGCCAGTTCCTGGCCGGCGGTCAGCGCCGGGCCGGCATGTTTGCCGGCACCTAAGGAGTTGTCGTGCTGGGGATATTCCGGAGTCACCGAGGTGTCCATCTCGATGGTAAGGGCGTAGCCCTCATCGACGATGCGTGCCTTTGTTCCGGTCAGTTCCTGCAAGTGACGGGTGGCGACATTGTCGATGCTTCCGCACACCTGGTCGGTGCCACCGATGAGCCGTTCTTCGGCGGCACGCTGGCGTGCCAGGTTTGCCGGGTTGAAGTTCTTCTCAACCTCGAGTTCGAGAAGAATGTGCGCCGGATGTGAAGCGGTCGGCTGCAGGTAGGTGGATGTCCCGACATGGGGGATCGGCTCGCCCGGCTGGTTGTGTTCTGTGAGCATGTTTCCCCCCAGGGTTGGCTGTACAGATGGTGTCAGCCTAACCGCGATAAGCAGCAGCCCCGAGGACATCGCACGGCGTGCCGCGAAAACCAGCACCGGCGGAGGCACCGCGGAGGCACCGCGGAGCAAGCTATACATTTACACGGGTGTAAATGGCGTGTCGCTCACGGCCCTGTGGTTGTTTGCTTGGCACACTGGCTTGTGTGGTCCGCGGTTTCGGGGTCGCTGCGCTGGGCTTTTGAAGTGCTGGGCCGTTTGAGGGGTTGGGGGAGTGCGTGTCTGAAGAGAATGAGAAGCCACGTTCCCCGCTGTCGAGGCGGCGCCGTGCGAATGCTCCGGCGGGGACGAAGAAGCGCCGCGATGTGTGGGTGACGGCGGAGGAGGAGGCGGCCCTGGTGGCGAGGGCTGCCCGGCAGAAGGTCACGGTCCCGAACCTGCTGCTGACGGCTGCTCTGTCGGAAGGCTCGGAGACGCCGACCGAGCGCAGGGCGGCGATGGCCGAGCTGATGGCGATCCATACGTTGTTGGCCCGGGTGTCGAACAACGTGAATCAGATCGCCCGGCACGCGAACGCCGGTGATGAGTTCCCCCAGGACGCGAAGGCGGCGCTGGCGTATGTGCGCGAGGTTGCGGTGCGGATTGACCGGACGATTGAGGGGCTGATGTAGGCCGATGATTCCGAACATCACCCGCGGCTCCCGGATGTCAGGGCTCATGCTGTACCTGGCCTCGACCGATGCTGATAAGACGAAGAACGCGCACACCGATCCGCACCTGGTGGCCGGGGACGCGGCGATCATGGCCTGGTACGACGACGGCGTCCTGGACAGGGACGATGCGATTGCCGTCGCGAATCATTTGGACCAGCCCCGCAAGGCCTTCGGCGTCGAGGTCTTGCAGAAGGATTTCCGCTGGGACCCGGTCAAGAAGGAACGCGTACCGAACGGGCACAAGCATGCCGATGTGTGGCACTGCTCGCTGAGCCTCCGCGCCGAAGAAGGCGCCCTGACCGACCAGCAGTGGGGTGACATCGCGAACGACTTCGTCGACGCCATGGGCTTCAGCGAGGCCAGCGGAAAAGCGCAGTGCCGGTGGGTCGCGATCAACCACGGAACGAGTGAGAACGGAAATCACCACATCCACATCGCCGTGTCCCTTGTCCGCGAGGACGGCACCAAAGCCTCCACCCATGGTGACTACAAACGCGCCCAACAGACCTGCCGCCAATTGGAAACCAAGTACGGGCTCGAAGAGCTCTCCAGCGTGCACGCCACCCGCGGCTACGACCGGGCCGAGAAGGCCACCGCCGTCCGGGACGACCGCGAAATGCACCGTGCCTCCCTGGCCAGGAAGGTGCGCGCCAGCGCCAGCGCCTCAGTCACCGAAGCGGAGTTCGTTCGACGTACCCGCGACACCGGACTGCTGGTCCGTCCCCGGTATGCGAAGAACACCACCGACGTCATCGTTGGCTACTCCGTTGCCGAGCGCCCGACAGCGGGGGAGCGGCCTATTTGGTTCGGCGGCGGCACGCTCGCGTCCGACCTGAAGCTCGGTGCATTGCGTGAGGAATGGATGGACTCACCACACCTGGCGACCGAGGCCGCGGCGGAATGGAACGCCGCCGCGCGCAACAAACGCAAGGTCTCCAAGACCGGTCCCGAGAACGCGACCCCGTCAGCAGATGTGTGGGTGGAATACACCCGCAACGCCACAGCACTGGCCGATCAGCTGCGGACCATTCCGCGTGACGATCACGCAACCTGGGCCAAAGCAGCGCGTGAGGTTTCCGGCGCCTTCGCGGCATGGTCATACCGCCTGGAGGTAACGCCAGGACCGCTGGCGGCCACAGCTGCCGAACTGTCCCGCACAGCCCAACTGCGGGCACCCCGGCAGCACGGCAAACCCGTCGCGCTGCCCTCCATTGCCGGTACGGCCATGTTGTTCATGGCAGCGTCGAGCAAGAACAAAACAGCCGCTCAAACAGCGCTCATGGTGCAGCTGATCAACACAGCCTTCGCGGTGTACGAAATGCACGCCCAGTCCGGCCGTACCCGCGAAGCTCAACGCATCCGCACTGTGGTCGAAAACCAGCTGGCCCCGTTCACCGCGACGATGCCCAAGGCCGTCCTTGTAGGAGCAGAGCAACAGCAGGCCGAGGCGGCTGCGGTGCCGCCGAGGGCAGTTGATATTGCCCGCCGCGGCATGGCCCCGATCCGTCCCGGTTCGGTGGTTCCCACGACACCAACACCGGCAACACCAGCGAAGACCTATCAGCCCAGCCGCGATACCGGGCCGGGACTCGACCGATAAGAATCACACCACTAGTGCAAGGGGAACACCATGAGTGAATCAGACGGCATCGACGACTTTTTCGACAACGGAATGCGGCAATCGCTGATGATCGCCTCACGCATCGCAGAGACGCTGGCCCGCCGCCGGCAGGAAGCCCAGCGACAGCAGGAACACCTGGACTCCCAGGCGGCGCACGAAGCCCAGACACGCCTTAGTGCTGAACGGAGTTCAGCCCTCGCCGTCCTCGCACCCGTACAGAAGGAGGAGTGGTGGGACAAGGCCCAGCCGGCCGACATCGCCGCGGCACACGCCGTCGCCGAAGGCTGGAAAGACCACGACCCCACCGCCCTTGAAGCCTCCGCGAAGATCCGCGAAGAAGTCCTCGCCCGCTACGGTATCGACACACACGACGTCGGCACGGACACCGCCTACCTTGAATCAGGGATCGAGACGATCGCAACCGGGAAGGCCCGGCAGGACGAGCTGGCACGCAGCCAGGAAGAAGCACGGAAAGCCGCTGCCGAACATGAGAAAGCCATGCAGCTGATCGCAGCTGCGCAGTCAGAAGAACTTCGAACCCAGGCAACGAAGCTGGCACCCGAAATGGAGCGTCACCAGGTACCCGTGGAGTACCTGGCAAACCCCGAACTGGCCCAGGCCCTCCAGCGCGCCCACAATGCCAAAACGCCCAAAGCTGCTGCGGCGGCAGATTCTGAGATCAAAGAACGGCTGTTCCTCATTGGCAAGGACGGCATCAACGGCCCCGACATTGAGCAGCTGCGCAAAGAAACCACAGCGAACCTCAGCGGTGCCGGCGATATGCACTTCCGGGACCCAGTGTTCGTGAAAGCAGCCAAGGAGATGCACGAAGCCAAGCTCCTGGCCGAAGGCGGCTTCATAGGCTCTCCATCTGCATCAATGGAGCAGCGGTATGAACGGGCCGAAAAGGAACTCTTCGCCCGTCTTGAAGGCGTCGGCCGCGAAATAGAAGAGCGCGTCACAGGGAACGACAGCAGCCAACTTAAAGATCAGGCACTCAAAACAGAAACCGCATCAGCTACCGGCTATGGCTCAGCCGAACACCACGCAAAGTTCGCGGAGTCCCTGGAGGAGACCGGCGCCAGCGAAGCCCAGATCCGCGGGCGGCTCACTGCGGCACGCAGTGAAGGTACCCATCCCAGCGCAGCAGTCACCATGGGCAAAGGCGCAGCCAAGGCCAGGAAGAGCCGTGCGGGGGCAGCCGTGGGAGCCGAAAGGTCCAAGGGCGGACCCAGCCGATAAAACAGGAAGGCAGACAGGCGAGGCGGGGCCTCAGCGCCTCCGTTTCGCATGGTTTCATTTGTCGCCAGGGCTTTGCGGTGTTCGTCGTGGTCGCCGGCCACGCGGCCGGCCCTCGCGCCAACCTGGCAGGACCTCATTCAGCAGAGACTCCTTCTCCGGGGCCAGCTTTCCTTGGTTGTAGTTGATCCGCTGGGCGTGCAGCCACACGCCCAGGACGCGTTCGTCCGCATCCGGGGTCTTCTGATGACGCGGCCACTCGCCGCCGGCATCCCGGACTTCCTTCACCTGCTGCAAGCGCTTCTGCCACCTGGCCTCATCCTCGGCCTTCCGCTTCGACGCCAGATCCCAACCGGCAATCACATTTAGCCCGTCACGGACAGCGGGGGAGAGGGTGCCCGCCTGCGCTTCCCTGCGCCGGAGGTAAAGCCACCTGCCCAGCGTCGCCTCGCGGGGTGACGTCGCATGGGCCGATGGCAGCCGGCCGCAGGTGCCGTAGAAGTCGACAACGTCTTGCATCGTCGTCAGAAATGCACTGGAGGGTCCCTCGGACCTTGGCAGCGCAGCCGCATGCTCTGCCTCGAGCCCGTGTTCGCTCTTCTTTGCAACCTGCAGGTGATAGCGCACGGTTGTGACCGGAGCCGAACACAGCACCGCGATCCTCGATGGAAGGATACCCCGTCGGTACATCTCCACCCACTCCCAATAGGGCGCCGAACGCCGCCCGCGAGAGGGCGCATCCTCAAACTGAGTCACCGTCACCCCCCAAATGGTCCTGCTACAAAACATCCCACCTACGAATATGCCAGCCTGCCGTGAGTCGCGAACGCGGGAAAGGAGTGTACCGATTGTGGGGCGTTGAAAGCTGGCACCGACACGGCTAGAAGATTGTCCAGACAGTGTCTGGACAATCTTGGGTGACTGAGGTTTGGAGGACGAAGCAAAGTCGTCGATGTCCTTGGCATCGGCCGCCAGGTCGGTGACACGCCATGGCAAAGAGCTGTCCGCCGTTTTCGTGACGCGGCCGATCTGTGGCAAGGCCGTGCCCGGTAGGACACGTGAAGAATGGAACTCCTGACGGGAATCGGTCCAGTCCATAACTGAGCCTTGCAGAACGGCAGGCCCCCGGCTGTACGACACTCCGCCACGCGCCGAACCTTGGGTGAGCGGCCATCTGTGCGCCAAAGCCGGCTGATCCTCTGTCTGCCGCCCAACTGTCCAAAGTTCTCTGGACTATTTGCTGAAAGGATTGGGAGCCATGCAGGAGTGGGTTCTGAATTGTCCAAAGTTCTTTGGACTATTGAGGCGCAGGCCGTGCCGAGGGGCCCTGTCGGCTCCAACGACTAAGGTGGGGGCGTGCCCCAGATAGAACCTGAACTGCCCAACGGCTATGCCGGCATCCTCGTTTCCCTCAAGGAACTCGTCAGCTCGGCACAGTTGCGCGCTCAGCAGGCCGCAAGCAGTGCCATGGTCCAGATGTACTGGGAAATCGGGTCCACCATCCTTGAACGACAGGCAGCCCAGCCCTGGGGCACCAAGATGCTGCAGCGACTGGCAACAGACCTGAAATCAGCGTTTCCTCACATGCGTGGATTCTCTCGTTCGAACCTCTTCTATATGCGGGCATTCGCAGCAGCCTGGGACTTGTCCGACCCCGAGGACAAGGCTCGGGTTGGCGGCCTGCCTTGGGGTCACATCATCGAACTGCTCAAACTGAAGGACCCCGAGATCCGCAATTGGTATGCGGAACGAGCAGGCGAGCACAACTGGAGGCTTGAAGTTCTCGAACACCAGATCACAACAGGACTTCATCGCAGGGCTGGCGCTGCACCGAACAACCTTGAAGAACGTCTGTCCGAGGATGGGGCGGCCTTGGCACGCAGTGTGGCCAAGGATCCCTTGGTCTTCGACTTTCTGGGCTTGACCAAGGAAGTCGAAGAACTAGCCATGGAGGAGGCCATGACCCAGCGGATGTCTCAGACTTTGGCTGAGTTCGGCCGAGGGTTCGCGTTCTACGGCCGGCAGTTCCACCTCGATGTAGAAGGTGAGGACTTCTACATTGACCTTCTCCTGGTACACGTGCCAACCAACCGCTTTGTTGTCGTTGAACTCAAGTCCGGCAAGTTCAGACCCGAGCACCTGGGACAGTTGAACTTCTACGTGGCAGCCGTCAACGACCTGGTGAAGTTCCCAGGGATGGCCCCCACCGTGGGCATACTCGTGTGCGGCTCAAAGCATGAACCGACAGTAAGGTACGCACTCGACGGGTCCTCCCAGCCAGTCGCCGTTAGCTCCTACACCTACGACTCGCTCCCACCCGAGGAACGGGCCGCGCTGCCATCTCCTGAGGCGATCAGTGCGGCACTCGAGCAGGGGACAGTGGTTGACTCTGACAACACGTAGCTTCCTTTAAAGCTCAGTGCCTGTTCGTCCTCATTCTCGCCACGCCCTTTGTGCTTTGAAGGGCCTGTCATGGGTAGTGAGTGTTGTCAGAAGAGACGAGTGCCTGATCGGGGAACGACGACGGCGTCCGTCAGCTTGGCTGATCGTGCAGAACTGACAGCTTTGCGTCGCCGCGGGGACGGGCTCGAGGCCGTGACCGATGGCCCGCTTGGACATGGATGTCGTTGTGAAGGTGACTTGCCCGGAGAATGTGGTGACCATGTGATTATTTGGTGTAATCTTTCATTATGAAATCACGTAGCGAAGAGCTCGCCTCGTATGTCAGTCTTGCACCCGAAGGGTTCAAAACCCTGGCGAAGATGATTGACCAGTCCATACAGGACTCCATTGAGGCGAGGAAAGCTCGGGGCGATAGGAAGAGCCCGACTTTGTTGCATGGGCTTATAAGGGAAGGTGTGATTGTTTCTGCAGAAGATTCAGAACTTCTCAGTGAGCAGGGCATCAGGATCCGGGCGGGTGCCTCAGACTCGATTCTCGTGCAAATCAAAGACGCACCAACGATGCTCCCCCTCACATGCCGCCCTCAGACCTCCCGGCCTGCGGAAGAGTTCCTTCAGGACCCTGACTGTGATGCCACTCTGTTTCCGGTGCCCGAGGGCAACCTGAGGCTTTTCTACTCTGTGGCCAAGGGGCGATTGGGACGCCTAACCATTACCCGCACCTTGTCTGCCCCCACGGACTACTACCGCGACTGCCAGATTTTGGACGAGATAGTGCTACAAGCGGGATCTGACCTTATTGCGACAGTCATACCCGAAGAAACCCGCAACGACGCCGACGATCTGTCCGGCCTCGTTCGAAGCAAGAACAAGATAGAAGAAGAAGGCGCAAGCGATGCTGAAACTGGTAGAGGAGCTGTCGAGGCCGGCTAGCCTCCGGATTTATGGCCCCAGACTGCGCGACGCCCGACTTCTTCGAGGCCTGACGGCCAAGGAAACGGCACAGCGTCTCGAGGTTGGCCCGGTCAAGTATTCCCGGATGGAGAATGCGGACGACCCTGTGACCGTAACCGATGCGGAACTGGAACGCATCGCAGCATCACTGTCGTTCTCGACGACTTACTTCCAAACACCGCCCACCACTCTCGTTTCCACCGATGATCTCTGCTTCAGGGCTAAGAAGTCCCTCACGAAAACCGCCCAGGAAGTGATCAACTCGTGGGCAACTATCTGCGGCGACTTACTCCACGAGACGTTCAAGTCAATGGCACCTGTACCTGTTCTGTTGCCAAATTTCCCAGTCGGGACCTCTCCGGAGGTGGCCGCGAGGGAAACCCGTACTCTCTGGGGGTACGACGACGCCGAACCAATCCCACACCTGACGAGAAGATTGGAAAGGTCGGGTATTTACGTATTTTCTGCTCCTTTTGAATCTGGGGATCGCACACACCATGATGCCCTTTCAACCTGGGTTGGCGAACGTCGTGAACATCCCGTAGTCCTGGTTCGCGACATCGATTCATGGGAGCGCATTCGTCTGTCCCTGGCTCACGAGGTTGGGCATCTCGCCCTTCACCGATTTGGCAAGCCGGAGCTAGGTGAGGAAGAAGCCTTTGACTTCGGCGCCGCCCTCCTGATGCCGGCCGCGGCGTTCCGAAAGACGTGGCCTGGCCACGTGACGCTTGGCTCTTTGAAAAAGATTAAGCTGCATTGGGGTGTTTCCCTCGCGGCCCTTATCGAGCGCGCTTTCCGCATGGGGCTATTGCGGCCGGAAGAGCGCATGAACCTCTACAAGCAACTCTCACGCCGGGACCGACGGACAGGAATAACCCTTAGGGCTCAAGAGCCCGGATATGACGATCGCGAACCCGAGAGGCCGTTGCTAGTGAGCAAACTCTTGGAAGGACGCTTCGGTCCGGACGGCAGTGTAGAAGACATTTCCAGGGCGTGCGCTGACCGCCCTAGCGAGTTCATCCGTCCGCTCATCGAAGGCCAGTACAGATTGCCTCATCAACGAGCTAACGTCGTCAGCCTCGCCGCACGACGAGCTGCAAATTAGCCGCCGCAACCCCCCACTGCTGGCAAGGCGTCCTCTTCACACTCTGGATACAGACCGCAGGGATCTGGCAAAAAATGAAGCTCGCCGACCTTGTGGCGATCAGCCGGCGGTGGGAGCCCCACCGTTGTTTTGAAACTGTTGAGCCCTGTCGCCCTATCCTTTAGGGGTGGCGCAGAACCCTAGCCGATTCATCTGTGCCGATTTACTTTGATCCTGCCGCTCGACCGCCGCGCGCCCAACCACTTATGAAAGGATGCCATGACGGCTTCCCCCGGTTACCTGGTCTTCTTGATACGCATGAATGAGCCCCATCGCGCGTCTCAGCTTCAGCGCCTCAGCGCCTTTGGTGAAAAGAAGGAACTTGATCTGCTTGACCTGGCCGAGAAGTCTCTGACGACAATCCAAGACAAGTACTTCCGCGAGAACGGAAGTGCTGAGGGGTATCGGCTTCGCCAAGCCAAAAGTCAGGGCCGGACCCTGTTCATCCAGGTTAATAAAGGTCCTCACAGTGTTGGAGGTGAGGCCTACGAAACCACAACCGGAGCATCTGTGGATGTGCCAACCACAACCGCCATGCTCAACAGGATGCGCTGCATGCTTGCCATACCCAAGGACTCCTACTACGGACTCCTTTTTGCAGAACGGCAGGGCAACCGCAACCTGAAAGAGATCATCCGGGGCCAGGCGCTTCTACCTAACGCCGTATTCAACAACATGACCATTCACGTGGATGCTTTTGCTGAGTCCAAAGATTGGCAGAGGCTCTTGAAGGACCAACAGGCGTTGAGTCTGACCGAGCACCTCGAAATCGTTGACACGACAGCGGACGGCTCGACGGCCAGGACACCGATCAAACTTGTAGCGGAGGGACCCCGAGTCAATAGGATCACCAACGGAGTTGTGGGGGCAATCACTTCAAGGGTTCAACGTCGAGAAGTAATACTCGACCGCATGAGTGCAGCTGCAGACCTTGAGGAGAAGAAGGTAGCTCAGAAGAGCGCGTTTTCTGTGGCCGACCAAACCGAGTTGGCGCGTCAGAAAAAAGCCATCCAAGATCTGCGCAAATCGCCCGAACTCGCGGACGAAATCAGGGACCAGCTCCGCGATGCCGTGCCAGTTCACGTGGATGGGTCAGTGCATCACAAGCGTTTCGAGGTGGTTACGGGTCAGGATCGTCCCGAGCGCACCTTTAGTGTGGACCGCAACAGCCTTCCGCAGTTTGTTTACGAAACTTCTGGCGTCCTCTCCGACGCTGCGCTTTTTAAGACGTGGGTGGCGCATGCCGAGGGCATTCTTCGTGCGCGTGGCGTAAAAATCCCAGTAGATTGGGCCTCCTGATGTCCGCTGTCGGAAGCTTCGGGTACCGTCATGCCTAGAGAAGAGGGCGAGGGCGATCATGGCAATGATGACGATTAAGGAGCGCACAGGCCTCTTGGATGTCCTGCGCGACAACGTAGAGACGTGGTCTATTCGAGTAGGGGCAGAGCGTCGAAGGGACCAACGCCGGGCCTTTGCTTGGTACTACCTGGTGCCCACTATCGTGTCGTTAGTTCCAGTTGCTTTAGCCATTACTCATGTTCACGAGATCCGAGTAGGCGGCATCGGGCCTATCCTTTCCGGGGTATCCATTTTTACCGGCCTACTTTTCGGGCTTCTCGTGCTGATGTTCAATACGGGCGTTGCTGTTAGGAAAGATAGAGCAGTCCTTGAAAATGCGCATGGCGTTGCTCAGGTCATTGACGATGCCCGGGCCAACGTCACTTACTCCGCCTTGGTCGCCCTGTCCCTAGCTTGTGTCCTTATTGCCGCCGCAGCCACCAACCGGTCATCTGATGGCGTGCTGGACTGGGGTTGGACAGTGCCCCTGGTCTGGTTGGGAACGCATCTCTTGCTAAATTTGCTGACGATTCTCAAACGTTTGCGAACGGCGTTCAATAACATCACTCGGTGAGTCTGAAACAGCCGCCCGTTTCCCTCCACCTCACCGAAGGTTGACGAAACCCAACCTTCGGCGCTTCCGTACCGACGGTCCAAGAAATCGCCTGAGGAACTATCCGGTAGTCTCAATGCCGAGCCGGTGTGCAAGGATCTGGTCGCACCCCTCTCCGGGGGAGTGGCGTCGCTTAGTGCGGTTAACGGGCTACGTCGTCATCGAACTCAAGACGGGCAAATTCCAGCCCGAATACGCCGGCAAACTCAACTTCTACGTCGCCCTCGTCGACGACATGCTCCGGCGTGACTATGGCAGTTTGAGTCAGGACCGGTGCGACAGTTTGAATCAGGACCACCCAGGACTCGCCGGTTGCTTGTGACGGTTTGAGTCAGGACCACCTCAGTGTTGCTTTCATCTGTTGAAAGCGAGCATTTGGAGGTCCGGATGAGGGTGCGCATGGAGTTGTTTGCCAAGATCCGCCGAGACGCCCGTGTGGAGGGCATGTCTATCCGCGGGTTGGCAAAGCGGTATCAGGTCGGCAGGGACACTATCCGGCAGGCTTTGTCGGATCCTGTCCCGCCGGCTCGGAAGAAACCGGTCCGGTCATCGCCCAAGCTGGATCCGTTCAAGCCAGCCATCGATGCCATGTTGATTGCGGACACTACGGCGCCGAGGAAGCAGCGTCATACCGCCCGCCGGATCCTGGCCCGGTTGATCGAAGAGCACGGAGCTGTGGAACTGTCGTATTCGACGGTGCGGGACTTCGTGCGGATCCGCCGCGCACAAATAGATGTGGAAGCCGGCCGCAGGGTGGAAGTGTTTGTACCGCAGGAGCACGGACCTGGCGCCGAGGCCGAGGTGGATTTCGGTGAGCTCTGGGTGGTGCTCAATGGTGTGAAGACGAAGTGTCACATGTTTGTCTTCCGACTCTCCCACTCCGGCAAGGCTATCCACCGGATCTACCCCACCCAGGCCCAGGAAGCTTTCCTAGAAGGCCATATCGAGGCGTTCAACGAAATCGGCGGTGTGCCGGTCAGGCACATCCGCTACGACAATCTCACCAGCGCCGTCACCGCTGTCGTATTCGGGCAGGGCCGGCAGCGGCAGGAGAACGACCGGTGGGTGCTGTTCCGCTCGCACTACGGCTTTGATGCCTTCTATTGCCAGCCCGGCATCGCCGGGGCGCACGAAAAGGGTGGGGTAGAGGGTGAGGTGGGCTGGTTCCGTCGGAACCGGCTCTCCCCGATGCCGGTCGTTGAGACCCTGAAGGAACTCAACGACCGCATCCGGGTCTGGGAAGTGGAAGACGAGCACCGGCGGATCACGGACAGAATCCATACGATCGGCCAGGACTTCATCAATGAACAGCCGTTCCTGGCACCATTGCCAGCGGAAGAATTTGATCCTGGCCTGTTGCTCAACCCGACGGTGGACAGGTCTTCGCTGATTACTGTGCGGATGGTGAAGTATTCCGTTCCGGCGCGGTTTATCGGCCGGAAAGTTCGGGTGTCCTTGCGGGCATCCGAGGTCGTGGTGTTCGATGGCCGGGCCGTGGTCGCCCGGCATCAGCGGGTGGCGGCCCGGTCTGGGCAGTCGGTCCAGCTGGACCACTATCTCGAGGTTCTCAAAACCAAACCTGGGGCCCTGCCCGGTTCCACCGCGCTGGCCCGAGCCCGGCAGTCCGGGACGTTCACCAGCGCCCACGAGGCCTTCTGGGCTGCCTCCCGCCGGGTCAATGGCGATGCCGAGGGGACGCGGGAACTCATCGATGTCCTGTTGCTTCACCGGTCCATGGAGGCCGGAGACATTCAGGCAGGGATCACCGCGGCGTTGGGCGTGGGAGCTGTTAGTGCAGATGTCGTTGCGGTCGAGGCCCGAAGACACGCAACGGCGTCTACCTGGTGTGGCTCCGATTCAGACCGTCATCCGTGTGCACTTGGTGACATGAATGTGCAACGGGTTGTCAGCCTGACCCAGCGCCGGCTCATGGACCCGGCAGCGGTCATCGCTGGGCTCCCACCCGACATGCGCCCGCTTCCGTCGATGGGCGCTTATGACGAGCTGCTGGTCAAACGTACCGAGCACTCTGCAGGAACACCGTCGAAGGAGAACATCTCATGAGCCCCACCGCGCCGCCCACCACAGTCACTCCTACCTTGCGCCGACGCCGCGGCCTGACCGAACAGGCCGCTGTCGCAGCCGTGGACCAGGCCTGCCGCCGGCTGCGCCTGCCCACCATCCGGGCAGTCCTGGATGAAGCACTGAGCGTCGCTGCGAAAGAGCAACTGTCCTACCAAGGGTTCCTGGCAGAGCTGCTGCTGGCCGAATGCGATGACCGGGACCGGCGCTCCTCGATCCGTCGCGTCAAAGCCGCGAACTTTCCTCGGGACAAATGGCTAGGGGACTTCGATTTCGACGCGAACCCGAACATCAACCCCGCAACCATCCACACCCTGGCGACTGGGGACTGGATCCGCAAAGGCGCTCCCCTGTGCCTTGTCGGCGACTCAGGGACCGGTAAATCCCACCTGCTCATCGGGCTCGGGACCGCCGCCGCGGAGAAGGGCTACCGGGTCAAATACGCCCTCGCCACTAGGCTCGTGAACGAACTTGTCGAGGCCGCGGACGAAAAGATGCTGGCTAAGACCATCGCCCGCTACGGTCGCGTCGACCTGCTCTGCATTGACGAGCTGGGCTATATGGAGTTGGACCGGCGCGGCGCCGAACTGCTCTTCCAAGTTCTCACCGAACGGGAGGAAAAGAACTCCATCGCGATCGCGTCGAACGAATCATTCTCCGGCTGGACCAAGACCTTCACCGACCCCCGCCTGTGCGCGGCGATCGTGGACCGCCTCACTTTCAACGGCACAATTATCGAAACCGGCACCGACTCCTACCGGCTGGCCCACACCATCGCCCAACAAAACGCTTAGCCCTTCAACGCAGCGACAGCATCCGGCGTCCCGCTGAACAACCCCTACTCGACACAAGCCCACGCTAGTAGCAGGACACCAGCTGAATCCTACGTCAGGGCAACTCAGGCGGGCCTGACAAGCGGAATGCGGCCGTGATGTGAGGAAACGCAACAATGCCTGTTTCAGGTGACGCTGCTTCTTCGCCCAGGCTACGTATTCTGGCTAAAACCCTGTCTTGGTCCGAGCGGTGCGAGACGAAAGTCCATGAGCTGGCAAGTTGCACGAGTTGGTCAACCTGGAGCTCGTAGTTGAAGGGAAAAAGCTTGCGCTCAAAGGTGCCGCGTCCAGCAAACTCTGCAGGTACGCTGCGGGTTTGGTCAGCGGGCACTCCGTCGGGTTCAACGATGGCAGTCAGTGCCTTCACCCAGTTACTGCTGCGGTCCCAAGTGTGCCAAGCAAGACCAACCACGCCGCCTGCAATCAGTACACGATCGCATTCAGCTATCGCCCTTACAGGGTTTACCCAGTGCCAGGCCTGCAGACAAGTGATGGCATCGACACTCTGATTTTCTAGAGGGATGTCCTCAGCCGAGCCAGTAGCCGTAGTGATCCGCCGCGCGACTGGATGCGGCAGCTCTTCACGTACGCTCTGGAGCACGGACAGCATGTCGACCGCTGTATCGACGGCGGTGACGTCGTGTCCGAGGGTTGCGATGGTGCGGGTTCCCAGTCCGGTGCCGGCGCCCAGGTCAAGAACTGCTAGTCGGTGTCCTGGCGAGGGTGACCCTAACAGCCACGAGATTGTGTCCGCCGACCAACCAGGGCGAACATCATCATGAAGAGCAGCCTTAGGTCTTCCAACTGTTGCCGCGCTACTGGTTAGATCCATGTCGTCCAGCCTAACGAGCAGCAAAGTGAAGACGTCTCGTCTGGGGAGAGGATCGCTTCTGATTCCGAAATTGACTGCGTCGGGGCCCTGCGGCTGGCCGCACGGCATGGCCCTTCCCGCTGACGACTTCAATGTCGAGGACCTGCTCACAAAGACCGAGTCGTCGTCCTTCAGCTCCTGGTGCGGGAACTACCCCCGGCGGCCGAACCTTAGTGTGTCCCGTGCTCACCCTGTTGAGCGTTCGCGTTCGCCCGTGCTGACCAACGACCGGGGTGGTCCTGGCTCAGGCCGTCCTAGTGGTCCTGGACGACGTTGACATACTCACCGGCGCGACCACCACAACGAAACCATCGGCATCCTCATCTGCGGCACCAAGAACGACCGCAGCGTCCGCTACAGCCTCGGCCGCTCCACCTCACCGATGGCCGTCGCTGCCTACACCTACGACACATTGCCGCCGGCCGAACAGAAATCGCTCCCCGACGAAGGGCATCTCGTGGCAGCCTTGGAATGGGCTGAACCGGACGCCGAAGGAATAGGTGGGGCGAGTGCAGAGCTGAGATGACTGACTCGGGGATCGACTTCCGTTGCATCGAATTCTTCGCCCTTAGCTGTCCAAAGAACTTTGGACAACTCTTCGGGCACGCGCCCGGAGCCAGAACGCGTTAGTTAGTTTCAGGCGGATACTGTGGCAAGCGTAGACATTACCGGCTCATCGGGTGAAGGGACGCACCGCGAAAGTCAGTCTTGTCGGCGGGAGTGGTGCGGCGCTCTTTGCACCAGCCAGCCCTGGCCGACGCGAAAGCACGGAACACTCAGGCGCTCGGTGACGGGAAAGCGAGCCGTTTAGGGCGTGCCAGATAGGCGGGGCCCACTATTGTCGCCGAGGTGTGTGACGCGAATCTTTGGTGGTAGGCAAATCCTGTTCACCAGGCAGCAACTCACTCACAGCAGCCGCAGCAGACGCATTGGCAGCCCGTTCTTCTGCAATAATCCTCTCCGCTACTTCCTTTACTGCATCCTTATACAACGGATGCTTGGTGAGGTCGGAGTCGTTCATCCTGCAGGCAGACATGATTAGGAACAAGAAGACGGCTACGGGAGAAGCATAGATCCACCCCGATGCGATCTGGGCGAAGACAAGTGGTCCTCTGTCCGACGCGGGTAGTGCCCCAAGCTCCGCAAGTTGGTGTAGGTGATCGCTACCTCGCTGCACAAAGTAGATACAGAGGCCAGTGGCCACCATATTGGCCAAAATTAGAACGACGCGATCCCCTTCGTGCTTTCCGCTCCGATTAAGCGCAGTCTGTGCTGACTCCCCCTTTCTCCTGCTTGTCACAGTAAGGCGGTGTCCTTCGAGGACCAAGATCAAGATAAACGCGGGCAGGATCTGCGCCATCAAGCCGGCTGCCTCAACTGATATAAGGAACATCTAGTTACAGTAGCTCCCGACCAGAGAAGCTGCGCGGCATGCAACAGGATGTTGCAAAATTGCCAGGCACCCGCCCGCAACTTAGCATCGTGGGCGGCTGTCAGGTTTGAATTTGAGACATATCGCCGGGGATGTACAGGAACTGCCTTTCGGAGCCTTTTCTGACACTCTTTTCCTTGCTGCCTGACGTCAGGTTGGGGTGTGCCCTAACCGGGCGTAGCACCAGACCAGAAGGTTCCTGGACCCGGTGCCCAGCGGACCAGGACCAGCGCAGATCGCCTCCCGTCGGAAGTGAGACTGACGCTGCTGTACTTGGTGTGTGAGACAAGACCGCGACGGGCGAGCGTTGCACTCCCTTCGGAGACGGTGGACATGCTGAGGTCCAACCGGCCGCCAGCAGTCTCGCGGTGACTGGGGCGGCGGACCATTGACCCGTGGGTTTAGATGACCTTTAGGGGACCTGCGCGGCGGTGGTCAGCTCGGAGGCACGGACAGGGTCGTTCACTGTCCCTGAGGGTCAGCTTTGCGTCGCCTGGCGCGTTCTGGCAGGACAACAGCGGCCCCAACGATGGCCACGACCACGGCCGCTATGAGGCCGACGATCGGCGCGTTGCTGTTGTCCGGCATTGGAGCGGGGTCCACGGCTTGAGCCGGGGCGGCGGCAGCGGAGGAGGCGGCCGCAGTCGGCGCTGCGGTCGAGGGTGCAGCAGTTGCCGACGCTGCGGTAGTTGCGTCCTGGACGGTGAAAGTGTAGCTGCCTTCAATGGGGTGCCCATCGGAGGAGACCGTGCGCCACAACACCTTGTACGGGCCGTTGCTTCCCTTGGCCAAAGCCGTGGATATGGTCGCCCCGTCAACGCTGACCTTGCCGTCACTGAGGGTCTTGCCGGTGCTGTCGGTGACGGTGATGACGCTGAAGTTCATCTCCCCGGCGCCGGTGGGTGTTTCGGAAAGGGTCAGGGACACTGTCTCCGGTGCCGTGGGGACGGTGCTGTCCCTGGCCGGCGCCGTTGATTGCAGGGCGTCGTGCGCTTGGGCCTGGGTAGCGACTACGACGGGAAGCATTGCTGCAGCTGCGAGGGCAAGGACAAGGCTGATCCGTCGGAATCTTCGCGGGGGCTGGGCGGGGTAGGTCATCTGTACTCCTGCTGTCGGAACGGGGCGGTTACTTCACTGCGTCATCGAGAAGCTGGCGAAACTGGGCTTCGCTGTTAAGGGTGAGTTTTTGCCCGTCGAGGAAGAACGTGGGCGTGCCGGTGACGCCAAGTGCTTTGCCGTCGGCGATGTCTTTGCGGATCCGTTCCTTGGTTTCTTCAGCGGCCATGGCCGCGTCGTACTTCTCCATGTCCAGCCCAAGTTCTTCGGCGAAGGTCCTGAACAGGACGTTCTGGAAGTCCTGCTTCTCGCCCCACTGCGGCTGGGTTTCGAACATTTTGGCGGCCATCTGTTCGTACTTGCCCTGCTGCGCGGCGGCTTCCACTGCCAGGGCAGCCCGGCCGGAGTTCTTGTGCGAGGGCAGCGGGAAGTAGCGGTTCACGAAGGTGATCCGATCCCCGTATTCCCTCTTCAGGTCCTCCACCAGCGGCACGGCGGCGCGGCACGCCTCGCACTCAAAGTCCAGGAACTCCACAAGCTGGGCCTTCTCCGTGGCAGGGGTGGTGAGACGGTGACTGTCCGCCCTGACGACCTGAGCGTCCGCGACCGGCTGCAGCGCCTCTGGTTTCGGCTTATTGGCAGTGAACACCCCGTACCAGATCAGACCGGCGCCAACGACGGCCGCCAGGAGGATCCAGAGGACGGAGCGGACCTTCCGGGCCGGGTCGGTGGCTTTGGTGGTGGGTGTTGCCTTTGTCATTAGTGGGGAATGCTTTCCTGGTCGCGGTGGGCGGATGGTTCTATCTGAAAAGTTGAGTGTTCGATGCTGACTTCGAAATGTTCTGTGACGCAGCGCTGCAGGTCTGCCAAGATTGTGGCTGCATGGCCGTCCATCATGCAGCCGTCCTCGACGGTGACGTGCGCGGAGAGGACCGGGGTGCCGGAGGCGACGAGGGACGCGTGCAGGTCATGGACGTCGATGACGTGCGGCAGGGCAAGGATGTGTTCACGGACCTGTGCCAGGTCAAGGCCTGCCGGGGCGTTCTCCATTAGCACGTTCAGGGTTTCGCTGAGCAGCTTTAGGGTCCGGGGGATGATCAGCGCGCCGATCAGCAGGGAAACGACGGCGTCGGCTTGAACCCAGCCGGTGACGGCGATGATGATGGCAGCGGCGATGACGGCGACGGACCCGAGGGCGTCGTTGAGGACCTCGAGGAACGCTGCCCGCATGTTGAAGTTGTGCTTGCGGTCGGAGGCGAGCACGATCAGGCCGATGGCGTTGCCGGCCAGGCCGATTATGCCGAACCAGAGCATCGTGGAGCCGCTGACTGCCGGGGGTTCGAAAAGCCGGCGGATGCCTTCGATGATGACGAAGCCGCCGACGCCCAGGAGCAGGGCCGCCTGCCCGGCGGCGGCGACGATTTCTGCCCGTTTGTAGCCCCAGGTCCGCTTCAGGGTGGCGGGTTTGAGCGCCAGCGACGCGGCGATCAGGGCGATCAGCAGACCGGCCGAGTCGGTGAACATGTGTCCGGCGTCGGCCAGCAGGGCAAGGCTTCCGGTCAGGAAGGAGCCGATGATCTCGGCGACCATCACGGTGAAGGTGATGCAGAAGACGATGACTAGTTTTCCGCGCTGAGCTGCGCCGTCACCGGCGCCGTGGGCGTGGTCGTGCCCGCTCATCCTTTTCCTCCCCAGCAAAGGAATCTGGTCATCGCTTAGCCGGTCCAGGTCCGAGCGTGATCGTCACCGGCGCCGGCTCGAACTCCGTTCCGCAGCCTGCACAGCACGTCCCGGCTTCCTCGCCCTTGGCCGCGTGCGGGAGTCCCTGCAGTGCGTCCGCTTCGTCGGTCGTGTCCGCAGCGGCGGGGGCGGGGGCGAAGCAGTCATCATCGTCCTTCGCGTGACCGGCGGCGTGGGTAGGGACGGCGCAGCAGGCTTCGCCGCGCCAGGCGTTGATGCCTTCCCGGACCGCGATGCCGGCGATGACCAGGGCGGCTCCGGCGTCGGCCCACCACCAACCCAGGGTGCTGTTTAGGACCAGGCCCACCAGCAGAACCGCCGAGAGGTAGGTGCACAGCAGCGTCTGCTTCGAGTCAGCCACGGCGGTGCGGGAGCCGAGCTCCCGGCCGGCCCTGCGCTGCGCCCAGGACAGGACAGGCATGATCGCCAGGCTTAAAGCAGCGATGACAATGCCGGGAGTTGAATGCTGTGCCTCTTCTCCGCCGGTAAGGGACCGGACGGCGTCCAAGGTCACGAAAGCGGCCAAGGCGAAGAAGGAGAGGGCGATGATCCGCAGCGTCAGGTGCTCACGCCGCTCGGGGTCCTTGGCCGAGAACTGCCACGACAGAGCCAGGGCAGAGGCCACTTCGATGACTGAATCCAGCCCAAAACCGATCAGCGCCGAGGAATTGGCGACTCCGCCGGCCCACAAGGCTACGGCTGCTTCAATGACGTTATAGGTGATGGTGGCGGCTGCGAACAGCCGGATTCTCCGGGAAAGGACGGCCCGGCGCTCAGCTGTGGGGGTCTGCAGCAGACTCGTCATGCGATGCACGTCCCGTCAGGGGCGCAGCAGGAGGGATCGACCGCGAGGACCACACCGATCAGGTCCTTGATTGCGTGGCCCAGCCGGGCATCAGCGAGCTCGTACCGGGCGCGCCTGCCGTCCGGGACGGCGACCACGAGGCCGCAGCCGCGCAGGCAGGTCAAGTGGTTGGACATGCTCTGCCGTGACACGCCCAGCGAGTCGGCAAGGTCCGACGGGTAGGCCGGGGCAGCGGAGAGGGTCAGGAGGATCCGGGCGCGGGTCGGGTCCGAGACTGCATACCCGAAACGGGCCAGCACGGGCGCCTGAGTGAGCGTTTCCATGTACTTAAAGTACAGCCGAAGATGTATTCAAGCAAAGCTGTACTGGCATTACTGCGGCCCCGGCCGAGACAATGCCTCATCAGCTTCATGTGCAGCTTCGGTTTCCCGGAACTGCTCGCTGAAGCGGAGACACTCACTACGGTCCCATAGTTCATAAACTGCATTGGGCCGAGGTCTCCGCCGCTGGCTCATCCTCCGTCGCGTCAAAGTCGTCTCGCTGTGATCGCTGCGGATGCATTGCAATCATCGTTATGGATCCAAGGACCGCAGCTGTTGTGCCCTAAACCCGCTCGGGGAATGATTCGACCTTGCTCGGGTCGCGCTCGATGATGTCGCCCAAGGCGCTATCGATTTGTTCGTGCGTTTCCTTCGTGAGGACAATGTCAGCGGCTTTGACTGTGTCATCGAGCTGTTCGGGACGACTGGCGCCGACGATGGCGGCGGAGACGTTGGGGTTTGCCAGGACCCAGGCGACGGCAAGGGTGACCAGCGGAACGCCCAGGGCCTCCGCTATCGGCTTGAGATTTTCCACGGCTTCCAGCACCGCGGGCTGCATAAACTTGTGCTCGGTCTCCAGGCTGCCGTCAACTGAGGTGAAGCGGCTGCCGGCTGGAACCGTGGTGGCGCCATATTTGCCGCTCAGCACGCCTTGGGCCAATGGCGACCAGCATACTTGGGTGATCCCGAGTTCTTCGCAGGCCGGTACGACTTCGGGTTCGATGACACGCCAGAGCATGTTGTACTGCGGCTGGCTGGACACGAGTTGGATGCCCAACTCCTGGGCCAGTTTTGCTCCAGCGCGGATCTCCTCGACAGTCCATTCGGACACTCCGATGTAGTGCGCTTTGCCTGCCCGCACGATGTCCGCGAACGCCCTCATGGTTTCTTCCAGTGGGGTTTCGTAGTCGTAGCGGTGGGCCTGGTAGACGTCCACGTAGTCCGTCTGCAGGCGCCGGAGGGAGCCGTTGATGGATTCCATGACGTGTTTGCGGGACAGGCCACGGTCGTTCTTGCCTTCTCCGGTGGGGAAGAAGGCCTTGGTCATAACCTCGATTCCTTCGCGGCGCACCCCTTTCAAGGCTTCGCCGAGCATGGTTTCGGCTTTGGTGCCGGCGTAGGCATCTGCGGTGTCGAAGGTGGTGATGCCCAAGTCCAACGCCTTGCGTACACACGCCGTGGCGACGTCCTGGTCTACGGTTTCTCCGTGGGTGGACCAGTTGCCCAGTGCGATGGAGCTGACGTACATGCCGCTGTTGCCGAGTTTGCGATACTGCATGAAGTTTCCTTTCAGTGGTTTTCGGGGTGAGGAGCCGAGGAACCCGGGTCGATAAATGAAGCGCGCAAGGTGCGCGGTGGGGCGGTGCTTTCACGGATTATCAGACGCGTCTGGCGGGAAGTGGCTGCGGGCGGTTCTCCGTGCAGGGTGTCTAACAGGATTTGCGCGGCATCCTGCCCTTGTCCGGCGACGTCGTGGTCCATGGTGGTCAGGCCCACCACGTCGCAGAGTTCGTGGTTGTCGAATCCCAGCACTGAGAAATCTTGCGGTACCTCCAGGCCTGCCTGGCGCAGGATCTTCAGAACGCCGAAGGCCATTTCATCGGAGGCAACAAACGCAGCTGTCGGGGGCACTTCCGTGACAAGCAGTCGCGATATGGCGGCCGCGCCACCGTCGACGCTGTTCTCATCGAATTGGACCAGGTCCTCCCCGGCATCCAGTCCGGCCTCGGCCAGCCCTTCGCGGTAGCCCATGAGCCGCTCCAACGGCGGCACACCGCCTAAATTGCTGCCTTCCTCATCGCGGATGCCAATGAAAGCTATCCTTTGGTGGCCGAGATGCAGCAGGTGCCTCACGGCGGCCCGCCCGGCCCCGACATTGTCCACAGATACCGATCCGACGCCGTCGGAGTGCCCGCCAAGCAAAGCAACCGCCTGGCCTTGGGAAACTAGGGAATCCAGCTCTTCGCGGCTCGGCTGCAGTGCCACGATAATGACTCCATCCGTCCGGCCGTGCAGCTGGGCCGTGCCGAAGAACCTCTCACGCTGCCCGGGAGTGGCCAACTCGTACAAGAGCACATCGAACCCGGCTTCCCGGAGCGCATGCGCCGCCTCGCCGATGACCTTTCCGAAAAACCACTTGGCCAGCACCGGCACGACGATGCCGACAGTCATTGTCTGTCCTGTCGCAAGACGCGATGCAGCGGGAGACGCCGAATACCCCAACTCCCTGGCTGCCGCTTGCACGCGCTTGCGAGTAGCCGTCGATACGCCGGGAACTGCTCTTAGGGCCCGTGAAACGGTGGCCACTGACACTCCGGCGCGTTCCGCGACCAGTTCAACACGGACTACCATGCACATCATGCTAGCGCCGCTGAGCGTCCACGCGCAAGCGCTTGCAAACCATATGCAGGAAGGTTTGCGTTATGTGGACGTCAAGACTGGCGGAGGCTTCAGGCTTGGACGAGCAGCCCGGTACCGAACATTATGGCGATACCGGTGATGATGCCGGCGACGGTCAGCGGTGTCAGGGTTTGTCCGGTCCTGTCCTTAAGCATTGGCAGCAGTTTGATGGCTACCTGACCTACGGCTCCTGCGCCCAGGCCCAGGAGGAACGCGGAAAGGGTGGGCTGGTAGACGGTCGCGCCAATCAGGGAACCGAGCACCGCGGGCGCCCCTGCGATGAGGCCTAGTAGCCCGAGCCTGCCCAGGCCAGGCCGTTCGTGAGCTAGGGGTGTGACGATGGCCAGGCCTTCTGTGGTGTTGTGGATGGCAAAGCCGACAATCAGCGACGCGCCCAGGGCAAGTGAACCGACAGCGTAGGCCGAGCCAATTGCCAGGCCTTCACCGAGGTTGTGCATCCCGATGCCTACGGCAATGAGCAGGGCCAGCCGTCCGGGGGGCAGCGCCGCCACGGAACCCGCGCCGGGCCCGCCTTTGTGCCGGCGCATCCATGTATCGGTGGCTTCCAGGATCAGGTAGGAGATGACGGCTCCGAGGATGACGACGAGCGGTCCGCCGAAGGAACTGGTGCCGGCGACGAGCTCGAAGGCCTCGAGCGTGGCGTCCAGGGTCAGGAAGGCAAGCAGGCCGACGGTGAGGCCCAGCAGCGCCCGAACCCAGGCCGCGGAGGAACGCCGCACGAACGGCATCCAGAGCATTCCCATTGCGACCGGGATGACTCCCACATAGATTCCGAGCAGCGCCATCAGGCCGAAGAAGGCGCTGCTCCGTTCGGGGCTGGGTGCCGCTGCGTCAATGGCGGCAGTGATTTTTCCTCCGGCGGAGGTGACCAGCGCCAGTTCGTAGGGATCCCCCTCGACCCAGCTGTAGCTGACGGTGATGATGCTGGCCTCCATCGGGGCCAATGATTCTCGGGTCTGGGTGAATGCGGCGTAGTAGTCCGAGACATTGACCTGGGCGATGGCTACGGGGTCCGGTCCCTCGTTACGGACCGTGAGGACGATCTGGCCCGGGGTGAGGCTGATGTTTTCAACCGCGACTTCCTCCTTGGGCGGGACGCCTTCGGAGAGTTTGGCGAGTCCGGGTGCGTTCAGAACGGAAAACAGGCCCAGCAGAATCGCGATCAGGACCAGCGGTCCCAACCCGAGCATCCAGCGCGGCACCGGTGTCCGGTTGTGCGGTGCGGCTGCCTGTGCTGCGGCTGTCTTTTCATCAAGGCTCATGGTGCGCTCACTTCGAAGAAGCCCATCCAGCCCAGTTCGGCGAATTCGGTCTTGTGGGCGTGGAACATGTACTTGCCTGGGTACGGGAACCGGAGTTCCACGATGCCGCGCTGGCCCTGCACCTGCGAGATGGTGTCCGTGAACTCGCTGGGGGTCAGCATGGTCCCCGTGGGGTAGTAATGGAAGAAGTTCCCATGCACGTGGAAGGAATTGATCGGGTCGTATTCAAGGACGTTGATCAGGTGGATCCGCACCAGCTCGTTCTGCTTGACCTGCACGGGGAAGTCCATGAAATGGAACGGCAGGCCGTTCACGGAGTAGAACTCGTTGTCGTCGCCGCCGTCGGTGTTGTAGCCGTTCATGACCATCACCATTTCGTTGTCGGCCTTCGGACGGCCTTCCTTGGGCTCGATAATGAAGCCGCCGTAGAGGCCCTTTGCGATGTGCGGGGCCAGCGGTGACTGGTGGCAGTGGTACAGGTGTGTGCCGAACGGGGTGGCATCGAATTCGTAGGTGAAGCTTTGGCCCGGGGCGATGGACCCGGCTCCGATCCCGGGGGTGCCGTCCATCTCGGCCCGGTGGACGCCGTGGAAGTGGATGGTGTGGGGGTGGGCGCCGGCGTTGGTGAAGTGGATCCGGAGGGCATCGCCTTCCTGCGCCCAGAGGGTCGGGCCGGGGATCCGGCCGTTGTAGCTCCAGCCCGGGAACGTCACCCCCGGTGCGATCTCGAAGTCCTTATCGACCGCGACGATGTCCCATTCCCGCAGGGTCCGGCCGTCGGGCAGGGTGCTGGTCTTGCCCCGGTCGAAGTCGTGCAGGATCGCGGTCGGGTCGATGCCGGCACGCTCCGGTGGAACCGATCCGCCGGCAAAACCGGCATGCCCGGCATGGTTGGTCGAATGGGCAGGACCCGCGTCCGTTGAAGGTTCCGGGGCAACCGAAGACCCAGCCGGGGCCTGCGTACCGTGGGTCCCATGCCCGGACGCCGGCTCTGGGTCCTTGTCCAGTGTCGCCCAGGCGCCAACGGCGGGAAGGGCGGCGAAAACCGCAGCGCCGGAGAGCATGCTCCTGCGGCTGGGCATGGCCTTGACGGCAGATTTCGGCGACCCGTCCATCTAATCTCCAATGATCAAAAACTTTTGTTAGCCCAGTCTAACATTCATGTTGTGTTGGTAACATCAGAACATGACTGTCTCCGATCTGACCGCCCCCGCACAGGACTATCTGAAGATGATCTGGTCAGCCACAGAATGGTCACAAGCCCCCATCACGGTCAGCGCCATGGCCGAGCGTTTGGGCGTCAAACCCTCTACGGTTTCTGATGGGATCCGGCGTCTGGCCCGACAGGGTCTCGTCACGCATGCCCCTTACGGGAAAATCGAGTTGACCGCGGACGGGCGTGAGCACGCCGTTCAAATGGTGCGCAGGCACCGGCTGCTGGAGACTTTCCTTGTCCAGATCCTGGGCTACGGCTGGGACGAGGTGCACGATGAAGCCGAAATTCTCGAACATGCAGTGTCGGACACCATGGTTGAACGCATCGCTGAACGCCTCGGCCACCCGACCAAAGATCCGCACGGAGACCCTATCCCCACGGCGAACGGTGGGCTGCCACTGCCCCAGGGCTTCCAGCTCGCCGAAGCTGAACCAGCAAGGGTGCTGACGATAACCAGGATCTCGGACTCAGATCCGGACATGCTGCGCTATTTTGCCGAACTCGGCTTGGGACCCGACACAGAACTCACCGTCTTGGCACACCGCCCCTACGCGGACATCACTACCGTCCGGCTGCCAGACCGTGACGTTGATCTTGGCCCGTCAGCGGCAGAAGCGATCTGGGTCATCGCCAGCTAACTGCGTACGGTAGCCGGTAACGAATGCCCGTGATGCTGCCCCTGGCGGCGGACGCCTTCCCGTGGGTGGGCACGCCGGGTGTACCGCCGCTGCGCATGCTGGGTGGTGCGCTGTTCTTCGGTTGCCGTGCGGGGAAGCGTCCCCGGGGACAGTGCCAGTCTCATGCGCAAGTGTTCCCGTAAGCCAAATTCCCACAGCGGCCACAGGGCCGTTGTGGAATACCTGCGCGGCGAGCACGAGTACGGCAGAACCGGTGATTCTGCGAGTGCCATCCATGCCGTGTCTTGCCTGCGGACTCCACCACCGGCAGAGTCCGCCGGCGACATTCGCTCAGCTCACGCAGGGTTACCGATTCCTCACGCCGGCTCAGCGATGGCGTCAGTGAGAAGGGCCTTCAGAGTACCCTTTTCAACCACCCCCAGAATCCTGGCGGCCACGCGGCCTTGCTTGTCAATTACCAGCGTCGTGGGCACGGCCTGCGGCGGAACGTACTGGCTCATGGCCAGCAGCACCGTGCCGGACTTGTCCAGCACGCTCGGATAGCTGATGCCGAAGGACCGCTCGAACGCCTCACCGGTCGGAGCCTCGTCGCGGATGTTAACGCCCGTGAAAACGACTCCCTTGGGGGTAAATTCCTGATGCAGGGCTTCAAGCGTCGGGGCCTCGAGTCTGCACGGCGCGCAGGCGGCATACCAGAAGTTAAGCACCGCCACCTTTCCCTGCAGGTCAGCCGAAGTCAGCTGGGTTCCGTCCATCATCGGCACGTCCAGTTCGATGGGTGCTCCACGTAGAGCTGCGGAATACTCTGTTACGGACCCGTCGCCGGCGACATAGTTCTTGTTATCGCCAGCCACCGCCTGCTGTGCGAGCGAGTCGTTGGCTGCGGAGCATGAGCTGAGCGCCAGGCCCAACACAAGCGCTGCGGCAACTGTGCGCAGCACCTGGGAAAGCCTGGGCTGCCCCTTCATGGAACGCCGACGCTGTGCGTTCGGGGCGGTCGTACTTTTTGGGGAAGGACTCATCATTTCTTCTGCACCCTTACGTTTCAAATCTCGGCCCCGGGCATCCGGCCTGCACAGCCGACCCGCCGACGTCCATTCCGCCGGCCACAGGCATTTCTACTAGGCGCTATAGTAATACACGATCGGCATCCGCTCCTCCCCCCAAGGGCGGATGCCGGTTTGCCCGGTGGGGTTCCCAGTAAGGATCACCTTGAAATCTCCTTCGAGGCCGCCACTGGGTCGCCAGATGAGCCACACGTCTTTGGAAAGGATGCTGTGCACCATCCCAGCAACGAGGAAATCAGGAAAACCTTCGACAAGATGGCCGGGGGCTATGACCGGCGGATGGGTTTCGCTGAGCGTCACGTGCTCGTAGGAGCCAGGGCCTGGGCTGTGTCTAGGGCCCGCGGCACAGTCATCGAGTTGGGGGTGGGGACGGGGCTCAACCTGCCGCTGTACGGCCCCGCAGTGCACCATGTGACCGGAATCGAGCTCTCCGAGGGAATGCTCACCATCGCCCGGCAGCGCACCGCCGCCCGGGGACTTGGAAACGTCGAGTTACGGCAGGGCGACGCACAGGCTTTGGATCTCCCGCCCGAATGCGCCGACACTGCCATCTCCACGTTCACGTTCTGCACAATCCCCGACCCGCTAGCGGCCAGCCGGGAGGCATATCGCGTACTCCGCCCCGGAGGTACGTTCATACTGGCCGAACACGGACCGTCCCGGCACCGGTTGGTCTTCGCCCTCATGCGCGCGATCGAACCATGGAGCGTTCGCTTCTGCGCCGATCACCTCACCCGCAATCCGGTGCCCTACCTCACGGCGGCCGGTTTCACGGTCTCCGAAGTTCTTCGTGGGGGACCAGGCGGCATCGCCTTACGGATACTCGCACACAAGCACATCGTGCTGGCGTGCAGGTAAGCTCCCGCACAGACTCCCGGTCCCGGCAGGGGCCAGCTGGAGTCCGGCCCAGAGACCCTGGCGGCGCTAGCCCGGAATGTCGTCATAGCGGACGGTGGAGATGTAACGCTGGACCGAAGTCGCAGACGACCGCCACGATCAGCACGCCGACGTTCCCCGGGCGCTTTGCCAGATCGGGGGCACCCCAAGCTATGGGACCGAGGAAATGCGCCCAGAATGCCTTCCTTGCGCCAAAATCCGGGACACGACCACGGAGTCTTCGAGCGTGGCGTCCAGGTCGTCGTCTTAGACATTGGTGTCCAGCAGGTCCGGAATGACGTTCGCGACGCCCAGGCCTTGGATCCTGGGCGGGTTGGGTGCGCGGCCGTTGAGGATGCAGGGCGTGCCAGGGCTCAACCGCGATGATCTGGGCGTCGGGCTTGCGCTCCTTCGGCACCTTGCCCCGCCGAGCCCAAAATGGACTGTCCGGACCAATGCCCAATCCGGCCAACCGGCCCTGGGGACTTCCTGATCGGTAGATTACCTCACTACTATGTCGTATAGTAGGACACGTCCCGCACCCTTCCTTCCTCGGGGAAAGGTGCGGGATTAGGGGCAGTTGCAGTGCGCCCCACCGATACGCCAAATGTACCCCCTGGGGGTATTTGGCTTATACCCCCATAGGGTATAAGCTTGAGTCTGTTCATTAGCGTGCGAAGGGAACGGCATGAGTACTCCGGCCCGTTCCGGCGAAGCAGCCGATGCAGAACCGGCAGACGGGGGGGTACTCACCCGATAAGGCCGCTTACCTGCTCCTGCTCAAACGCATCGAAGGACTGGTGCGCGGTATTGCCCGGATGGTCGATGAGGACAAGTACTGCATCGACATCCTTACGCAGGTAGCGGCCGCCACGAAGGCTTTGCATGCCGTCAGCCTGGGCCTCATGGAGGACCATCTCGCTCACTGCGTGGCCGGTGCCGCCGCCGAGGCTGGCACGGCGGAAGGAACGAACACGTCGAGGGAAAAATCCGCGAGGCTTCCGATGCCATTGCCCGACTTCTGCGCTGACCCTGAAAACACCACTACCGCCCTGAGGAGAATTACCATGTCCACTGTCACCGCCACCCTCAATATCTCCGGAATGACCTGCGGGCACTGCATGGCTTCCGTTATGGAAGAGCTCGAAGCGCTGGAGGACGTTACCAGCGTTGCCGTCGAACTGAACAAGGGCGGGATTTCCCGGGCGACAGTCACCTCCGGAAGTGAACTTTCCGCCGCACGGCTCACCGAGGCCGTGGCAGCGGCCGGCTACCTCGTCGTCTCCGACGACGCTTGAGAACACTTTTCAACAAAGGATCGAGCATGAGCACCGAAGAACTCCTTCACCAGCCCCGGACACGGATCATTGAGCTCGATATTGAGGGCATGACGTGTGCCTCCTGCGTGGGCCGGGTGGAGCGCAGGCTCGGCAAACTTGAGGGCGTGAAAGCCGCGGTGAACCTGCCGCTGGAGTCAGCTCACGTATCTGTACCGGAGGGGATCAGTGACCGGCAGATCCTGGACGCCGTGAAAGCTGCCGGCTACACAGCGCGCCCCAAAGCGCACGACAGCACGGCCCCGCCGGCCAGGGCCCCGATGGAGGCAGACCGGCCGGCCGCCCCGGGCGTGCCGGGCGGCCGCAGTCAGGCGGACCTCCTGCTGCGGCTGCGGCTGCTGGTTGCCGCAGCGCTGACCATCCCTGTCGTCATCATCGCGATGGTGCCGCCTGCGCAGCTCCCGAACTGGGGCTGGGTCGCCGGCGTCCTGACCCTGCCTGTCTGGGCGTGGTCGGCATGGCCGTTCCACCGGGCAGCGGCCCTCAACGCCCGCCACC
Organism: Arthrobacter sp. BB-1; assembly: GCF_006151685.1. Lineage (NCBI taxonomy): Bacteria > Bacillati > Actinomycetota > Actinomycetes > Micrococcales > Micrococcaceae > Arthrobacter > Arthrobacter sp. BB-1. Next base: position 41,415 of record NZ_VDEV01000005.1, read on the forward strand.
TGGCCTCCACGATGGACACGCTGGTATCCATCGGCGTCAGCGCCGCGTTCCTCGTCTCAACCTACATGCTGTTCACTAACCCCACGCTGACCGAAAACCCGTCCCACAGCGGCCATGTTCCGCTGTATTACGAAGTCACCGCCGTGGTTATCACCTTCCTGCTGCTCGGTCGTCATCTGGAGGCCAATGCCAAGCGGAAGGCCGGCGACGCGCTCCGGGCACTGCTGGATCTGGGCGCCAAGGACGTCAGCGTGATCCGTGACGGTGAAGAGGTCCGGATTCCCATTGAAGACCTTGTCCGCGGCGATGTGTTCCTCGTACGGCCCGGGGAGAAGATCGCAACGGACGGGGTTGTGACCGACGGCCACGGCGCCGTCGACGCGTCCCTGATCACCGGTGAGTCGCTCCCCGTCGAAGTGGTCCCGGGCGACACTGTCACCGGAGCGACGATCAACACCGATGGCCGCTTGCTCGTGCGCGCAACCAGAATCGGCAGCGAGACCACCCTGGCCCAGATAGGCCGGCTGGTCAGTCAGGCCCAAACCGGCAAAGCGCCGATCGCCCGTCTGGCCGACCGCATCAGCGCCGTCTTTGTCCCCATCGTTCTGGGAATCGCTGCCCTGACCTTCATCCTCTGGGCCGTTTTCGGCCAAGACGTGCAGGGCGGCCTCCTGGCCGCGGTGGCTGTCCTCGTCATCGCCTGCCCGTGCGCCCTGGGTCTGGCCACCCCCACAGCCCTGCTTACCGGCACCGGCCGGGCGGCGCAGCTGGGCATCCTGATCAAGGGCCCCCAGGTCCTTGAGGACACCCGCACCGTTAACACCGTCCTGCTGGACAAGACCGGCACGGTCACCACCGGCAAACTTGCCGTCAGCAGAATTGTCAGCCTCGGACAGCTGGGCCAGGACAAGGCACTGCACCTGGCAGGATCAACCGAGGCAGCCAGCGAACACCCGGTGGCGCACGCCATCACCGCCGCCGCCCAAGCTCACGCCCCGCTCACCCCTGTGGCCGACTTCCGGAACGCTGCCGGCGGCGGTGTCCGCGGCCGCGTCAACGGCTCCTTAGTGGTCGCCGGCAAGACCGGCTGGCTGGCAGAGAACGGGATTCTTCCCAGCGCCGCGGAAAAAAAGAGGCTGCATGAGGAGCAGGCCTCGGGCGCCACGGCCGTCTGGGTCGCCGTGGACGGCAGGGTCGAATGCATCATCAGCCTCCAGGACTCCGTCAAGGAAGGCTCGGCAGCCGCCATCGCCAAACTCAAGACCCTGGGGCTGCGGCCCATCCTGCTCACCGGCGATAACGCGGCGGTCGCGGCCGCGGTGGCGGCCAAAGTTGGGATCGCCCCCGAAGACGTCTTTGCCGATGTACTCCCCGAGGGCAAGGTGGACGCAGTGAGAAAGCTGCAGAGCTCCGGAGCCACGGTCGCCATGGTTGGCGACGGCGTCAACGACGCCGCGGCCCTGGCACAGGCGGACCTGGGCATTGCCATGGGATCAGGGACGGACGTGGCGATCGAGGCCGCCGACCTGACCGTCATGGGCAGTGATCTGGGCCAGGTTGCCACCGCGATCCAGCTCTCCCGCAAGACCCTCTCAACGATCAAGTCCAACCTGTTCTGGGCCTTCTTCTACAACACCATCGGGATTCCCATTGCCGCCCTGGGGCTGCTGAACCCCATCATCGCCGGTGCCGCCATGGCGCTGAGCTCGGTCCTGGTCGTCGGCAACTCCCTCCTCCTCAGGCGGTTCCACCGGTAGAGTAACCACCCGCAAACACCCACCCTCGGCACCGCAGGCGGGTAAGACCATCCCGGACTCATGAAGTCCCGCCCCCGAGCTCGTGCAGCAGACAGCCGCTCTATCCCGTGGCTGCCTGCTTCCTGGCACGATCCGGCCACAAAGGCACGGACTGCCGGATGTTTAACGGGTTAGGGGCTGCCTAAGGAGGCAGTTCCGCCGCCGCCGCAATTCGCCGCGCGAATGGCCGCCGCAACAGCGGAAAGGAGCAGCCGCGTCTCCCGCGGCAGCTTCACCGCGAGCCTGCTGCGCCCAAGGACCCGCGCTTCCGCCGGAGTCAGTGCGTCCAGCAGCTCAGGCAACCCGTCAAACTCTGCCACCGCGGCTGAGCACTGGGCGCATATGGCCAGATGCGTCTCATATTCGCCTTGCTCGCCGGGAGTAAGGGCGCCAAGGACATAGACGGCGGCCCATTGCCGGTACCTGTCAGTCTCGTTCGTGTTCATGCCGGGGCCTTCCTCGATAACGATCAATCGCGTCCACACAGGAATCCGCCGGAGCTGTCGGTGTCTCTCCGGAAGCCGTGTTCGCCCTCACCGCAAGGGCATCCTGTCCGCCGCAGCCTTTACTTGTCGGACGTGCCCGTCGGCAAAGGCACTTTCCGGCTGCAGCCGGAGCACCTCCTGCCCAGGCAGTTGCTGGGGAATACCCGGGGCTTTCGTACAACATCGGTTATGCCGGACCAAATGTGGTCTTGGAAACCGCGGAACTGCCGGCGATGCGTGTTCCAGCGCTGCACTTTCCGCCGGTCAGGCATTTTCACCTCCTGCCGCTAAGACGCGCACCGGGCCACCATCGGTTCAACCGCGGCTCCGAGGACGGGCACCGGATTTAGGACCGGTGATGCAGAACGAGCGCGCCGGCGAAGCGACAGTGGCGTGCACCCGCCTCCACGGAGGCCCTAAGGAGCCTGCACGCCGCCGGTTCAGGGTGCCTCGTAGCAATCCCTCCGCCGTCCGAATGCTCGTCGGCTGCAGGCACCACGGTCGGCGTCTCTCGAAGTCAGGTGGCCCCGATCTCTGCCACTGGGCAGTGGCAAGGGAGGGATCAGCGGCGCGTGCCCTGCCCCGGTCCTGTTGTGGCGGGCCGCTCACTGGAGTCCGCGTCTGACCGCCGTGGATCGCGGGGGAGCGCCCCGGGCTGCAGGATAGCGGCCCCGAGCGCGAGCAGCGGGACCAGGGACGCGCCCCACAGCACCTGGCCTGCTGTGCTGTGCTGCGCCGCGGCTGAGTAGTTCCACAGTGACTGGATGTAGGCATACCAGTCATCGCCGTGCATCCCGCCGGCCATGACGGCCAAGGCCGCGGCAACGTGGCCGGCCGCGGCCGCGGCCAGGACCCACAGGGCACTGCTGCCGGCGGATCCTGTCTCCGGGTCGCGGGACTTGAGCAGGGCCGCCACCAGGTTCAGTCCGGCGCCCAGGGACGCGGTCATGGCAGCGAGCCTGAAGGGGTTGTTGCTCAGGGACAGGTGCAGCACTGGCGTGAAGTAGTATCCGGCCAGAAACACGGCATACAGGGCCAGGGCCGGCACCGGCCGGGCGATCCAGAGCACGGCAGGGGATTTCAGGAACACGGCAGCCCATTCCCGCAGACCCCGGCTTCCGTCCGGGCGCCGGGGGAGTGTGGCGGCGGCGAGAACTTCGGGACGGCCCAGTAGCAGCAACACGGGGACGGTCAGCCCTATGATCAGTTCGGCCAGTACGTGCATACCCGGCAGCAGCCGGCCGTAGACGGCCGGCGCGCCGCTCGTGGCCCAAGCCAGGAACAGGCAGCCCAACAGCCAGGAGACCGTGCGGATGAGAGGCCACTGGCCCGCGCTGCGGTTCCAGCGGCGGACGGCAGCGAGGTATCCGGCGGCGAGCAGCACGACCGCCGGCGCCCAGACGACATCGGCGTGCCACTGGGTAACCCATTCTGCGGCGCCCGGCCAGGGCGGGAGTTCGGAGCCGAGCAGTGATTCGGCGGTGCTTTGCACGGGGCTGGTGGGGAACGGGGACGTGCGCCCCAGCGCTACGGCCAGACCTACGGTGACCGCCATCAGCGCCAGCTCCGCGCCTGCCAGACGCATGAAGCCGGACTTACGCTGCGGGTTGCGTTCCAAGTCACGGATCGTGCGTGCCCGGTGCACCCAGCCGGCGAGCCCAAGCAGGACCAGTGCGACAGTCTTGAGGACGAGGAGCACCCCGTACGCAGTGCCGAAAAGGTCCGCGCCGTTCAGGCGCAGCACCGCGCTCCAAAGGCCCGAGAGCAGCACCAGGACGAAACACCCTCCGGCCAGCCGGGAGTAACGGCGGACCGAGACCACGAGGTCACGGCCGGCCTGATGGCGCAGGACGTACATGGCGGCGAGGCCGCCGACCCAGACCGTCGCGCCGATCAGGTGAAGGGCAAGCAGGTTGACGGCGTCCTCGTGGTTGGAGGCCCCGTGGGCGGTCACCGTCAACGGGAACAGTGCGCCCAGGGCCAGCAGGGTGCACACCCCTGCCGTTGTGGTGCGGGTCGCCAACCAGGCCCCTGAAGTGGCCGCCGCTGCGAGGAGGACGTTGACCGCCAGGGAGCGGCCGAGCGCCAGGTCGAAAATAAAGGACGTGACCGCTTCGAGGGAAGCGCCCGGACCGAACGGGTCGGTGCCGGCCATGTCCGCGAAGGAGAAGGTCAGTGCCACCCCGCCGGTCACAGTCCATACGCTGCCCGCGATCGCGGCATAGAACATGGCCCGTGACGCAGACCGGCCAAGACTGCCGGGCCGGTCAGGGTCCTGCGGGAGCACGGTGGCCGCGACGGCAAGAAGCCCGATCGTCACGGTAGCCGCCGCGTCATGAACGGCACGGGAGGCCGGCAGGGCCCACCGGGTGAGGTCCCCGGGGTCCGGAAGGCCGGGCGAGGGCGCCTCCATGGCGCCAACCAGGTTCAGGACGAAAAGGGCCGTGAGGGGAACAAGCAGGACCAGGGCACCGGCAAAGGCGGCACGGGCAAGACCGGTCACGGGCGACCGGTCCTCTGTGCCCGCCGTACCAGCAGCAAGAACACGCCTGCGGCGGCCAACGTTACTGCCGAGAGCAGACCGACTGCCGGCCATGGGAAAGGTTCAGCGGCATCGGGCAGGACCTGCTGGGCGGGGGCGCCGGCCTGCGCTGGTGATGGCCCGGGTTCGGCTGGCCCGGTTGCCGCCTCAGGCCCGCCGGGTGCTGGGGCGGAAGCGGTCACCGAGAACGTCAGAGTCCCCTCCACGGGGTGACCGTCTGCGGCCACGGTCCGGTAGGTAATTTTCCACGGTTCGGTACTGCCCTGCGGCTGACGGCCCGCGATGCCGGCAGGGACCGGGACAACGACGTTCTGATCGGTGATGTCCGTCGCCAGGGCCGCCGGCGCGCCCGACCCGACGGCCAGGGTCACCTTGGTGAACTGGGCCTGGATTCCCTCAGCAAAAATCAGGCTCACCCGGTCCGGGACGGCAGTCAGGCGCGCGTCCGGGGCAGGGTCACTGCTCTGCAGGTAAGTGTGCGCCGATGCCGGGGCCGCTGGCATCACTGTCGCCGCCAGTCCCAGCAGGAGGGCCAGGAGAACTGTTCCGCGGCGGGCACGCGTGCGCCCTGCGTCGTGTGGCATGTGCCTTCTTTTTCCTGTCTGTTGTCCGAGCCCGGTGTGCATGCCGTCTGGTTGGGTCCGGAAACTCCAGCACGCACCCGCACTACTATACCAAGTAGTAATTGAGCTACTATGTTGAATAGTACTTGAGTGGGTGCGCTCGTTTATCCCGATTGGAGCTGGTTTATGGAGCAGGTTCTGCTCTCCACAACGATCCTGGCCTCGTTTCTCGGCGGGATCGTGGCGTTAATGGCGCCGTGCTGCGTCTCGGTCATGCTGCCGGCGTTCTTTGCCTCCAGCTTCCGGCGCCGCAGCCGGATCCTGGCCATGACACTCGTTTTTGCTGCCGGGGTAGGAACGATAATTCTACCCATCGCGCTGGGTGCGGCCGCTATCAGCCGGATGCTGTTTGGCTACCACATCTGGATCTTCAGCGCGGTCGGGCTGGCAATGGTGGCCGTTGGAGTCGCCACCTTGGCGGGCTGGAAGATGATGCTGCCGATGCCCTCCGGGCGCGGCGGTGGCACAGGCATCGGCTCAGTGTACGGGCTGGGCGTGTTCTCGGGTGCCGCCAGCGCCTGCTGCGCGCCGGTCCTGGCTGGCGTGGCCGCGTTGTCCGGCGCTGCTTCCTCCTTCCCGGCCGCTCTGGCCGTCGGTATCGCGTACGTGTTCGGCATGGTGGCCCCGCTGTGTGTCCTTGCCCTGGTGTGGGACAAAAAGAACTGGGGCGCGAGCGGGCTGCTGTCCGCGCGGACTGTCCCGCTGTGGCCAGGCGCGGCCAGGCGCGTGCCGCTGGTAACCCTGCTCTCAGGGGCCCTGATGATCGTCATGGGCATGATCACGGTCGTCATCGCCATACAGGGACCCGGAATGGCTCCTGACGGTTGGCAGGTGGAAATCACTGCCGCCCTCAGCCACGCAGCCTCCAATATCGAACAATTCCTTGGGTTCGTGCCCGGCTGGCTTTCGGCTGCAGCGGTCTTCGCGCTCCTTGGAGTTCTGATCTGGAAGTCCCTCCGGAGCAGGAAGCGCGCAACTGCCGCCTCTGTTGCTGGCGGGACCCAGCGCGAGTCCTGCACCTCCTGCCCCGCCGAACCGGAACCGGACAGCAGCAGCGGAACATCAGCACAGACCTTGCCCCCTGAAGGGGACCACCCCGCATATCTGAAGGAGAGCCGCTAATGCCAGCGACGAAAACCGACCAGCGCCCCGCCAGCAACCCGAAGGGCCGGCCAAAGCGCCGGGGCCTGTTCTGGGGCGGCATTGCCGCCGGAGTCGTGGCGGTCCTGGCCGCCGCCATTCTACTTATCACGACCAGCCAGCCGACCCCCACGGACGGGGCAGCGAAGTCGTCTGTTGGCTACGCGATCGGCAACCCCGGGCCGGGTGCCCAGGCCCCGGACTTTTCGCTGCCGTCAACCTCAGGCAGCACCGTGAACCTGAGCGACTACCGCGGCAAGACAGTGCTGCTGTACTTCCATGAGGGCCTGGGCTGCCAGCCGTGCTGGGACCAGATCCGCGACCTCGATACTGCCCGGCCGCAGCTGAAGGCAGCCGGAATCGACCAACTGCTGACCATCACCAGCGGACCGGTCAACCTCATCGCTCAAAAGATGGACGATGACAAGCTTTCCGCTATCGCCCTGGCTGACACCAAGCTGGACATCTCACGCACCTATGAGGCCAACAAGTACGGGATGATGGGCGACTCCCGCAACGGACACAGCTTCGTCCTGGTCGGCCCGGACGGAACGATCCAGTGGCGGGGGGACTACGGCGGAGCCCCGGACTACACCATGTACATCCCGGTCCAAAGACTCCTCTCCGACCTCCTGAACGCAACGACAACAAAGTGACGGACCACCAGCACATGACAGACATCACCATTCTGACCCAGGCCTCATGCGGCTCCTGCGAACAGGCTAAGAAAGTCCTCTCTGATTTGAGGGTGAACCACTCACTGGACATCCGTGAGGTCAGCCTCGAGACCGAAGAGGGTCGCGAACTCGCCGACCGGGCCGGGGTCGTGTTCGCACCGGGCATCCTGATTAACGGGGAGCTGTTCAGCTATGGGCGGCTGTCGGAAAAGAAGCTGCGCCGCCACCTCGCACACACCGCCCCTCCCGTGCATTAAACAGGCGGGTCCCCTCTGGGATACTATGGAGGGTAGTTTCATTGCGGCCGCCCCGGCCGCACTAGGAAAGGCTCGTCCCGTGGTGCGTCAGCTCGGAGAACTGGAAAAGTTGGTCATGGACCGCGTGTGGGCCTGGGAGCATCCCGTTGCGGTGCGCGAGGTCCTCGAAGACCTCCAGCGCGACCGGACCCTGGCCTACACGACCGTCATGACGGTCATGGACAACCTGCACCGCAAGGGTTTGCTTACCCGCGAGAAGGAGGGACGGGCCTATCTCTACCGTCCTGCGCAGACCCGTGAACAGCATACCGCCGCCTTCATGGGTGAGGTCCTTGCCGGCAGTACCGACCGGCAGGTAACCCTGCTTCACTTCCTGGAGCAAATACCCGCCGACGAAGTAGCCCGCCTGCGCGAGGCGCTGGGTGAGCACGTCCCGGGCGGAAACGCCCAATGATTGCCCCGGTGTTTCTGATCCTTCTCGCCGTAGTGCTGGCCGTGTTTGGGCCGATGGTGCTCAAGCGCAGCACCTGGCTGGAGCGGTCCCCGTGGGTCGGCATTGCCGCGTGGCAGGCACTAAGCATCTCCCTGGTATCTACCGTCGTGCTCGCCGGTTTGTCTCTGGCAGTTCCGGTGATTCCCTGGACAACAGATCTGGCCCAACTCGTCCGGGCCTGCGCGATGGCCCTTCTGGAGCAGTACTCCACTCCGGGCGGGGCCATTGTCAGCACCACCGGTCTCGTGGGCGCTGCCGCCGTCCTGGCCAGGGTCGCCTACAGTCTGGTCAGCGGCCTGACGACTGCGGCCCGGAGCAGAACCCGGCAGCTGGAGGCACTGGCCATGATCGCCAGCCCGCACGAGAACCTGGACGCACTGGTCATCGAGCACGCCGCCCCGGCCGCCTACTGCCTTCCCGGACGGAACAGCCAGATCGTGCTGACCAGTGCCGCCCTCTCCGCCCTGGACCCGAAGCAGCTTGACGCAGTTCTCGCCCATGAACGCGCGCACCTGCACGGGCGACACCACCTCATACTTGCCGCCGCCGATGCCCTGCTGCACGCTTTCCCCGGGATTACGGCGTTCCGTGATGCCCGCGCCGCCCTCGGACGCCTGGTGGAGATGATGGCCGATGACGACGCCGCGGCAAGCAGTGACCGCCTCACCGTGGCCACCGCCCTCGTCCGCCTGGCCGAGCGGAGCATGACCCCGGCAGCGGCCCTGGGTGCCGGCAGCGAATCGGCACTGAACCGGGTCCGGCGCCTACTCAGCCCGGCCCGGCCTCTTGGCATGGGCCGGACTGCTGTAGCAACGACGGCGACGGGCGCGCTCCTTGCCCTGCCGATATTTTTCGCTATTGTGCCGGCAGCAGCCGCAGGAACCATGCCCCCTTGCCCCGTCGACAGCATCTCGACCTCCGCCTGAACACCGCTCCCATTGGTACTGCGTCCGGCCGCCGCACCCGCCAAGAGAGACGCAGGTACGGCGGCCGGATAATCAGGAACCGGTTGCCAACAAGATGACTGCCGCCAGGATCAGAATGCACGCGATGATGGTCAGCACCCTTCCCCGCCGTGTCCGGGGGTCCTCGCGGAGCGGGAACAGCAGCTGCCGGCCGAGGGTGTAGACGGTCACGGTGGCTACGAAGACCAGTCCGGGAATCTCCAGCGGCGCCGCCAGCATGAATGGCAGCGTCCCAAGGCCGATCAGCAATGCCAGGAATGCCTCATAAAGCTGGACCGGATGCCTGCGGCGCCCCAGCCGGCGGTCCGAGGACCACAGTGCCCACCGCGAGGCGGTCGGTCGGCCGGCGCAGCAGCCTGTGAAAAAGCAGCCGGGCCGCCCTACCGCCATCCCGAAGAAGAGACCGGCCGCAGTGGCATCGAGGACCCGCCCCACCGGCAGGCCAAAGATCAACGAACCTATAACCACCGTCGCCAGCGCCGCGGCGATGAAGCCCTGGATGCAGGCACCTGCCTTAAGAAAATTTGTCAGCGGCTGACGTTTCAGCGCCAGCCACCATAGCCGGGCGCCCACCCCTCCCACCGTGTTTGCTATGACGGTCAGCCAGAAGGGGCCGGCAGGATCGATGCCCTGCCTGCTCAGGAACATGGCCTGAAGCACCACGGCCAGAATGGCCCCCAAAACCACCAGCAGCGGCCACGACGCAAGATTAACCACTGGCCCTTGGGCAAGGGCGGCAAACCGGGTCTGAACCGTCGAGGAAACAGGGGCCGTCTCTGGACGTAGTCCGCGTGCCGCCGTGGCGCTGACAGGCGCCGATGTCACGTTCCAGGTTCCGGCGCCAACCCCGGTCACGCGCGAGGTGACCGCGATCCTGCCGGTTCCAGGCGTAATGGAATCCACGTCTTCGAATGTCTCGAACTGTTCCGGGGGTGCGCCCGGTTCGCTGGCGGCCTTCATGCCGGAGAAGCGTACCGACACTCTTTCCGGACCCTCCCACGTGTCCGTGTCGATCCAATGCGTAGCAGCCAGCCCCTGCGGGTCCAGGCTGTCAAAAAATCCGCGGTGTTCTTTGCCCCCGGTGGAATCCGGCACTGTATCGGCGGGCGGGGGCGGGTCGGCCTGAGGCAGGGAGTGCGGGTCTGCCGGAGCCGGCATGGACGCAGGCGCCAGGCGCCGGGCCGGGCGTGGCCCAGGCTGCGCGTGGGAGCGCTGAATGCCGGATTCGAGGGAGTGACCCGTGCGCTGCCGCGCCTCCGCGGGCACGCTGTGCCTGGCCGCGACCGCTGCCACAATGTCGATTCCGGCGGGAAGGCCGGCAACGGGTCCCGGTCCACGGCGGGGATTATTCGTGATGGCCTCGGACGGCCTTTGCGATACCGGCGGTCTGCGCCGTTTCTTGTTCATGATGTAAATGTGTCCTTTAGGGATGATCCGGATACGCGCCATGAGGGGCTTCCGGGGGAGTAGGCGGGTGCGCCTGCGGCAGATGGGCAGGCGGGAACTCGTTGGGAGATGACGTCCGGCAGCTGGAACGAGCGGCCAGGGCAAGCCAGGGGACCGTCGGCGGGCAGGGCCACGGCGGACGGTGCGGGATGCAGCGGGGTTTATGTCCGGCTGATCGAAAGTTGCGTCAGAGACAAAGCGTCTGGGACCCGGGTGAGCACAGCCCTTGTACCCCCTGGAGGGGTGCGCAGAGCTGGCTCCTCGCGGGAGAGCGGTGGCACGTCGGCCAGTTGGACGGGTGTGGCCTGGTTCCCTGCGCTGGCAGGGAGGGGCGCGTCACTCGCGCAGGAACCAATGGACGCGGGTCCGGCTGAGCTGTGGGCTGCCGGGGTGGCGCAGGAGTCATTTGAGGCCTGCGCCGCCGCCGTTTCCTGCCCGCCGGGAAGAGGGGTTGCCGCAGAGGCCGGACCGGCCGAGAAGACAGGACCGGATGGTGAAAAGTTTGTGGCACATATCAAAGAGAGGGCCAGAGCGATCAGGATCAGCAGTGCCGGGGCTGGCGGGACCGGTCCGTGTCCCGCCAGCCGGCGCTTGGAGGGGCCCGCCTGGTGGGCGGACGTCACGGCCGGCCCGCCCGTTGGGGAAGCCAGGCCGGCTTGCCCGCCGGATCAACAGGGGGGACTGGTGTGGCCGCAGGGCAATGAGCGGAAGGGGGCAGACCGGAAGAGCCCCTCGGCTTACAACCGGGCATGGAATTTCCCTTACAGTGTGGGTCTGTGGCAGGCGGGGCTACTGGGGGCCTGGTGGTGCTGACTGGGTGCGCAGAGCCGTGATCTCGGTCTTGAGACGCGCAACTTCTTCGGTGGCCGCACGGTCCTGGCACGCGGTGCCCGTGCCGGAGGCCACCTGCCCCATGACGCAGTGGCCCTTGCGCATGGGCCTGATGCAGAAGAAATAGGTCGCCGCCAGGGACAGCAGCAACACAACGAGGGCGGTGACGGTTCCGGTCACCGGGTTCCCTTGTCGACAGCGCCGCCTTTATGGGCGAGGTTCTCACCTGCGCGGAGCCTCTCAAGGTCGGCGCGAAGCTGGGCGAGCTCTGCCGCAGATGCTTCCGTAAGGGCAACGTCTCCCGACGCTTTCTTGCCCGAACGCATCATGAACCACATCATCGCACCCATACCCAAGGGGCAAGCCAAAACAGCCAGGCCGTAGAAAATCTGTTCCATTATTTCGCTCCTTGTAAGTCACTGGTCGGTGAAGACATTGCGCCGGGTCACCGGGCCCTGTTGGTTGAGAATGACCCACTTGACGGCCGGGACCCTGTTAAAGGCAGCCGACCCAACATCTACTATTCTATATAGTAGTACATGGAGGTTGCATCCGTCGAGGGATTACATACCCCGCCGTACCGCGGCTATTCCTGCACCCTCGGGCCCCTACGGGCCGTCCAGCACAGCCAGCCGCCGCTTGTACTCTTCGTCATCAATGTCGCCCGCCGCGAAGCGCTGGCGCAGGATCTCGCCAGCCTCCTGCCCACCAGGCTTAACCCCTGCCTGCATAGCGGGACCTCGCCGGACGAGCCAAGCGACCAGCAGTACCACGGCCGCCACGGTGGCCAGGATCGACAGCAGGGCCAGAATGCTCCACGCAATGGACCATACGCCCATCATGGAATTTCCCCAGCCACCCATCATTCCGTCGCCCATCATGCCCATCACACTTTCTCTCGCACCGCACCTGGCCACCACAATACTACTATTTGCAATAGTAGATGGAAAGAAGCAGCAGGGCATCCCGCGGGCAGCGGTAGCAGCCGGGCCGGAAGCCATGACAAGGCAGGTTGCACCGCCGGGAGCAACGTTTGGGGTTCTTTAACTGCCCTCAGACCGGCGTCGTGAAGGTCCCGATCAGGTTTTGGAGCTGGTAAATCCACTGCGTCCAAAGACCGGAGACCATGAGCAGACCCAGGACCGCCAGGATGATGCCCCCGCCGATGTTGAATTTGCGGATGTGCCCTCTGATGAACGAGACCGCACCGCTAACCCAGTTAACGCCCAGCGCCACCAGGAGAAACGGGATTCCGAGGCCGATGCAATACGCGAAGGCGAGCAGGGCGCCACGCCAGGCAGAGCCGCTGGCGGTGCTCAAAGCCAGTACGGCACTGAGCGTGGGTCCGATGCACGGCGTCCAGCCCAGTCCAAAAACGACACCCAGGAAAGGTGCGCCCGCAATCCCGGACGACGGCTTCCACGGCAGTTTCACTGTCCGCTGGAGGAAGGGCAGGCGGCCCATGAGCACCATACCCATCATGATCACCACGATGCCGAGTACCCTGATCAGCAGATCCTGCCACCGGGCCAGCCAGCCGCCGACAGCCCCAAAGGCAGCGCCGTAGAGTACAAAGACCACCGCGAAGCCCAAAACGAAGAAACTCACCCCGATGACGATCCGGCGCTTTGCCCGTGCATGGTCTGCGCCGGCAAGGCCGGATACGTAGCCCAGATAGCCGGGCACCAAAGGCAGCACGCAGGGGGAGATGAACGAAACGATTCCGGCGATAACGGCCAGCGGGACCGCAATCAGGAGCGCACCGGACAGTGCGGTCTGCGCGAAGAACTCACCGGGACTCATTGTGCTCCTGAAATTCATCGGGACCTGGGGCCCGCTAAATACTACCCGATATAGTATCTTGGTCTTGTGCGAGGGATCCCGCCCAGGAGAGCGCGCGCTTCTGGGCGGAACGCCTATCCAGGGCCGGATACTGGTCCGCCCCGGATCCCGTGGCTCCAGGAACCCGGGGCCGCGGCGGGGTACCAAGGTCAGGGACTTCGGGCCCGGCTGTTCCATTGAGGATCAGCACCGTCATTTAGAAGTGCGGGCAACCATGCGAGCAGGAAAACATCCCGGGCAGCGCAGTTTCGATGGTGGTCCTTGGTTACCCCCTGATCCAGTTCGCCCTCTTCGTGCCGCTGCTATGGCTGTTCGTCTTCCTGCAGATGGATTGGCCGTTGGCGTGGCCAGCGCGGGACCGAGTAAGTAGTCATCGCTGTAGTTGGCCGCGTCGGCGCCGAAGACGTTTCTCCAGGGTGAACCCGAAGGTGTTGGAGTCCGCGGTCAAAACCGGGGAGTCACCTCTGGACAGTGGGGGAGAGGCGCAGGCAGAGGTATCCCGGCGTACCCGACCACTATCCGCGATAGTATTTCAAGGAACGGTGCCTGGATACGGCCTGAGCCTCTTCGGCCGCCGGTTTACTGGCGCGCTGCTGCCGGGCCATGTGAGTGCAGAGTAGTTCGTGGATGGGAGAGGGACAATGAACCTTGTCGATGTTTTGGTTATTCTCGCCGGCGTGGTCCTCGTGGCATTTCTTGCTTGGTACTTCTTTGCTCCCCGCCGTGCCGCTTTGGCCAATCTTCACGGGGGAGTGCAGGTCGTCGATGTTATGGTGCGGGGCGGATACTCGCCCAACCTTGTGCGTGTCACTGCAGGGGTTCCGATACAGCTTCGTTTTGACCGGCAGGACAACAGCGACTGCACGAGCCGGGTGGTGTTTCCGGATCTGCGCAAGAGCGCCTCGCTGGCGGCCTTCGACACGACCGTCCTTGAGCTGACGGTTAACGAGCCGGGCGAGTATCCGTGGGCTTGCGGGATGAACATGCTTCATGGGCGGCTGCTTGTTGAACCCGACGGCGGTGAGGCATCGGGGACTTCTGCCCAGGACGAGGACACCGCAAGGGCCGTCGGGGTCGGTCCGGCGGTCGAGCGGCAGGACCGGCCCGAACGGGCGGAGTTCATGCTTCCCGGGGCCCTGCGGAGCCTGCCGATTGACACGGGCAGGGCTGAGGGGGTGCTCCGCCGAATCCCGGGCGTAGACAGTGCCACCGTCAATTTCGGCGCCGAGCGGGCCGTGATTCTCTATGACCCGCAACAGGCCGATGTGCGGGAGCTCGAACGGGCAGTCGCCGACGCCACGGGTTTTCCCGCCCGGCTGCGGGCAGAGCCCGGTTCGGCGGATACCGAGGACTCGGAGGCCCAGGCACGGGAGGCCGAACTGCGTGATCTGCGCTGGCGCGTGGGCCTGGGAACGCTGTTGACCCTGCCGGTACTGTACGGAGCAATGGCACCGTATTTCATGGACGAACGGTTTGTGCCGGATATCCTGCGAAGTCCGTTGGTGCAGCTGCTGCTGACCCTGCCTGTCATGTTCGTCGTCGGATGGCCGATCCACAGGATCGGATGGCGCGCCCTTGGCAACCGTTCTGCGGAGATGAACAGCCTCATCACCCTGGGCACCACTGCCGCCTTCGTCTACAGCCTTGTCGTTACCTTTGCCCCTCAGGTTTTGCCTGCCGATGTCCGCGACGTCTACTACGAGGTCGTCTCCTTCATCATTACGCTGATTCTCCTGGGCCGGCTTGTAGAGGCCAGGGCACGGGCCGGCACGGGCAATGCCATCCGGGCGCTGATAGCCCTCACTCCCGCGACCGCGAAAGTAATCCGGAACGGACAGGAAATCGAAGCGCCGGTCGAAGATGTCCGGGTCGGGGACGAGATCCGGGTACGGCCGGGTGAAAAAATCCCCGTCGACGGGCAAATCATCCACGGCCGTTCCGCAGTGGACGAATCCATGGTCACCGGCGAGAGCCTGCCGGTGACTAAACAGGTAGGTGACACCGTCATCGGCGCCACCGTCAACGGCACGGGGGCCTTCAGCATGCGCGCCACCCGCGTCGGCGCTGACACGGCGCTGGCACAGATTGTCCGACTGGTTCAGGAGGCGCAGAGCTCAAAGGCTCCGATCCAACGGCTTGCAGATGCCGTCTCCGGATACTTCGTGCCCGCCGTGGTGTTCATTGCGATCGCCACCTTCGTTCTATGGTTTACGGTGGGAAATTCACTCTCACTGGCCGTGGTCGCGGCTGTCAGCGTCCTCATCATTGCCTGCCCGTGCGCGCTTGGACTTGCGACGCCGCTGTCCATCATGGTTGCCACCGGCAAGGGCGCATCACTGGGAGTGCTCGTCAAGGACGCCGCAGCTCTGGAAACAGTAGACAAACTCCACACGGTAGTCCTGGATAAAACCGGCACCCTAACGCGCGGCAAACCCGCCCTCACCGACACCGTCACGGCCCCTGGGTACGACCCGGAACAGCTCCTTCGCCTGGCCGGGGCGGCGGAAGCGGACAGTGAACATCCTCTCGCGGCAGCCATCGTCACCGCTGCGCGCAAAAACGGTCACCTTCCACAGGCAACAGCCTTCGACTCGATCACCGGCAAAGGGATACGGGCAGTAGTCGATGATCACGAAGTGCTCATCGGAAACAGCCGTCTTTTGGCCGACGCCAACATCCCGACGGCCGGGTTGGAGACCGAGGCGGGACGGCTGGCCGAGGACGGGAAAACACCCATGTATGTGGGCGTGGACGGAGAACCGGCAGGAATCCTCGCCGTGGCCGACACCCTCAAGCCCGGCTCCGCTGCCGCCGTCGCCCAGCTGCAGCAAAGGGGGCTCGAAGTGGTCATGATCACCGGTGACAACAAGGGGACCGCGGAGGCAATCGCGCGCCAGACCGGCATCACGCGCGTGCTCGCGGACGTGCTGCCCGCGGACAAGGCAGCGGCAATCCGGTCCCTCCAGGATGAAGGGAAACTCGTGGCGATGGTAGGTGACGGCATCAACGACGCCCCGGCTCTGGCCCAAGCCGACGTCGGTATAGCCATCGGCACCGGAACCGACGTCGCCATTGAAGCCGCCGACGTCACCCTGATGTCCGGTGAACTCTCCGGGCTGATCACCACCACCGCACTCTCACGGGCCACGATGCGCAACATCCGGCAAAACCTCGTGCTGGCCTTCGGCTACAACACCGCTTCCATCCCGCTGGCTGCCGGCCTGCTGTACCCGGTGACGGGCGCACTGCTGTCCCCTATGGTCGCGGGAGCGGCCATGGCGCTCTCAAGCATCAGCGTTGTCCTCAATTCCACCCGCCTTAACACCTTCAAGGCCTCTCCCATCACCAGATCCCGACACAACGACGAAACCCACAACCAAGAAGTGGCCCAGGTAAGTTGATAAAAACGACCCGTCACACAAGCATGAATAACGACCAAGAGCCGGTCCGCCTCGGGAATATTCCTTCCCCTGTCCGTCAACAGAGCAGGGCGGGCATGAGGAAAATTACGGGCCCGATGCACGCTCCGCAGCTGCCCCAGGCCGTCGTCCCCCAGGGACCCCGTGCCTAGCCCCGTTCCGGAACCCACTCCCTTTCAAATTCCACCATCACTTCCAGGAGCCTCCTTGCCATCCACCCACCGTTTGCGCACCATCCAATACGCCGGAATGCCGGCAGCGGCGGCCTCACTGCTGCTGGTACTGTCCGCCTGCGCCGCACCCTCAGCCCCGGGAGAATCCTCCTCAGCAGCCAGCGACTACCCATCAACCCACATCCATGGCATCACCGTTGACGACGCGACCGGCAAAGTCATGCTGGCAACTCATGCCGGCCTCTTCGATGTCACCGCCAAGCCGGCGGTCAAGCTCAGCCCGACAATCGATCTGATGGGCTTCTCGCCCACGGAAGACCCGGACGTCTTTTATGCCTCCGGCCACCCCGGGAAGGACTCGCCCCTTCCGAACCCCGTGGGCCTGATCCGATCCGAAGACGGCGGCAAGACATGGGAAGAGGTCTCACGCCAGGGTGAGTCCGACTTCCATGCAATGACCATGACCAAAAGCGGCGTTGTAGCCTTTGACGGGACTCTGCGCACCAGCCCGGACGGGAAAGACTGGTCCACGTCCACCGCCGCGTTCCAGCCCGCCGTGCTTGCGGGCGACCCTGGCAGCGACACCGTCCTGGCCACAACGCAGGAAGGACTGCAGCGCTCCACCGACGGCGGAAAGACCTGGGCACTGCTGGCTTCAGCGCCCCTCGTTCAGTTCGCCGCGTTCGCCACCCCCACCGACGCGATCGGTATTGAGCCCACCGGGGCGGTTCATTACTCCGCAGACGGGGGCGTAACGTGGTCACCTAAAGGCAGCGTCAACGGGGAGATCCAGGCCGTCACCACGGCCAAAGCGGCCGACGGCCAGCTGAAAATTTGGGCCGCCACTGGTGAGGGAGTGCTGGTGTCGGAGGACGGTGGCGCCACTTTCGCCCCGTACAACCCGGCCTGACTTCGCCTTGAGGTTCCTTCCCCCGCCGAGGAAAACCATCCGGGTAGTCTCGGGAAATAGCGGACCACCAAACCACCTCCGGAATCGGCGCCGTGACCCCTTTGGCTCATCACGGCGCCGTTCGCGCACCATCCTGTCCACGCTGTGAGCGGTTAAGGCCGGCATCAAAGCGGCGCACTTCCAGGGGCTACGGCACCACGTGCGGACACCATGGGCGTTCAAATGAATGTGGCGAGCTGAACTTCCTGGCACAGGATGACCTGAAGCAGCATCCCGGCTGCGGTCTACGGGCGACACCCGCAGTGCCCCACGCTATGCCACTGGCATACCGGCTCGTGGACCGGTGATGGCGTGATGATATTCACCCCCTTGCCCTTATGGACTCCCGCCAGGGCTTGGGTTCATTCTCTCCGGTCATTTGCAGGGCAGGGCCAAAGGACACTTGCAGCGCGCACCCGGCAGCGGTCCAGCCGCCCTGTATCACTGAAGAGCAGGGCGGCTGCGGCCTTGAACGCTCCGGGATGCTGTCAGCCGTCGACGCCCCCGGTGCAAACGGCACCGGGCTCGGGGGCATCGGGGCCCTGCCGGTATTTCTTAATGAAGGTCGCGATGCGTTCGTCACTGCTGCTGTCCACCGAGAGCTGTTTGCCCCAAGCGGTGGCGGTAACAGGCGAGGTCTGCTCAGTCACCGGGCTGAGCAGGAGATAGTCCTGGCTGCCCGCCAATGAGGTCAGTTCGGCGACCTGGTCCTGGGGGAGGTCGGGACGGTAGGAAAGCCAGACAGCACCGTGTTCAAGGGAATGCACCGCCCGGGTCGGTTCGACCGGGGCGGTGTAGATACCGCAGTTTGTCCACACCGGCGCGTGGTCACCACCAGTTGGCGGGTTCCGGGGGTAGCTGACGGACCCCGAGACGTGGTTTCTGGACTGGTCGGCGAACTCCTGGACGCCGTCGATTGGCCGGGCGGCCTCAGCCTTAACCGTCTCCTGTTTCTGGACTTCTCCTACGACGACGAAGGCCGTGGCAGCGATGATCGAGGTGATGACGGCGCCGCCGGTGCCGTAGATCAACCAAGCCTTGCGCCGATCGGCCGCGCGGTGTTTGGTCCGCATTGCCTTGACAAGGGCTTTTCGTTCCTCAGCGCTCATCCTGGGTGACGGCATCTTTGTTCTCGCTTTCCTTAGGGCGGTCAGAGGCTGCGGCGCAGCTCTTGCAGGGCGGTGATTTCCGCGGTCTGGGCGTCCATAATCAGGGCCGCGAAATTCCGTACCGTGGAGGTCTCGGCCAGGCGTACTCCGGCAGCGGCCATGGCCACGCCACCTTGATGGTGACGGATCATCAGGTCAGTGAAGAGCCGGTCCGCCTCGGCGCCGGTGGACCCGCGCAGCGCCCGCATCTGCTCAGGGGTGGCCATGCCCTCCATCGCGCTCTCAGCGCTGCCTGCACCACTCTGCCCCGCATGCGACGAACCGCTTCCATGACCGCCGGCTTCTGACTCCATCCACGCCATGGGCGCGATCGAGCGTGCCTGCGACAGCCCCCAGTCCTGCAGCCAGGCATACATCTGACCCTTCTGGTGCTGCTGGCTGGTGGCAACGTCGTAAGCGACGGCCCGGATCTCCTCGTTACTGGACTTGTCACGGATCAACAGGGCCATCTCGACCGCCTGCGCGTGGTGTGCCTGCATGTCCCTGGCAAACCCGGCGTCCGCGCCCGTATCCGATACAGGCCGTGGCGTGGCGGACGACCAGCCGATAGCGAAAAAAATCAACGCAGTGAGGACAACAACACCAAAGAAACCAAGCCACAGATAACCCGCCCGGAGCCGAGGAATAACCTGCTCCGTGGCCTCGGGCGGGTCTGCGGATGGAAGCGACATTGGAAATCCTTCTTGTATCAACGCCTGCTAAGACGCTTGTCACGAGGTACGGACCGTGAACGAATCTCCAAGGCCCGTCTCCATGCTAGCTAGCACGCGAGGACACACCCATTGATGTCCGGTCAGTTACCGCGTCCGGTGAAGGCGGGAACGGCGGCCTCACGAGCCGGTTCCTTGATTCCCCGCTGAATCAGCCACCGAACGGCCGGGTAGGCGGTAGCGAATCCTAAGATGTTTCCGATTTGCATCAGGAAAATGAAAGTCACGTCGGTGGGCGCGGGCATGAGCATTCCGAAGTGCAGGAAAATCATCCATCCACCCATTCCGATGTCAAAGGCCAGCACTGTTACCGCCGCGGCCAGGAAGGCAGCACCTGCTCTTTTCCCGGACCCAGTCCCGCTTTTCCAGACGGGGGAGGCGAAACGTTCGAAAAGGAACAATAAGGCGGTCGCAAGCAGGGCAATGAAGATGATCAGTACCCACAGGTTCGTTCCGGCGATGGTAAGACCGCTGGCGATCACCAACGGAACGCCAATGAAGTGGGCCACCGTGGCCGCTGCTCCACCAGGTGTTCCACCGGTCAGCGCCTTCGACGACAGGCGCTGTTCAGGAACAGCACCGCTTTCCTGCCGCCACTTCGGGCTGCCTGCGCGGCCGAGGCGGTAGTAAGCCCACAAAGCGAAGGGTCCGAGGTACAGGGCGGTTATTGGCCACACCACCTCCATCGTGCGTTCGCTCTGACGATAACGCCGCACGTAAATGTCATAAAGAACGACCACCGCCGAGAGAATACCCAGGGCGACAAAAAACCAGGCGACGGGGGTCAGCCACTGGGGAATGGCCGATTCCATGCTCGCCATGTCGGTCATGTCTGTGGCGTCGTTGTAAATACTCATGCAGTTCCTTCGCGTTCATGGTCAGTGGTGGTGCCGCAGGTTGGGTAGATGCTTTCCTATTGCCAAAAGCCCTGCGCCGCCGTCCCAGGGACAACACGCCGAAGGGACTACTATCGCGCATAGGAGAAGGCAATACTATCGTACATAGGAGGCAGAAAACCCCTAGCTCGTCTCTCCGCGCTGCGCTTCTATGCGCAGCTCAGGGGCATTTCAAGGAACTGCGCCGCGTTGTCCTGCTAGTCAAAACGTGGCGCGTTCGGTGACGGGGCGAAGCAACCTTTTTGTCTCTCATCATGTAAGGACAGTCGGGGCTCTGCATCCAAGGCCTAACTCATGGTCATTTTCGTTCAGAGGTATCGGCGGGGCCCACAAGTTCGTGCATGCGATCCATGCCGGGGTTGCCTTCGGCCATAAGTTCGCGCATGCGATCCATGCCGGGGTTGCCCTCTTCGGAAGCAACTGCTGCTGGACGCGGGGTTTCTGTGGCAACCGCGGGTACCGCGACGACGGCCCCTGCGGCAAATGCAGCCGCAACTACGGCCAAGACGGAAGTACGTATCAACATCATTCATCCTTTCGATAGTTACTATCCGACATAGTAGCCTAGTTACGATTCGCCATAGTAGCGTATCTACGATTTGACATAGTAGGCTGACTACGATTACACATAGTAGCCGTGGGCATATCCGCTTACCAAAGTTCCCGGGCGGAGCAAGTCGCCTTCTCAAGCCCGATGGGCCCTGATCTCAGGCGTAGCCTTCTCGCCGTCTTGCACTTCTGCCGAAAACCCCGGGCCTGTTACGCAGGCGAACCGCGCTATCTCTTGATGTAGAAAGTCGCGCAAAAGCAGCATGCGTTCAATACCTTTTGCCAGCGTTGGGACATCACGAAATTATAACAATCCAGAATTACCGGGTAAGTTGATACAGGCACTTCTGTACTAGTGCTTTTGAGCCGGACGCCCAGCCCCGCCGACGGCCTCAGATTACGATTCTTACCGGCGGGGGCGGAGAACCCATCTTTGGCAGACCGCTGCCTTGGGGTGAAGCCGATACCCTCGTCCGCTACTAATGCGGGACTAAGGGTGCCGGCAGGGCCTGACTCCTTGGTCCGAACCCGACAGCTAACTTCGCAGGCGCTGAAAGGATCCCCCCATGCCCTCCTCAATCCATGGCCGGCGCCGTCAGACCGGTCCGACTAATACCTTCCGCTCCGCATCCGGCGCCATCCGTAAAGCCGTCCGCACCGCTCAAAGCTCAGCAGGGGGGCACAAGCACCTTCCCGCTGTTGCCACCATCAGCGCAGCTGTCCTGATCGGGGCCGGAATCACCGCAGCCCATGGCGGAACCACCAGCGCCCCAACGGTGGCCGCCCCGGCCACGCAGTCCATCGTCACGGGCCCCATCGTCCAAGCTTCCCCTGAAGCAGCCATCACCTTCGACCGGTCGAACGTAGAGACCACCCCCGCCCCCGCACCCGAAAAACCAACGCCTACAGGCTCCACCCTGCCAACCGCCCCTGCCTCATCTGCGCCTGCCGCTACAGCTGCCCCAGCGCCTGTTGCTAAGGTTGCTGCCGCCCGGCTCGCCGCGCCGCTGTCGAGCATGTCAGTGTCTTCACCGTTCGGTCTTCGGACCAGCCCGATAACCGGAGGTTCCGGGGAAATGCATACGGGCCTTGACCTGGTGGCCGCCTGCCAGACTGCCGTGTTCGCTGCTGGCGCCGGAACCGTGGTCGAGGCAGGCTGGTCCGCCTACGGGGGAGGAAACAGGATCGTGGTTGACCACGGCAACGGCCTGCAAAGCACTTACAACCACCTCGCCTCCATTGAGACGAGCGTGGGCGGTATCGTCACCGCCGGCCAGCGCCTGGCCGCGACCGGCACTACGGGAGCCTCCACCGGCTGCCACCTGCACTTCGAGGTGCTCTTCAACGGCCAAACCGTCAACCCCCAGGGCTGGATGTAACCGGCACCGGAAGGAATGTTCTCGCTGCGGGTGGCGGCCAGCCCAGCGCATCGATCGCAGCACAGATGCTGACGCTGACCCGCTTATGCCCAGCACGGTCCACCGTTGTACGGACGCACATGAGCCGTTCAGCCGGAAGGGACGGGCTGCTAAAGGGCCGACAAACGACACCCAGGACGAGGGGTCGCATCGGGGTGCCGCTCTGCAATTCTCCAAGGGACTGTTAGCCCCAATAAGCATGCTAAGGATTCTGTTTTCAAGGTCCGCATCCGGCTTCTCGGCAATCCGCAAAGGTGGCAGCCCCGGCCTGATGGAACACCATAGGTGCCGAGGACCGATAGTTACATGTGCCCGTCGACCGATAAACAGCCGAAACCTAATTCCGGCCTCTCGACAGGCTGGAGCACTCAGGTTGAGTGCACCACTCTCTCATTTGACCGCAGCAACATCCCAGCCGACCATCGGTAGCTTCCGTGCGTACTACTATGTAGCATAGTAGTACCTTTTGATGACGCTCGGAGAATCAACGACAGTGAGGTGGCAAGAGATGGTGGAAAATCACGGACGACGAGCCCTAGTGATCGGGGCTGGTGTGATCGGGCTAACGACGGCGTTGTCCCTGCGGAGGCGAGGCTGGAACGTTACGGTGGTCGCCGAGAGTTTCGCTCCGGAAGTCACCTCGACCGCTGCCGGGGCGGTCTGGGAGTGGCCCCCCTCGGTATGTGGACGTCATCATGACGAGATCCTGCTGGAGAAATCCAAGGCATGGGCCATGGCCTCCTACGAGCAATTCCAGGCGCTGGCCGCACGGCCCCAGGAAACCGGAGTGTTCATCCGGCCAGCTGTCTTCTACTTCCGTTACCCGATCGCCTCCCGCCCGGCTGAGTTAGCGAAGATGCATGATATCGCTCGCCACGTCCCCGGTTTTGTTCACGATCCGGCGCTGGCGGACGTTGGCGGAGTGAGCCCTGAGGCTGGTGTGCAGGACGCTTATTCCTACCTCGCCCCGGTGGTGGACACCGAAAAGTACATGTCCTGGCTACAAGGGGAAGCCCTGAATGCCGGCTGTCGACTGGTCCCCCACAGGGTCTCGGACGACCTGCGTGAACACGAGCAGGAGCTCCGGGAAAAGTTCGGCGTGGAGGTGATTGTGAACTGCTCTGGACTAGGCTCCATCGAGCTAGCCGGCGACACCGCCTTGTCGCCCCACCGCGGAGCGCTGATCCGCGTCCGCAACGACGGGACGAAGATGCCGCGGATCACCAGCGTTCACGCTGTGGCCAACGACGCGGACACGGATGAGCAGGACATGATCTTTATTGTCCCAAAGGGAGAGGACCGGCTGCTGCTGGGGGGGCTGGTGGAGCCAGACGAGTGGGGCCTCGACATTGACTTGGATAACTATCAGCCGGTCCGGGACATGCTCCGTCGCTGCATCGATTTCTTCCCGGTGCTTGCCCAGGCGGAGATTGATGAGTTCGAACCGGTGCGCGCCGGGTTGCGCCCCTTCCGAACTCACAGCATTCGGCTGGAAGCCGAACCGGGCAGCCGCATCGTCCACAACTATGGCCACGGCGGGGCCGGAGTAACTCTTTCCTGGGGTTGCGCCGAGGACGCCACGCGGCTGGTAGAGCAGCTCGCTGGTGAGTCACTCGAGGTCGCTTGACAGCTGTGGTCGCCGCAGGTGCGGGGGCGGCGGAGAACTTCACGAGTTCGAGGTTTCGAAGCTCTGCATACTACGCAGGCTCCCCACAGGGGTAGCGGCACCGTAAGGGCCGGTGCGTGCTCTACGACTCCCGGGGGTCCCGCTCCTCCTGTCCCAAGTGTCAAGGGACAGGAGGAGCTTCTTTTGTGCGGACAATCGATCTCTTCGTGTGCGGACAGGTGATGTCCCTGCCCGCGGACGGAGGATCTACCAGTTCGGATGGAAGGTGGTGTTAGGGAAAATTCTGAGCCCCGAACCTCGTCGCCGTAACCGCCGCCGGCTCCGCTGTTTACAGTACGGCCGCGAGCTGAGGGCACCCGGATAACGGGTACCTGATTCCCATGAGGGCCTCACTTGCCGGGGTAGACGGAAGCGGATGGCCTCCCGACCCTGGCTGCCAGGGTCACAAACGGCAAGGACCTTTTGCCTCTCCTTGGTCTTCCGGGCACAACAAAGGGCGCGCCCCGTTCGCTGGGCGCGCCCTTCGTGTCGGCCTGGTCAGTCCTTCTTGAAAGCGTCCTTGACCTTCTCGCCGGTCTGGACTGTTTGCATGATCAGGAGTGCTGGGGCTTGGCATTCGAATCGTTCCTTTGCTGTTGGGTGTCCTGGACCGTGGCTTGTCCGGTCATCAGCTCCGGCCTGGACTGGTCTTGCCGGTGCTTGTGGGAGACGGTGATGAGGATGGCTGACAGTGTGCAGGCGAGGAGCAGGATGAGCCCGGCAAGGTGTTGGTCGGCGGCGGCGGATGGCTCCCACGTGCGTCCAAGACCTGCGAACCATTCCTGTTCAATTCCTGCAGGGTTGAGAAACCGGAGACCTGTCACTCCAATGCCTGCAGATGTTGTAGCGAGAGCAGCAAACCTGTGTTTCGCGGATCCTGGTGATTCAGTGCCGGGCTGGAGGGCCCTCGCGAAGAGAATGCCCGCGGCGAGGAAAAGTACCAGGCTGGCTTCGTGGGCCAGGTGTTCGCGGAGGCTCAAATCAAATGCAGATGTCAGATAGAACAGGACGGTCAAGGATCCCAGCGTCAGTCCGGAAAGCAGCGGCCCCGGGCGGGCGGCCATGCGTGCGAGCCACAAAGCGCCTTCTCTCGGTCCGATGCTGGAGTCGTTCCGTTCCGGCAGTACCGTCAGGGCGAGCTTCAAGGGCCGTGCATTGATTAGCAGCCACGGAATCGGCAGGGCCATGGTCATTGTTCCGGCAACATGGGCGCTGAGCAGGACAGGGCCGTACACGGCGGGAGGGCCGGAGGTGATAAAGGTCAGCAGTATCAGGGCGCTGAACCAGCTGAGCAGGTGGCGCTTTGGCCAGACGGCTCGGGTACGCGCGTATGCCCGCCCGTAGAACAGCGCCGCGAGGAGTGCTGCGGTGATCCAGAGCCAGTCTGGCCGCCATTGGATGAACCACGCGCTGGCGTCCGGTTCGGGAGGCAGCAGGTATCCGGTGAGGATTTGGGCCGGGGTTGCTTCCGGGTCCGGTTCCAGAGGCACAGGTGAGGGGCTGCGGGCCAGGGCGACCGCGAGGCCCATGACGGCGCCCATGATGAGCAGTTCCACCGCAAGGACCCGCCACAGCAGCCGGGGCAGGAGGCCGGGAACAGCCAGTGCGGGAATGACCCGGTACCGGTGAATGAGGCCCAACAGCCCGAGGAACAGGGTTGCAGCCGTCTTGGACAGGAGCAGAGCACCGTAGGCGGAGAGCAGCCCGTCGATACTGCCGAGCCGGTAGAGGGCACTGGCGGTTCCCGCGGTCACCACCAGGGCAAAACTGAGGCCGGCGAGGACGGAAAAGCGCCGGAGGACGGTTTGTGCTGCGGCATGGCCTGGTCCCGGGCGGATGAGAGCGGGGATGGCGGCGGCCAGTGCAATGATTCCTCCGACCCATAGGGTTCCTGCCGCAACGTGAAGGCCGAGGGCGTTGCTGGCACCGATGTGGTCAGCGCTGCCTGCGGCGTGGCCTATCGCTGCGGTGGCGGGGATGATGCTTGAAAGCGCGAGCACGGCGGTAGCCAGGAGCATGCCTGCCGAGGTCACGGCGACGACCAGGATACTGACCAGGACGGCGATGATCAGGATCGCCAGCCGGGCCCGGCCCGCGGCGACGTCGGTGACGAACAGTCCGAGCTGGTTGGTGAAGTCGGCGTCCCCGCTCAGGGGCTGGCCTGCGATGTCGGCATACGTCAGCAGGAGAACCGCCGTCGCGGCCAGCACCCACACGCCGGCCGCACCGGCTGCTACTCTCAGGGTCGCCCTGATTGCAGGATTCTCCTGGGCGCCTTGGTTTCTGGGCAGGATAGTGGCCGCGAAGATCAGAGCGCCGGCGACGGCGGCCAATGCGAGGTGATGCAGGGCAAGAACCGGTGGCAGGCCCCAGCGCACGATTGCCCCGGGGTCCGACAGCAAACGTTCCTGGCCTGCGCCGGAGTAGGACACACCGGCCAGGGCCGTCAGGACGGCCGCGGCTAGACCGCCTGCAGTCCACGCCGCTGTCACCGGGCCGGGAGGCCTCTTGCGCAACGCCACCTTCATTCCTTCCATTCTTTCCGTACCTTCCGGGCGAGTGCATTTCTCCGGTGCCGCCGGTCAGGGCCCGACCCGCATGGGAAGGGGCCTGCACGCGCGCAGAGGCCCGACAGCCGTCGGGTCTTGGGGGCCGGGAAGGGCCACTGCGTGCCGGCATGAACAGAACCGGAAAGAGTCGCTGCCGGAGGCCTTGTTAAAGCCAGGCTGAGGGATCGACCGTCTGGCCGTTAACAATGACTTCGAAGTGAAGGTGGCAGCCGGTGGAGTTTCCGGTTGTGCCGGCAATCCCGATCCGCACCCCGGTTTCAACGGCCTGGTTTATCCGTACACCGATCGTTTCGAGGTGGTTGTAGGTGGTTTGGAGGCCGTTCCCATGGTCGATGACAATACGGTTGCCGCCGCCGTAAGGGCTGAATCCGGCTTCGATGACAGTCCCCTTGCCGGCGCTTAAGACTTCCGTGCCGCAGCCGGCGGCGAAATCCTGGCCCGTGTGCAGTTCACCACCCAAGCCGGTCAGGGGATTGGCCCTGTATCCGAACGGTGAATTGGTCACCGGATTTAGTACGGGGGAGCTGAGCCTGGCTCCCGCCGGTGGAACCCGCTGTCCGGAAGTCTGCGCTTTGGATGCCTCTACCGCTTGGGGGGATGGGGCTTCTGCGGCAGGCGTCTCCTTCGGCGCAACGGCGGGCCCCGGGTTGGCGGGGACCGGGGGCGCCGGGCTGGTGGTCACCTCCGTACGACCGAAGTCCAGCTGCGCATCGGCTGCGGCAGTCACGGGCGCAGATGCAGTCAGCGCTGAACTTCCTGCTGCCTGCAGTTCGGTGCCGGTGGAGGCCTGCGGGGCGACCGCGTGTGCGGAGGCCAGGGACGCTGTCAGGGCCACGCCGGAGGCGATGACTGCCAGCGCGGCCTTGCGTCCGCGGTGGCGTGATGACCCGTCAGCGGACGGGTCAGTACGGCGCCTGCCCTGAAGTGGGGGCGCGGCGCGGCGCCGCCCACTGGCGGGCCTTGCCGTTGCTGGCGGGTGTGCACCGGGCACAGGGGAGTACCCCGCAGGGGTGTGGATGTTCACAAAATGTCCTTCTGCCGGCGCCTGCGGGGTTAGCTGTCGGATTCGGGTCAGGAACAATAACCCGGCCCCTGTCCGCGTGCACCTTGATGGCTGCACAGCGGTTCAGGGGCTTCACCCCAAGACGGCCGAAGGGCCGTCGTTGATGGGTTCCCCACCTCTGCCAGGTGAACTTGAATGGGCCCGGCAGCTGGCAGAGTTCGACGCGCCGCCCGGGAAACACCCTCTTGATGGCATTTCCTCACCAGTATTGACCTTCCACTATGGAGGAAGGTCAATACTGGGACGAGCCTGATCACCAATCACCCGCTCCCACCCCGTATGGCCGAGCGTTG
The DNA here is from genome assembly GCF_006151685.1 of Arthrobacter sp. BB-1. Classification (NCBI taxonomy): domain Bacteria; kingdom Bacillati; phylum Actinomycetota; class Actinomycetes; order Micrococcales; family Micrococcaceae; genus Arthrobacter; species Arthrobacter sp. BB-1. Next base: position 69,387 of record NZ_VDEV01000005.1, read on the forward strand.
AAAGGAACGACTGTGTCATCTACTTCCAAGGGCCAGAACAGCCGGACAGGGCTGCTGGCCGTGGGCGGCTTTGTCCTGCTGCATGTGCTGTGCTGCGGGCTGCCGCTGCTGATTGCGGCCGGAGCACTGGGTGCGGCCGGCTCATTCCTGGGTAATCCGTGGGTCATCCTTGGCGCTGTGGCCCTGGCTGCGGTTGTACTGCTCTGGGCGCTCCGGCGCCGCCGGCCGGGTGCGTCGGGTGGGATGAATGACTGCTGCGCACCCGCCGCTGCCTCCGCGTCTAACCAGGATCGCAACGCAGGCAGGGCCTCGCAGCCCACCGGCGGCCGGTGATCGAGAGTCACCCTGGCAACAGGGCCGGGGGTCGGGCGCCGTGGAGGTGGCCTTCATGGCGGAGTTTCCTGGCACTGCTGCTTGCCGGTGCCGCAGCCGTAACCCTGTTCGTGTCGTTCATGCCGTCCTATGCACCGCAGACGGACCACGGGGAGGGGCCGGCGGCAGCAGCCGGGTTTACCGCTGCGACAAGCCAGGGGGAACAGGTGCCGGTGCCGGGATCGAAGCCGAGCGTGCTCTTTTTCTTCTCCATTGAGTGCGGCGCCTGCGGACCGGGAACCCGGATGCTCGCCGAGGTCCAGCGAAGTTCTCCTGCTGCCGTGAACTATGTTGCCGTGGACATCGCGCCCTACGAAACGGCCGACGAAATCAAGGAATTCCTGGCCGGGAACGGGGCGTCATCCCTGGCCTTTGCCTCTGATACCGATACACGGCTCATTACCGCCTACGGGATAAACCAGGTAAGCACCGCTGTGGTCCTGGACGCCGCCGGCACGGAGGTCTTCCGGGCGGTGGAGCCAGACGCTGCTGAACTGCGCACGGCACTGGCCGCGGCGGGAGCCGACTAGGCGAAGCGCTTCACCCACGGGCGGTCAGATGTAACTGCAGATTTGTTCAGCGTCGCAGCGCTGAGGGTCGGCCGCCTCGGCGGTGGCATATTGTTCGGCCACGGTCACCCGCAGCGCGGTGAGTTCTGCGATTTTCCGGTCCAGGTCCTGCAGTTGTTTCCCCAGGACGTCCCGTACGTGGGTGCACGGCGTGATGCCGTCATCGCGGATCCGCAGAATGCCCTGGATCTGCGCCAGGGTCAGGCCGGCGATCTGGCTGCGGCGGATGAATTCGAGGCGGCTGAGAGTGTCGTGCGAGTAATCGCGGTAGCCGTTCGCGGAGCGCTCCGCCGGCGGGAGCAGGCCCCGGTCCTCATAGAACCTGATCGTCTTCGTTGTCATGCCGACAGCGTCAGCAGCTTCACCGATTCGCATTCCGGGTCCCTAATTTCGTTCCGAACACGCACATAACCCTTCCATCGTACTGGAACGTTCCGCGTGGGCACCGGCAAACCACCAGGTCCCGTCGCCAGCTTGACCTTCCCCCGCAGTGGAATGTCGATGATGGGTTGAGACGGAATACTGGCTGTCCGGTTTTCGCGTTCGGTCTCCTGTCGGGACCCCGGACAAGAGCCGGACATAGGAAGGATGATCATGTCAATAAAAGCGAAGGGCCGGGAGCGCCCGGGCCTGGTGCTTGCGGCGGGGGCCCTGTTGTCCTCCCTTGGTGTTGTGATGGTTGCGCTGGTGTGCTGCGGGATACCGGTTCTTGCAGGTGCAACCAGTGTTTTCGCCGCAGCCGCGCCGATAGCAGGCAACCTCTGGATCATTGCCGCCGCAGCCCTTACCGCGGCGGTCCTGCTCACGCAGGCGCAACGCCGGAACGGCTCGGAGCAGTCCCGGCCAGGCGCTCCTGCTAGGGATGCGGGGTTGCGGGCATGACGGGGGTTTTGGGTCTGGCGTTTCTGACCGGGATGCTGGCCACGGTGAATCCTTGCGGTTTCGCGATGCTGCCAACCTATCTGGCGTACTTCATTGGTTCCGGCCCCGGTGCGGGACGGCGGCCGCTGCTTGCCGGTCTTCGGGCCGGGGTTACCCTCAGCGCCGGTTTCGCCGCTGTCTTTGTGACGGCCGGCCTGCTCGCCGCTGTGGGTCTGCGGTCGGTTGCGTCGGCGCTGCCCTGGGCGGCGGCGTTGATCGGAGCGGTTATTGTGGTTGCCGGCCTTGGCATGGTGTTCGGTTTGCAGTTGCCCGGGACGAAGTTGAACCTGCCCCGGTTTCTTAAAACGGACGGTACCGGTTCAGGGCTCAGGGCGGTCTTTGGCTACGGGGTGGCGTATGCGGTGGCTGCACTCTCCTGCAGCCTGGCCCTGCTGCTCGCTGTCGTCGCCCAAGCCGTGTCCACCGGGAGCCTGGCCGGGCTGCTGGCGGTCTTCGCCGCCTACGCCCTGGGCTCCTCGGTGGTGCTGGTCCTTTTGTCCCTCGGTGCAGCGGTGGCGCGGGACGCCCTGGCACGCCACGTACGAAGGCTCCTGCCTTTTGTTAACCGTCTCGGCGGAGCCGCGCTCATCCTTGCGGGCATCTACCTGCTGCTCTACTGGGTGCCGGCCCTGTCAGGCGGCCAGGCCGGGGGGATCATGAGCGGGGCAGTCACCGAAGCCAGCACAGCGCTGTCCGGTTTCATCTCCGGCAACTGGCCGATCATCACCCTCACCGCGGTGGCCGCCGTCCTCACCGCCGTCGCCCTGTCCCTGCGGCGCCGCCGGGACAGCAAGGCACGAGACAACAGCGAACCCGCGGAGGGGGCTGAGAGCAGCGACAGCCCCGAATCGTGCTGCGGCCCGGAACCCCTTCTTCCCGACACGGCGCCAGGGCGCAACAACCAGCAAGGAAACCCATGACAACGACCAGAAACAACCGGCGCATCTTCACCATTACTGCCGTCATAGCCGCCGCGGCGCTCATCCTGATCCTTTCCCTCACAGCACTGAACCGCGGGAGCGAAACCGCCCCGGCCGCCGGGCCAGCGGGCGGAAACACTGTGGACAGGATCGAGATCACGTCCGTAGACGGAAAGGCCCTCACCGTCCCCTCCACCCGCCCGACAGTGCTGTTCTTCATGGCGAGCTGGTGCTATACCTGCGTTCCGCAGGCAAAAGCAATGAAGGAAATGGAACAGGAATATGCCGACAAGGCCGACTTCGTAGCCGTGGACGTGACGCCGGAGAACACAAAAACCCAGGTGGACCAGTTCCGTGAACTGGCCGGTATTCCCGGTTACCCCTTCGTTGTCGACCAGACCGGAGAGCTCACCCAAAAGTACGCGGTCACATCCCTGGACAGCACCGTCGTCGTCGCACCTGACGGCGACATCCTGGCCCGGGCCGACTCCCGGCCCATGAAGGCCGATGCCCTGAGGGAATTTCTTAACACAGCCCTTCCGTAGCAACACCCGACTCGTCGCTCCCGCTCTTGACCTTCCTGTGCAGGGGAAGGTGCAGACTGGGGACAGCACGCATCAGAAGAACACCCCCGGGTGTTCATCCAAGACTTGATGGAGGATTCATGCCTGAGGCAGCACCGGATTTTGATTTGGCCGTGATCGGTTCCGGAGGCGGCGCCTTCGCCGCCGCCATCCGTGCCACCAAGCTGGGCAAGCGGGTCGTGATGATCGAACGCTCCACGGTAGGCGGGACCTGCGTGAACACCGGGTGCATTCCCTCCAAAGCCCTGCTGGCCGCCGCAGAAGCCCGCCATGTCGCCGTGGATGCTACCGGAAGGTTCCCCGGAATCAGCACCACGGCGGCCCCCGTGGACATGAGGGCACTCATTGATGGGAAACGGTCCCTGGTCGAAGGAATGCGTTCGGATAAATACGTGGATCTGGCCGCCGACTACGGGTGGGACCTGCGTCAGGGGACCGCGGTTTTCGCCGGCACCCCGGAGGAACCGGTCCTGGAAGTCACCGGACCTGACGGCGCACGCGACTCCCTGACCGCCGCCCATTATCTGGTCGCGACCGGTTCGGCCCCGTGGGCACCCCCGGTGCCGGGACTGGACGAGGTTAACTACCTGACCTCGACTACTGCCATGGAACTGGATGAGGTGCCCGAGTCCCTGATCATCTTCGGCGGCGGGTACGTGGCCCTGGAACAGGCGCAGCTCTTTGCCCGCCTCGGATCGAAAGTGACCCTGCTGGTCCGCTCCCGGCTCGCCTCCCAGGAGGAACCGGAAGCCTCCCGTGCCCTGATGGGCGTCTTCGCCGACGAGGGCATCCGCGTGGTCCGCCGCGCAGCCGTGACATCGGTCCGAACAGATCCGACCACCGCACAAATCATTGCGACCGCCACGGTCGCCGGGGGCCAGGAAGAATTCCGCGCCGCGAAGCTGCTGGTAGCCACCGGCCGCCGCGCCGTCACCGACGGACTGAACCTTGACGCAGTCGGCGTCAAAACCGGCGACACCGGCCAGATCCTGGTTGAAAACACCCTGGCCAGCTCCAACCCGAGGATCTGGGCCGCAGGGGACGTGACCGGGCACCGCGAATTCGTCTACGTCGCGTCCGCCCACGGGACTTTGATGGTGGAGAACGCCTTTAACAACGCCGGCCGCGAGGTCGACTACCGGCACCTGCCCCGCGTGACGTTCACCAGCCCCGCCCTGGCAGCGGTCGGCATGACCGACAAGGAAGCCAACGAGGCGGGCATCCGGTGTGAATGCCGGGTCCTGCCCCTGGAATACGTTCCCCGGGCACTGGTGAACCGGGACACCCGCGGCTTCATCAAAATCGTCGCCGATAACAGCACCGGCCGCATCGTCGGGATCACCGCCGTCGGCAAGGAAGCCGGTGACCTGGCCGCCGCCGGGGTGTACATCCTCGAGGCAGGAATGACCGTGGACCAAGTCGCAAACCTCTGGTCCCCGTACCTGACCATGGCCGAAGGGATCAAAATCGCCGCACAGTCCTTCACCACCGACGTCTCCAAACTCTCCTGCTGCGCCTCCTGACCCGCGCCAGCTCCAGCTCAGCCCCATCTGAAGGAATCAACGATGATGAACAACGTCAGCCAGGTCACCGACCGCCTCGCCTCCTCCGAAACCGGCATCCAGCCCTGGCTGTGGCTGCCGCTGCTGAAACTCCTCGCACTGGGCGAGCCTGTGGACGCAGCTGACCTTGCCGCGGCCACGGGCCGCCCCGCCGAGGACGTCCGCACAGCCCTTGAAGGAATGCCCGACGCCGAGTACGACGGATCAGGCCGGATCGTCGGTATGGGTTTGACCCAGCGCGCCACCCGGCACCGCTTCGAGGTGGACGGCGAACAGCTCTACACCTGGTGCGCGCTGGACACCCTGATCTTTCCCACCCTGCTGGGCACCTCCGCACGGATCGAATCCGCCTACGACTCTGCCAGCACCCCCGTGCGCCTGCGCGCCGGCAGCTCCGGGGTTACCGGTGTTGAGCCGGCCACCGCGGTGGTGTCCCTGATCAACCCGGACGACATTAGTTCTGTCCGCACCTCCTTCTGCAACCAGGTCCACTTCTTCGCCTCACCGGAAGAAGCCGAGCCCTGGCTCAAGGACCACCCCGAGGGCACCGTGATCCCCGTGGACGACGCCTACCGGCTCGCTTCTGACCTGGCCGGAAAAATGCTCGCCCAGACCGAAGCGCAGGAAACCGGAAACCCGGGGAACCGGGTCCACAGCTGCAGCTGCTGACACCAGGAGACCCTAAGGCAGCACAGTGCGGGCCGAAAAGACGTTTGAGGAGCAGAACCCGAAGGATCAAGCCATCTGAAGGAGATCAGCGTGAACGAACATTTCGATGTAGCCGTGCTTGGTATGGGACCCGGCGGGGAGGTCGCTGCGGACCGCCTGCTGAAAGCAGGGAAGAAAGTAGTCATCTTTGAGCGGGAACTGATCGGCGGGGAGTGCGCCTACTGGGCCTGCATCCCATCCAAAACGGTCCTGCGGCCGCCCGAAGCACGCATAGAGGTAGAAAAAGCCGCCGGGGTCAGCGGCGCCGAATTGGACTGGGACGAAACGGCCAAATACCGGGACTACATGATCCGGAACCTGGACGACAAAGCCCAGGTGGACGGTTACGCGAAGCAGGGGGCCGAGGTGATCAAGGAAGAGGCACGGCTCACCGGGCCGGGCCGGATCCGCGCGGGAGACCGCGACATCACGGCCGAACACCTCATCATCGCAACCGGGTCAGACGCGGTAATACCTCCCCTGGAGGGCATCGAAGAGATTACTGCATGGACCAACCGGGAGACCTACACCGCCTCAACCCTGCCGGAACGGGCGGTGATCATCGGCGGCAGCGCGGTCGGGGTTGAAACTGCGACATTCCTGGCACGCTTCGGCGTCAAAGTCACCCTCGTCCACCGCGGACAGCGCCTGATCGACCGCGAAGATCCCCGCGTCGGGGAACTGGCCCACACATACCTTCAGGAAACCGGCGTCGACGTCCGCCTCGGCGCAACCGCTGCCCGCGCCCGGCGCGAGGGCGCCGAAAGCATCATCGAACTCCAGAAAGCAGACGGCGAAGACGGCGGGGAAGTCGCGGCCGACGTCGTAATCTTCGGCACCGGCCGAACACCGCGCACCAAAGGCCTCGGCTTTGAACATTCCGGGATCACGCTGGGGGACCGCGGTGAAGTACTGGTCGATGAACACTGCCGCGCCGCGGAAAACACCTGGGCCATCGGCGACGTCACAGGCATCATGCCCTTCACCCACGTAGCCAAATACCAAGGCAGGATCGCCGCCGACGCCATTCTCGACCGGCCCCGCCCCGCCACCTATGACGGCATACCGCGCGTAGTGTTCGCCGACCCCGAAATCGCCGCCGCCGGACTGACCGCCCACCAGGCACAACAACGCGGCCTCAAGGTTGCCGCGGCCGAACTCGACCTGACCAAAGCCATCGCCCGGCCCTGGACCTACGAGAAAGATCCCCGCGGACACCTGGGCCTGCTGGCCGACGCCGACCGGAAAATCCTCATCGGAGCCTGGGCAATCGGGCCGATGGCCGGTGAATGGATCCACCACGCCTCCCTGGCCATCCGGGCGCAAATACCCCTCGACACCCTCCTGGACCAGGTCGCACAATTCCCCACCTACCACGAGGCCTACCACGCGGCATTGGAAAAACTGGACCTCTAACTTCCCCATCCAAGGGAAGGGAAATGTTGTGGGACAACAGGGTCGAACAGTCGGCGGCCTACCGGGCGTAGACCGGCGCAGTGGCGCCAGCGGACGGCGCGGCTGCTATGTGCGCGAACCCAGGGTCCCGGAGCCGGTCCGGCGGACCAGGGCTGCCGGGGGCCTTCCGGTGACCGGTGAAAGTGTTTTTCCTGACTTCGGGGCTTTGGCCCCGATCGGTGACGGTCTCTCAGCTGCCCTAATCGGACCCCGACGGGGCGATTGAATTTTTTGTCCGCTGCGTTTTGATGCCCCGGAGTTCGTGTTTCTGCTGCTTGACCGCTGACGTGGAGGCCGGCTGCGGGTAGGCCCCTCAGCCCCCGGGCGAACCCTTTTCCTGCAGCCGCCGCCATGGTCCGGTCAGCGCCGTCCTGAACCTGGAATGAGCCGGGCCGCGACAAAGGCACGGCTGACGTGGCCCCCGCCCGAATCAGGCCAGGAAATCCTTTCGCTGCTCGATGGAAGGAACGGAAGGCCCGTTTACCATCGCCATGTTCTGGCTGGTCGAAGCCCTCACCTGGCCGGGCGGGGCAGGCAGGCCAAAAAACTCTTCGAGGACCTGCTGGCCTGGGCGCTGACATGGGAATCTTCGCCCGAAGAGATTGATCCGCGCACCGGCGCGCAACTGGGAAAAACCCCTCAGGCTTTCAACCATGTCGGCCAAAGGCGGCACGGCAAGCGCGCGGGCAGCCGCCCACGTCAGGGCGGTGCCATTGAATTCGGACAGAATACCTGGGACGAACTCAACGTGATCGAACCCGGCGGCAACTACGGCTGGCCCGACGTTGAAGGTATCGCCGGGGAGGGCCGATTCATCGACCCCGTGCAGCAATGGGGCCCCGCAGAAGCAAGCCCCAGCGGCATCGCCGTCCACAATCAAATGATCTACATCGCCAACCTCCGCGGCCAGCGCCTGCGGGAAGTCCCCTTGACCGACGTGTCGACCGCCGTCGAGCGGTTCGTCGGCCAGTACGGGCGCCTGCGGGACGTTACAGTCGCCCCCGATGGGTCGCTCTGGATACTTACCAACAACACCGACGGCCGCGGAAACCCCTCGGCAGACGATGACCGGATAGTGCGCTTTCCCCTTACCTGACACTGACTGGACCTCTTGTCCTCGCCGCTGCCCGGCGCGAGGGCAGGCACGGGAACGCCGGGTCCCCCAGGAATTAGGCTCCGTTGTCTTGCTCTGACCCGTGTCCGTGGCCAATCGCGAAGAAGTTGACGATTCCTCTGCCGATCCCCCCTGCAGGGAAAATTGTTTTTTCATGTGTTGCGCAAAATCTTCCAGGGCTGTTTGAAGGATCCGGCCGTTGAGCCGGAGTTCCTCATTGGGCGAGTCTTAGCCTTTGCACTGAGTGCCAGGGCGTAGGGGAGAGAAGCGGCCAAGGAGATGCGGGCGTCGGTTTCGCGGAAGTAGTAGGTTTCAGTGTTTTGGGATATATGGACTCGGGCTTGGACGATACTGCCGGTGATGTCCTCGAGAACCCCGCTGCCGGCTGGTACTTCCATGTGATCGAGGTTTTCGGCGTATGCGTTGTCTTGCAGCAGGTTTGTCCGCCTGGCGAGCGTTCGCCGGCGACCGAGGGTGGGATAGATCTGGTTGAACCAGGACAGCGCTGCGGTCAGAAGTGCCAAGCCGGTCAGGGCCTGAACGGGGGAGAGGAGACGGACCCAGGCTGTGACGGGTACAACGTCGCCGTAACCGAGGGTCGCAAAGTGACCAGAGAGATGTAGAGGGCGCGCTGCCGTTCAGTGGAATCGGATAACCTTCCATCCGGATGTAATATTTTCGTTTGGGAGGCATGATGAAAATTGGTGAACTTGCCGGCATGGCAGGCGTGAATCCCAAGACGATTCGCTACTACGAATCGATTGGGGTGCTGCCCGAGCCTGCTCGTACCGCGTCGGGCTACCGCGATTACGACGGGTCATTCCTGGACAGGCTGACCTTTATCCGCTCCGCCCAGACCCTTGGCGTCACCCTGGATGAAATCAGGGAAATCCTGCTCTTCAGTGAGCGCGGTGAGGCTCCGTGCTCCTACGTCCGCGGTGTTCTCACCAGTCAGCTGGAAGGAATCGGCAGCCGTATCCGCGAGTTGGAGTTGCTGCGGGATCAATTGACGGAAATCGTCTCCGAGGCGGCCCGGCTTTCCCCTGAGGTTCAGGGCTGCACATGCCGGTTGATCGAGCACGTGCGGCTGAAGGCCGGTCCCGCCCCGGTAACGCCCTAGAGCGGATGGCTTAGGCTGAGGCCATCTGCCGGCAGGCTTCGGCGGCCGCGCGGCACGCTTCTGCGCATTCGTTCATACCGGTGCGTTCGCATTCCTGGGCGCAGCGTTCACAGGCGTCGGCGCATACCCGGCACATCTCGTCGGTGAAATCACTGCCCCGGGCGATGAGCGGAATGCAAACCCCGCAGAGCTCTGCGCAGTCCGAACAAAGCTGAATGCAGCTGGCCAGATCCTTGTCGCCCTGGCCGGCGCAGTCCCGGGCGCAGGCAGTGCATCTGGCCAGACAGTCGCCGAGGGTGTTGATGAGCTGCCGGGTCTGGTCCTCGATGAGCGGCATGTGATGTCCTTTCCATCCTGGTTGTTTCCGGCGGATGCCGGTTCTCCCACCCTGAACCTTCCCGCCGCTGGAAGGTCAACCCCTGTCGGGTTCCCACTTGACCTTCCATTCGAGTGGAAGGTTTACCTTTTAATGAACTAGGAAAACCAAGGTTCCTCGGCACCGGCAAGGAGCCGCGCAGCGCCCGGCGGGGCGGGAACCCCGATGGATAGGGTTTGGGTGAGCACGATGGCGGAGAACGTGACATTGACTGTTCAGGGCATGACGTGCACGGGCTGCGAGCAGCGGCTCGGCATCGCCCTGCGGCGTCTTGACGGTGTGAGCGAGGCACACGCCGATTACCGCACGGGTGAACTCAGGGTGCGGTTTGACCCGGCGGTGACGACCCGCGGCGCTGTTATTGAGCGGGTGCAGACGGCCGGCTACGACGTCGAAGGCAGCGGCGGGCCAGCGCAATGAGTATTGATACCGAAACCCCGAACGATGAACTGTGGGCGGAGGAGCCCAGCCATCTGGCAGGCCATGCGAGGATCCGCGCCCGAATAGCTGGCCTGCACTGCTCCCTGTGCACGGGAACGATCGAGAAGGCGCTGGGCCGCCAGGCGGGCGTGGACCAGGTCGCGGTGAGCCTCACCCATGAGCAGGCGCTGATTGATTACGACCCGGAACTGATTCAGCCCCAGCAAATCCTGGGGACCCTGCGGGACATCGGCTACGACCTGTACGATCCGCGGAAGTTGCGCCCGTTCGAGGACGAGGAAGCCGACCTGATCCGCGAAGGCAGGAGGCTGCTCGCCTCCGTGGCGGCCAGCCTGACCGCGATCGCGCTGATTCTGGAGGTCTCCGGGATCTGGTCCGTTCTGATTCCTGCCTCCGTGGTGGTACTCATGGTCCCGGTGGCCTACGCGATCCTGCTGCCGGCAGGGAAGACCCGCGCGGCCCTCGGTGCGCTGGCCCTCATCGCGCCCGCCGCTTTGGCCTGGTCCGGCCGGGAAACCAGCATCATCATCGAACCCGGGACCGCCTGGGCAACCGGGGCGCTGGCTGTGGCCGTGGTGTTCGGCGTTGCCCCGCATATCCTGCGCATGGCCTACCAGGCCGCACGGCGGCGGATCCTGAACCAACACGTCCTGCTGGAGATCGGAGCCTTCGCCGGCATCGCCGGCGGCATCATCGGACTGACCGGGGTATTTCCCAACTACCCGACCGCGCCGTTCTTCGCGGTGACCGTGCTGGTGGCCAACTACCACATCTTCTCCGAATGGCTCTCCCTGCTGGTCAAGACCCGCTCCAGCCAGGCGGTGCGGAAACTGCTCGAACTGCAGCCAGACACCGCCCACGTGGTCCGGGAGGGCCGTGAGGAAGAGATCCTCGTCGAGAGGGTGAGAACCGGCGATACCGTGCGGATCCGGCCGGGTGAGAGGGTTCCGGTCGACGGACGGGTTATTGAGGGATTCTCCACCCTTGATCTGTCCCTCGTCACCGGAGAGCCTGTCCCCGCGGAGCGTTCACCCGGTGATGAGGTCATCGGCGGTTCCATCAACGGCGCCGGGTCCCTCCTCGTGGAAGTTACCCGCACCGGGGCCGACAGCTTCCTGGCCCAGGTCGTGCGGCATGTCGAGGACGCACGGGCCCTCAAACCCGGGATCCTGCATCTGGTGGACCGGGTGCTGCGCGTCTACACCCCCACCGTACTCATCGTCGCCGCCATCGCACTGCTCGGCTGGCTGGCCGGAAGCTGGGCCCTGGCCGGGGAACCCGACGTCCGCCGGGCCGTGTTCGCCGGCCTCGGGGTACTGGTAATGGGCTACCCGTGCGCGGTCGGCATAGCCGCACCGCTGGCAATCGTCCGCGCCGCCGGCGAGGCGGCGGACCAGGGCATCATCATGCGCACCGGCGAAGCCTTCCAGACCTTCGGACAGGTACGCACGATCGTGCTGGATAAAACCGGAACCCTCACCGAGGGCCGCCCCACCGTGCGGGAAATCCGGGCCCTTGACGACGAGGCGGAACTGCTGATCCTGGCTGCCGCCGCGGAAAGCCCCTCTGAGCACCCGCTCGCCCGGGCCGTCGTGATCGCGGCGGAACAGCGCCGACTCCCCGTACCTGCCGCAGGCGACTTTGAATCCATCACCGGGTTCGGTGTCACCGCCCGCATAAACGGACGGCCGGTCATCGTCGGACGGCCGCAATTCCTTCAGGACAAGGGAGTGGATACCGCACCGCTGGCCGCTGCCGTCCACGAACTCGAGGGCATTGGCCGGACGGTGATCGCGGTCGCCGTGGACGGGCAACTGCAGGGCATCATTGCCCTGGGCGATGACATCCGTCCGGATGCCATCGAGGCGGTCAGAGCCATGAAGGAAGCGGGCATCCGCCCGGTGCTGGCGACCGGCGACAACGCCCGGGCAGCCGCCCACGTCGGGGCGGAGGTTGGCATCAAGGACCTTCACGCCGGTATTCTCCCCGAGCAGAAAGCCGCACTGGTCCGCGAACTGCAGGCCGACGGCACCCGCATAGCGATGGTCGGCGACGGCATCAACGACGCCCCCGCGCTGATGCAGGCCGACGTCGGCATCGCCATGGGCGGCGGAACGGACATCGCGGTCGAATCCTCCGACGTCGTGATTGTCCGCAACGATCTGCGGTTAATCCTGGCCGCGCAGGAGAACAGCCGAACCAGCTACCGGAGGACCCGCCAGAATGTTGCCCTGGCGTTCCTGTTCAACGGCATCGGGATCCCCGCCGCGGCAACCGGGCTGGTCTACCCCGTCTGGGCCATGGCCGCCATGGCCCTGTCAGTCACCACGATTTTCATCAACAGCCTCGGCGGCCGCCCCTCCCTGCTGTTCCAAGCCATCGGCAGCGTCGGACGCACCCACAGCGACGACTAAATCACCACCAGACCCACTCAGGCGCCGTACTGCTCCACTGTCCCAGCAAGAACCGGGACGGTGGGGTTTGCATGAAAGCGCTGAAAGAAACACCCATGATTGCTCTCCCTCTTCTCAATCACGGGCACATCAATGCGGCTGGCCCGCCCGCCCCGGGCTTATCCTGCTGGATTTCCGGCAGGCTTCCTGCGCCCCGTGCCGGGCACTGGAAACCCGGGTGGAACAATTCGCCCGACGCCGCCCCGGTGCGTTCACCGGATACCGCATCGACATCGACACGGACCCGGGCACAGCGACCACATACGATGTCCAATCCATCCCGACCCTCATCTGCTCAAGGATGGACAGGAAACAGGGAGGCTCGACGGACTCATCCACGACGCAGACCTGGAAGCAACTCGACCACACCTCGCACGACAGCAGCCGATAAACGCCCCAGACAAGGAACCCCACCTCCAGGCCCCCGATCCTGTTGCTGGAGCATCGCCCACTGACACACCCACCTGGCCGGTCAACGATCGAAAACCTGCAAACGCATCGGACAGCCCTTCTGGAAGGATCAGCGCATGGCCACCAACACCTCGTTGGCTTCACTGCTCAAACAACGCCCCTATCAGGCGTTGTGGACGGCACGGACCATTTCCCAATGGGGGGATGCATTCAACACGGTGGCCCTGGTCTTGTTGGTCTACTCCCTCACCGGTTCCGGACTCGGAGTTTCCGGGGTGGTGATCGCCGAAATCATCCCGGTCCTGCTCCTGGCTCCACTGGCCGGGGCTCTGGTCGACAGGCTGCCACGGGTGAAAGTCATGATCGCCGCTGACCTGATCAGGGCCGGGTTCGCCTTTGCCTTGCCCTTTGTGGACAGCAACGTCTTCAACGTCTACTTCATCGCCGTCGGCCTCTCCGCCGCAGCTGTATTTTTCAACCCGGCGGGACAATCGGTCCTGCCCTCCATCGTTCGGGAACGGGACCTGGTCGCCGCGAACAGCGGGATCTGGACCGCCGCCGTTATCTCCCAGATTGTGCTGGCACCCCTGGCCGGCGTGGTGGTGGCTGTCTTCGGCTATGACTGGGCGTTCTGGATCAACGCCGCAAGTTACCTGGCCTCAGCCGCCGCCCTGGTGAGATTGAAAGTTCCGGCCCAGCCCGCACGAACGCGGCGGTCCTCCTGGTACCGGGACGCCTGCGAAGGCCTCATTGAACTAGCAGGGCACCGGCTGCTACGTGCGCTGGCAGCCACCCAGTTCCTGGCCGCCCTATCAGCCGGAGCAACCGGCGCCCTGCTCGTGGTCCTGGCACAAGACCACCTCCGCCTTGAGGAAAGCAGCTTCGGGCTACTCATCGGAGCCATCGGCGTCGGCGCAGCCATTGGACCCTTCATCGTGTCCAGAATCACCGACAACCCCCGGCGCCCGGGCTTTGTGCTGGGACCATTTGTCCTGCGCGGACTGGTCGATGCTGTCCTCGCAACTATCACGGGACTGGTTTCGGCCATGGCCGCCCTGGTCGTCTATGGATTGGGAACCTCCACCGGAGCGGTCACCTTCAACTCGCTTCTACAAGCGGAGATACCCGAGAAGCTCCGCGGGCGTATCTTCGCTACCTTCGACATGCTCTGGCAATCCGGGCGGCTCATTTCGCTGCTGCTCGGGGGTGTCGCGGCTGACCTCTTCGGCATCAGAGCCGTCTTCTACCTCGGCGGAGCCCTACTGATTGCCGCCGCCTGGACCGGTTGGCGCGGCCTCAAAAATGGAGCCGAGGCCGATTGAGAAGCGCAGCTCCACAAAAGCGTTCCGGTTCCTTGGAAGTGGAATGCCTCGACGTTTTCTCTCACCCGTCTCGGTCCGAGTGGGTTGAACTGGACGGACAGCGTGACTATCGCTTCCCGGGTTTATCTGTGAACTGCAACCAACTCGCCTATCCGAAACGCCAAGAACCCGCTGACAGGAGTCGCAGCGTGACTGGCCAAGGCCCTAAGGGAGCCAGACCACGCAGCATGGGAGTTCTCGCAGCACTTCTACTCCCGTGGGTTAAGGGCCGACAATGGACCGTCCGTCAACCTGCCTCTGCCGGACAAGTCTGTGCTTTCCGATCACGCTGCCGGAGCTGGGCGCGCCTTTGATCCGTCCATGGCTGGGGTCAATTCAGGTTATCCACAGTTGGAAATGGGAGCCCTTGGGTAGCTCCGTTGGCAACGGTAGCGGTGGATAACTTATGAGAATTGTCCCCGGCTGTGGGCGACGGCAACGAATCCTTCGCGATAAGAGCGAAGAGCCGATAATCGACCTTATGTAAGGTAGTTAGTTGAAGCTTCAACTAACTACCTCTTCTCAGCCTACACGGCTGGCTCTCCTGCGGCCACGCGGACATCGCAGGGGGCCGGCGAAACGTCAGCGCTGCCACCTCCGGGTGCTTCCGCCCGGAAGGTCATGGACTTAGGCGAGGTTCTAGCGGGGGAAGCCGCCACCAGTTCCAAACCGGCCCGCTGACGTTATGTCAGGCTCCACACGTCGAGAACCGGCACTCCGGTGCTGACAGCCGTCCCGGAGGATTGTCCTAGCCCTCGCACTCGATGCAGTAGGAGTGGCCGTTGCTTTCGCGTGCCAGTTGGGACCGGTGCCGGACCAGGAAGCAAGAGGAGCAGGTGAACTCGTCCTTGCCCTGCGGGATGACCTGAACAATGAGTTCCTCGGAGACAATTTCTCCACCGGGAGTCAGGCCTTCATCGAGGGCATCGGTTTCGTCCAGCTCGGTGACGACACTGCGGGCATCCGGGGCGCTGGCGGACTTCAGCGCCTCCAAGGAACTGTCTTGTGATTCCTTAACGTCGGAACGGACTTCGTCGTAATCGGCTGCCACGTTGGGTGCTTCTCGTTTCTGGTGTTCTGTTTCTCTTTGGACGAGACTGCAACGCACATTACTGTGCCGTTGTTCCCACGTCCGATCCCGGATGCCCGTCAGCAGACCAATAAGCGCATCCGTGAGGCGGCCAGCACCACTCCCCTGCCGCGACGTGCGGGTCTTCGAGACCGGTGTCTGCACGGCACGCCCGCGCGTGGCGAAGCTCCGGCCACATAGCGGCTGACCGGAGCTTCACTTCAGTGTCCGATCTCAACCTGAGAAACCGCTGGGAAGCGGCAGGAGACCCGGCCCGCACCAACCGCTGGGAATCGAGGCAAAGGCCTCCCCGAAACCAGTGAGAGCAAGGCTTGACGTGCGTCAGGGTGGCCCTGAAACTCAAATGCACACACGTTGAGGTTTGGAGGCGGCAATGGCGGGTCAGCGCATCGGGTACGTGCGGGTCAGCACCCTGGACCAGAACGAGAAGCGCCAACTCGAAGGCCAGGTACTGGACCGAATCTTCACGGATAAGGCATCCGGCAGGGACACTGCGCGGCCGCAGCTCACAGAACTGCTGCGGTTCGCCCGCGACGGGGACACCGTCGTTGTGCACAGCATGGACCGGCTCGCCCGGAACCTTGATGACCTGCGTGCCCTTGTCCAGGGACTCACCCGACGAGGGGTACGCGTCGAGTTCATCAAAGAACAGCTCGTCTTTACCGGCGAAGACTCCCCCATGGCCAACCTCATGCTCTCCGTCATGGGCGCTTTTGCTGAATTCGAGCGGTCTCTCATCAGAGAACGTCAAAGGGAAGGCATCGCCCTGGCCAAGCAGCGCGGCGCCTATAAAGGCCGGAAAAGGACCCTCACACCGGAACGAGCAGATGAGCTGGTCCAGCGGGCGGGCAGCGGCGTTTCGAAAGTCGTTCTTGCCCATGATTATGGGATTAGCAGGGAGACGGTCTACCAGTACCTCCGCCACGCCAAACAGGAATGAACCCCGCCGGCCAGCCCATTGGCTGGTTCGCCGCAGAGCTTCCCGCTTCGCGATGCGGAATCAATTGCTGTCTTTCTGTGCGATGCCCTGCCTATGTCAGATTCGCCCTTCTCACAAGACTCAGCGGCCGTTATTCATAGCCTTCAAAGATGAACTTCTGCTTCCCGATTAGGATTGGAACCGATTGGCGGGACAGCCAAGTAGATCCGTGGCGGCTGCTATCATTGGACGCCGCAAGGGGGATGGCGTGAGCGAATATTCAAGTGCACTGGTGGGCTTTGCGGTTCTAAGAGCCAACTACAATGCCGAAGCGCCAAGCTATATTGACAACTTCCGAGGCTTTGTTCTCGGCGTTCTTGCTGAGAATGAACCGAAACCACTCACACGCGAGACGGTCGCATCCCAAATTAATGACAGTTTCGGCATTCGCATTCCAGACCTAGTTGTCGGCAAGATTCTCAAGAGAGCAAAGCACACCAAGCACATCGATGGGGATGCGACCGGATACGTCCTCACGGAGCTGGGGCTAAGGACCGCGCCGGCAGTCCGAGGCTTGCGAGACAAGTATCTGCGACAGCAACGGGATCTCGAGGACCGATTCCTAAAATTTGTAGACTCCGAATTTCCGGAACATCGAGACATCTTGGCCACTTCTGTAGCCGAAGAATTGAGTAAATATCTCGAACGCCATGCCGTTCCTCTGATAGCTAGCTCCGTCAAAGGAAAAGGTTTCACACGACCACATGCAGACCACCAGTCCCCCGGTTTTGACTATGTGATCGCTCGCTTCGTTGCTCACCTCCATGAACGTGACGACATCGGGTTCTCGTATATAGAGGAGTCTGCCAAGGGAGCCATTCTTGCAGCTGTCGTCACGCTAGACACGTCGTCCTTCAGAAACTCTCTTGGGTCCCTCTCGATCTACCTCGACACGCCAGTACTGATCGACCTGCTCGGTTATTCCGGCTCTGCATCTATGCGCGCAACAAGTCAGCTGATCGAACTTGCGCAGGCTCAGGGAGCCTCCTTGCGTGTCTTCGAGCATTCTTTACGGGAAGTAGACGGAGTCCTGCAGAGCGCCGAAAACTATTCGCGGAACGCGGGACGACGGGAGGCGCGTCCGATTGATCTTCACTTTCAGGAGCAAGGGTGGAATGCAGCCGATATCGTTATCGCTCGTCAGTCTGTGCCCGATGCAATTAAGGCCCTTGGCGTAGAAACGTCAACGAAGCCCGATAACTATCGCCAATATGGTCTGGATGAAGAAAAGCTTGAGAAGTCGCTCCAGGACGTGGTCCATTACAAGTCGGAAAATACACGTCGATATGACGTCGAAAGCATCTCAGCCATCCATCGCCTTAGAAAGGGGAGCTCGCGAGGAACCCTTGACCGCTGCGGGGCTGTTCTGCTGACGGACAACACCGAATTGGTCCGGGCTGTTCAGCTTTTGGAAGACGAACGTCACGACTGGCCGCTAGCCATGACAGATTCCGCTTTGGCTGGCATTCTTTGGGCACGAAGCCCTGCGGTAGCAACAGAGCTTCCTCGACACATGGTGCTTGCCGCGGCATATGCTGGGATGCAGCCAGACCCACACCTGTGGTCGCGGTACGTCGATGAGGTCGGAGTTCTAGAGGGGCGAGGCGGCGTCAGCGCCGACGATGCCATCGTCCTTCGTTCCACGACGGTTGGCCGTAACGCTCTTATGGAAGAAACGCTCGGCATTGACGCTGAAATGACTTCAGAATCGCCTCTCGCTGTGCTTGAACGCATCCGTAGCGAAATTAAGGAGCCGGTCCTTGAACAGCTCCGAGCGCGTCAGAATAGTGAAGCTTCGGCCACGACCTCAGCCGACAACGCTGCCGCCGCATGGATTAAGACCAGTGAAGAAGTCGAGCGTCTCGCTGGCGAACTTCAAAAACAAAAGGAGACCAACGAGAATCTCCAAGTGGAATTGAAGAATAGTCGCCAGCACGAGTCGGAGCGCCGCAGCGCACTCAAGACGCACGCTGCTCGTCGTGCCAAGTTCCTCACCAATTTGCTCCTGTGGTGCGTCGCCGGACCCTTGATCGTTTTGGTTGCCCTCAAACTAATCGATCCTCCCTGGCTCGGGGACGTCCCGGAATGGCTGAACTGGGCGATTGTTATTGCCGCCGTGGTTACGGCCGTCCTGGCCATACTTGACTCGCTGGGGCAGGGCACTGTCACCCAATGGCTCTCACCGGTGGAACGAAAGCTAGCATCCCGAATCGAATCCAAGGAGCTTAAGAAGGTCTCGCACCACCCGACGCCGGGTGAAGGTGAAATGGTCTCGTCCAAGCGTTGAGGCGAGGATGTCTCCTAGCCAAGCTGGGTGCAGTCCTCTTTTCGTGCAGTTCTGCCTGCCCTACACCATCCAACTGCTTAGAAGGACTAACAGCTCGGTTGAAGATGGAATCAAGTACTTCTGTGGCCAAGCTGCCATCGCAGCACGCGTGACGAGTCAATTGAGGCAAGATTTTTCCTGCTCCGAGTCATGCTGAAGGTTCGGCGCGCACCCATCCAGATGTGCCGCCACAACCCAGCCAGCTTTACAGAAGATCCGTTATCGGCTCTTAAAAATGGGCCGGGGAGAGACTTGAAAACCTCGATCTACGTGCTGAAAAGGATTCTGTCAGCTGTTTGCTATTACCCCTCGGCGGCGGCCGGTCACGGGCCAAGGCTAGATGCACGCTCCGGCAAGCGGTGGTGGTGATGTCGGCGTAGGGACGGTGCGCAAGACCGGTAAGCCGAGTGTCCGGGTGCAGCCCGAGTTCGGAAAAATATCCACCTGCCACGCCGCTCCGCTGCCGCTGACGCGTAGCCACTGATGCCCATTAAAACGGACATGTTGAGTTTGCCCTGACCTATAGCGGAGCGTTGGTCGTGGTGCTGCTGACGTTTATCGGGCAACTTCCACCCCACCGGTTGGACCCTGCTACCTTCGCCCCGACCATCTCAGTCGCTACCTTGCCCTTGAGTACTCGGGCCCTAGGTTTTTCTAGGGACCGGCCATAACCATGAGGGCTAACTGCAAAAGCCGACTGGGGGCTTCCGGACTTGCGCGCCAATTCGCTTTCCGGACCCTCCGCACACTGGAGGTAGGCCATGGCCGTTTTGGACATTCACATTAACGACGGCTTCGTTCCGATGGTGGACGGGTCGCTGGTCTACCACCGAGGTTTCGGGGACCGGCGCACTGCCGTGAACGATCCTAAGCCGGCGCTGGCGATGGGCCCGCGGGTCATCAGAGCGAATGGCCAGGTGGTGGCTAGCCGGACTTATCCACTTGGCGCCCCGGTACCGCCACTGGGAAGGCCAGCGCCGCTCGGGCCGGACCCGGCAAATCCGCGGCAATTCCTTGCCAGGCGCGGCTACTGGGCCAGTTACTTTCCGGACCGGACGCTGATCGCCGAAACGGGCAGCACACTTCAGATCATGGTGCACAACAACCTTTCCCAGCCGCATGAGATCCGGTTCCACCGGGCCGGAACCGGAGGCGCCGACGTCGGCTCCGGACCCGTCGCTCCGGGAAAGACCAAACTTCTATCGTTTCGTGCGCCTGCGCCCGGAACGTATCTGTTCACCGATCCGGGTAACCAGCCGGTGGAAAGGACCCTGGGTCTCTATGGCGGGCTGGTGGTCATTGATCCTTCCAATGCGTGGCGGCTGGCAGCCGGCGCGGCCGAGTTCGAGCGCCAGTGGTTGTGGTTGTGCCACGACGTAGATTCCAACTGGGCCCGCATCGCTTCCCGGGGCCAGACGGTTAACCCGCTGTCCACCCCTGCGGTGCCGGACTACTTCACCCTCAACGGCTATTCAGGCTTCCAGTCGATAGCAGTCACACCAGACGAGGCGTTCAACCACCGGCGGAAGGAAGACAGCCTGCCTTCCGGACAGCCCCGGGAAACCGACGTGCGAAATTTCAGTGCCTCCCCCTCGGCTGGAGCGCTCCGGTCCGGGCAACTGGTGAGGATGGTGAACGCCGGGATCGTGGACCATCAGTTGCACTACCACGGCAACCACGTATGGACCGTGCGCGCGAACGGCATCGATTTTCCCCGGACCAACGGCACGGTGTCACCTCAGGGCGATGTCATCCTTCAGCAATGGGAGGACACCGTTCAGCTGCAGCCATTGGAGTGCAAGGAGTCGGTGCTCCCGGTCCGGCGTCCGCCGGAGGTCATTGATGGGGTGTGGAATGCGAGAACCGAGGACTGGACCTACCCGATGCACTGCCACGCCGAGCCCTCCCAGACGGCGCGCGGCGGACTGTATCCCGGTGGGCTTGTGGCCGACTGGGTGCTGGCCGCAAAGCCGGTTCCCGAGACGGGGCTGCCGGGAACCGTTGAGGACGAAGCGCACCACACGTTCCGTAGCCAGGTTGACTTCGCATCCGACCAGCCGCACGTCGGTAGCCCGGAAACTGAGTTTCGGTTGCGGCCGGACGTGTCCGTGGAGTTCGACTTCTTCAATCGGGATCTCAAGTTCCCAGACGGCTCGGAGCATGAGGTCTGGAGTTTTGAGGCCGGAGACTCGGGGCGTCAGTTGCCGGGAACGACGCTGCGGCTGACCGAGGGACAGCTTTTCCATGGCACGGTCAAGCCCAGCAAGAGCGTGCACACCATCCACTGGCACGGCATTGAGCCTGATCCCCGCAATGACGGCGTGGGCCACACCTCGTTCGAGGTCTCAGGGGAGTACACCTATCAATGGCGGCCCGATGTTGCCGAAACCGGCAATCCCAACCGAGGATCCGCGGGTACGTACTTCTACCACTGCCATGTCAACACGCCGCTCCACGTCCAGTACGGGATGTTCGGGGCGGTCATCGTTGATCCTCCGGTCAACCCCGCAGCGCCGGCACCGGCGGGGACCCGCCGCCATTCAGTGGGCGGTCCCCTGTATGACATAGCCACGGAGACCCTGATTGGGCCCTACTCCATTGACCCGCGATGGCATGAGCTCCATCAAGCTGCAGGTCTTTCAGGTGAGAGCGCCGGCTTGAACCGCTTCGAGCCCAAGCATTTTTTCCTCCTGGGCGGCGCGATCGCCAGCAGGCCGAAGGGAGACCGGGTCTGGGCCATCTCGCAGATGAAGGCGAATGTGGTGCGGAACGGAAAGTATCCGACTCTGGTGCGCCTTGTGAACGTGGACTACTTCCCCACTCTGACATGGATCACCGACGCCGCGGGCAGACCGGCGAAGATCGCCGAACTTATCGGCCATGACGGCCGGCCCTTCTGGAACACACCCAACCCCACAGGTCCGGCTGTCCATCCGTCCATGGCCGGCCAGCCGCTCATGACCGACATCATCAAGTCCGGCGCCGCCGAGAAGTTCGACTTCCTGCTGCGCCCGCCAGCTCCCGGAAAGTACACCATCAGCATCCAATTCCTACACTGGATCACCTCAGCGGTCCTCGCCACCCGGACGATTACCGTCACGGCAGCATGAGCCCTCGCGGCCGCTCAACGGGCCGCTGCCTCGGCGCGCCAGGCATCAGCGCCCGACGAGCTCGTCACCGGCCCAGCGTCACGTCCGGCCACGCAAATTGTCGCTTGGGCAAGTGTCGGTGTCACGCAGTAGCCTCGCAAACATGATGACTTGCTCCGTGCGCCGGTGCACGAATCCCGGCTATGCCTTCGTGGCCAGTAATCAGAACCCCCTGATGATAGCCACCGCTGGCAGTGGTTGTAGGTTCGCAGCTACCGGGAGCCGGTCAGGAGATCGGCTCGCTGCTGGCTGTCGTTCCGCTCTACGCGGCATTCCTGCTGGTGATGGTGTCGCTGGGCCTGCTCGCGGCCAAGTCAGCCGGTCTTGATAGAGCAGCCACCCGGGCCGTTGTGTTCAGTGGCGCGACCCGCAATTCCCTGGTCGTGTTGCCGCTGGCGCTGGCACTTCCCGGGCCGTTGGCGCTGGCAGCTTTAGTGGTAGTTACACAGACACTCGTGGAGTTGACCGGCATGGTCCTCTACGTCAGGTTTCTGCCCCTTATCGTCCGGCCGGAACCCAACACCTCACAGCCTGCCTGAATTCCAGTCCGGCAGGTTTAGGCCCGCACCAGCATGGGAAGTGACCTTCAACCCGGGTTGAAGTTTTTGCCGTTGGCCCCATGAAGACCCTGTGGATTTCGAGGATGCGGAACGTATCGCGGTGCCTGCGGCCACCGGGCGCTACAAGGACATTGGCCTGATCGGTTCGGCCGGCCCCCGGCAGCCAAGTCCGTTGGGTTTTCCCAAGGTGAGCAAGCAACACTTGCATTGTTCTGATCCTGGCAGAGAGACCGAGAACCTCACTGAACTCAGAACCGGGCCGGTCCCGGCGCCGCACTATGATGCGGTGCCGGGCCCGGTACCCACACCCTTCGCCTCCTCATTCTGCAGCGGTGCCCCGCGCATGCGTCCCCTGCTCGTCGGTCAGCTGGACACGTTCGCCTTCCCGAAAGGGACCGCGTCGACGGGCAACTCCCACCGGCGGCGAACCGCGGGCCTAACCGCGCAGGCTGTCGGCCGCAGGCACCGGATCAGCACGCAGGTTGGTAGTCGTAAGGTTTCTCCAACCCGGACCCAAAGTGTTTTCCAAGCACCCCGCCGTAGACATAAAGGGTCATCAGCACGCCCCTTGAAGGAGACTGAAATGCAACCCAAACCACCAGACCGTCTCAGGTCACGAGTGCCCACCCGCAAAGCCGTCGCGGTCATGACCGCTGTCCTGCTCACTGCAACCGGTGTGGGAGCTTCACTGGCCGCTACTGAGGTGACCGTAAAAAACTCTGGCAAGCTGATCGCTGTCGGTCCCGTCAACACCGAGTACGGTTTCCCGTCCTGGTATGAGGACAGCAACAAAACACGGCTCGAGCTGTGCCTTGACGCGGAGAATCCGCTGTGCGGTTTCCTGCCCGGAGACGTACCCGACGAGACCAAGCCCATATCGTTCCCGGACAACTTCCCGCACGAGGCGTTCTATATGCTCGCCGGCTCCACCCTGGATCTTCCCGGCGGCGGACGCGCCGTCCTGGTCCTCGGCCTGGAAGCCGCGTTCGCCAACTCCGTCACAGAAGGTGACCAGATGGTATTCGGCCGCCAGCGCATCGATGTGCGGGACGCACCCGCCAACACGACTCTGACGTTCCAGCACCCCTACGGCACAGTCACCATCGACACGGACGCCGACGGCAGGGGCAGGCTCGTCGAAGACATCTCGCCCGCAGTCGGCAACTTCACCACCGCGTTGAAGAGCAACATCGGCCCGTTCCTGAAATGGGACCCCGCGACCGCACCAGCAGCCCCCGAGGGTTACCTTGGTGATCCCAACCAGGACCACACTGTTACCGGCAGCCCCTTCAACTACAACAAGTTCTCGGTCAACGGCGGCGGCCTGTCCCTGGAAACCGACCAGTTCACCGTGATGGGCAAAATCTCTACCAATCAGGGCGTCAACACCGACAGCGCCGTCCTGAACGGGAACATGATCGACGTGTTCGCAAGCAGCGGCAATGGCGCCCAGCTTCAGGTCGACGGGCAGGCCGGGGCATTCGAAACCACGCCTATGCTTAGCGATCCGGACACCGGCCGGTACTACGCCAGAGTCCAGTTCACGGGTAACGCCCCTACCTCGATCAAGGTCACCAATATTGGCGACAAGCCCGCCAGCGCCAGCCAAATCAATGTCAGCAAGCCCAGCGGGGTTATGATCACCAAGGCCCTCTACGACGGAACGAACCTGACGGTGGGCGCACTCTCGACAGTGGGCTACCCCCTGACCGTCACCGGTCTCGGGACTCTGGAAGAACCCGCTGCCGGAACACCGTCCGAAAAGTCCTTCCCGGTCAAGGCGCCTCCGGCAACCGTTACCGTCAAGACCGCCGCAGGCGGGTCGGCTTCCCTGCCTGTTGTTATCTCCGGCGGCGCGGCAACCCCGGTCGGGCTCGATCCTGTCACCCCGGCCCCGGACCCCGGCCCCGTCGTGGACACCGGCAGCGGTCCAACACCAGGCGAGACGCAGTCGACAAAGGCTGTCGCCGCCTCCGCATCGCCAACAATCACGCGCGGGGGAACCGTTCAGCTCGATGGCAGTACCTCCACCGGTGCCGCCACCTACAAGTGGCGCCAGGTCAGTGGCCCGGTCGTCTCCATCTCCAGCGACACTGCGGCCAAACCCACCATCACCGTACCGTTCTATGCCAAGAACACCGATACTGCGCCCTTGACGGCCAAGGCAGATGACCCGATAAAGATAGAGCTCGTCGTGTCCGACCGCAACGGCATCGGCAGCGCCCCTGCAACCGTGGAGCTCGCCGTCAAAACGGACACGCTCACCACGGCCGGCTCGCGCCATCGGCTGGGAAATGAGTTGCGGATTAGCGGCACCTCAGCACTGGCGGGCAATACCGCCCTCCTGATCCCGGCCACGACCGTGGTCATCTATGACACCACTCCCGGCCGGGCGGTGACGAAGATCGGCACGGCCCAGGTGGACACCACAGGCGCCTGGTCCTACCGGGCCAAGCCCGGACCGAACCGGCAGATCACCAGCGTCCTGGTCCAGTCCAGCCGCGGTGGCACCACCACCGGGGCGGTAGCGACCCGCTAGCACTCCACATCGTTCGGGGTCCTGTCCGCGCAGCGGGCAGGACCCCGAACCGTGCCCGCTGATCCATGAGGCGGGGACACCCGGACCTCGCAGACGCCTTTTCACGCACCCCTGCCACCACCCCATCCGGGAAGAAAGGTCCGCAAAGCAATCGTTGAGACGTGCGAAGCCCCCGGTTGTGGCCCATCAGCCCTATCACCAGGGAAGACACCCCGGGGCACGAAGCCTGATTCGGGGTGGCCCGAAGCATCAGAACATGCCACCAGTCTGCATCTGGTTCAAGGAGGTCCTCACGGACGAAACCCCGACGCCGGCCACGGTGCCCGTTCAGGAATCTGTCAGTGAATCCCGGACACGGGGACATGAGCTGTTTGGCGACATCCTGGACGTCCGGGATGCGTGCCTGGCAGAAGAGTGAAGGTCCGGGCGCAACGAAAGCGGCTCCGGCGCGAAGATTGCGGGCACGCACATTCACAGCTCTCTGATCAAGCCGCCGCAGGATGGACCGCCGGCTCCTGCTTCGTCCTTTGGGACTGAGGGCTTGTCTCTCCGCAGAGGTGAGCCCATGGACGCTATTCGCCACGAGGCGGCATTCAAACACGTAGCCGCTGCCAATGCTGCGCCAGATCGTGCGGCTGAACTTCGGCCCGAAATGGTGACCCACCAAAATAGGGCCGGCACGCCACACCTCTTGCAGGTTCCGGGGGTATGTGGGCCGTTCAGGCGCTTTGGGGAGATTGTCAGCGGGTGTCGACCCGGCTGGTGGCCGTTCCGCCGCGGCTTGATTCGGCCTTGATAGACGTCACTTGTTGACTTGGGCCCGGCTTTGCTGTCAGGGACCAGGTACCGAGCGAGTTGATCGTGGCGGCACCCAGCCGGGTGGTGGCGCGTCCGGGTGAGACGTCGTAGATGGTGACGGAGGCTGAACTGGTTGGAATGGTCCCGGTGATCTTGGAGGTTCCGGTGAAAGTCATGTCTTTGTTGAGCCGGTGCCGGGCGGTGGTGATGCTGAGAACGTCGGTCTGGGCCGTCGGGGGTTTAACCGCCGGCTGCGTTGCGGTCGGGGTGGGGGCGGGCGTTGCAGTGTCTGTTGGCGGCGTCGACCCTGAGCCGTTACCGGGGGCGGGTTCGGTTGTTGCCGGTGCCGGTCCCTCAAGCGGCGTGTCCGGGGGGATCGGGTGCGGCTTCGAGGCGTCGATGGGGTGGTTGGGGTCCGGATCGTTCGTGTCGATGCCTACGCTGAACTGTGCCATCATGTCGTGATCCTCGTGCGGGAGGTTGTGGCAGTGGATCATGTACCGGCCGCGGTGGTGCTCAAACTTCATGAGCAGCCGGACTGTCTCGCCCTCGCCAACGTACACAACGTCCTTGGGCCCGCGTTCGTAAGCGAACGGCGGCCGTCCGTTGCGGCTGAGGATCTGGAAGTCCACCAGGTGGATGTGGACAGGGTGGAACCATCCGCCGGAGCTGTTTTCGATTGTCCAGATTTCCACGTCGTTCAGGTCCGGATCAGCCAGGACTTTCCGGTAGCCGCTTTCGACCACCTCGTCCCATGTCATGCCGCCGATGGTCCAGATGTCGTTGTCCCGCTTGACGCGCATGTGCCGGTTTTTAACCGACTGGGAGGGCGTCAGGCTCATGGTGGTGTTGGAGGTGAGCAGTGCCGGCATCACCTTTGCGGCCGGCCCGGACGTATCCACCGGTTCATCAGTCACGTCAAAGGCCATAACCCTGCCGGTGTTGTCGTAGTCAATGTTGTTCTCATTGGACAGGTTGCGCAGTTCCACGCGCTTTCCAGCCGGGTACTTGGAGAAGTCGATGAGGATCTCATAGCGCTCCGCACTGCTGTGCCGCCACGACGTCACCTGCTGGGCCGAGGGCATCAGGCCACCATCCGTGGCGACCATTGTCACGGGGTCCCCGGTGCTGAGGGAGAACCGGTAGGAACGTGAAATGGAAGCATTGAGGACGCGGAAGCGGTAGATCCGCCGCTGGACCTTCATGACCGGCCACGGAGCGCCGTTTACCAGGATGACATCACCCCAGAGGCCGGAGTGGCTGTTGTCGTCATAGCCCAGGGAGCCATCGGCGGCGAACATGGCGTCCGAAACGGTCAACGGCACATCGAACCGGCCTTGGGGAAGCAGGCTCCGTTCAACCTCATCGTGCAGGTGATACTGGCCCGCCAGCCCGGAGTAGACACTCTGGGCTGTGCGGTGGACGGCATGGTCGTGATACCAGAGCGTCCGCGCCGGCTGGAAGTTGCCGTACTCGTAGTCCTTGCAGTAGCCAAGCCCGGTCAGGTCGTTGGCGTACCCGTCAAACTGCGGCAGCGAGGCCGCACCGTGCAGGTGGGTGGAGGTATCGAGCCGGTACCCCCACTGTGGATGGAGCAGCGGCAGCACGTTGTCCATCATCAAGGAGATGCGTTCGCCCTGATTCACCTTGATCGTGGGTCCCGGGAACGTCCCGTTGTACCCAAGGATGGGCGTGCTCAGTCCCGGCACAATGTTGGCCGAGCCGAGCTTTTGCTGAATGCGGTAATGGCGCCGTACGTGGCCGTCGGCGTCCACCGTAGTCCGCGAGTAGGGAAGCACCGAAGGAACGATCAAGGCCCGCTGGTAGGGCTTGGGCATGTTGCGGGGATCCAGCCGGCTCGCTGACTTGGCATCGACGGACTGTAACGGCACCGCGAGCCCAAAGGCGCCGATGATTCCGATCCCACCTAGTTGCAATGCCTGCCGGCGTGAAATGGCCATGAACCAAGAGTGGAGGGACCACACTGCGAAAACATTGGGGAAATCTGGGCCCATCCAGCCCGCCCCTTACGACCGGGACAGGGCCGGACAGAGGATGGGCCGCTCCACGCAGCGCTGACCGCCGGGCGTTCCTGGGCCGGCCGTGACGGGTCCGCTTGGACTGCTGGTGACTGAAGGGCGCACGTCTACTTCGGGCTATGGCGCCGAAGTTGTGGTCCTAGTCGTCATCGTCGTCTTCGACGAGTTCGCCTTCCCAGGCTTCTTTGCCTTCCCAGATGGCGAACGCAGCGATGATGAAGCCGGCCATGGGGTCAAGCCAGGCGGCCCCGGTGAGTTCGTACAGGCCGACGCCGAGGAGAGTGGAGATGCTGAGCAGGACACAGATTTTCGTCTCTGCTGCGTCGGCCAGGATTAGGTTGTCCTGGAGCCTGGTTCCGACGCGTTTTTTTAAGGCCGCGAGAAAGGGCATGACGATGACCGACAGCAGCAGAATGATGATGCTGACCGGTGAGCTTTCGGGCGCTTCGCCCTCCACCAGACTCATGGTGCCTTCGTAGGTGACGTAGGCGGCGAGGATGAAGAAGGTGACTGCAACCAGTTTGAGCGCGATGCGTTCCTTGCGCTCATCGGCGTGGCCGTGGCGCAGCCGGGCGGAGAGCCGGATCCCGACGAGGACGGCGGCGATTGATTCGATGCCGGAGTCGATGCCGAATCCGACCACAGAGACCAGACCGGCGATGAGGCCGGCTGTGACGGCGACTGTGCCCTCAACGACGTTGTAGGCGACGGTGAACTGCGCCAGCCGGAGGCCCTTGCGGGTGAGTTGTTCGGTTTGTTCCGGGGTCAGTGTGCCTGCGGCTTCCATGATTGGCTCCCGATGGGCGAAGGTGGGGTCTTCCTTCTTCCGGCCGTGTCAGCTGTGGGCGTGGAGGGGTTTGCCGGCCAGGGCGAGGGCGGCTTCGCCGATGGCGTCGTTCTGGGTGGGGTGGGCGTGGACGAGGTTCGCGACGTCCTCGGGATAGGCCTCCCAGTTGACCATCAGCTGGCCTTCACCGATCAGTTCGCTGACCCGTGCGCCGAGCATGTGCACGCCAATGATCGGGCCCTCCTTTTGACGTATCAGTTTGATAAAGCCAGCGGTCTGCAGCATCTGGCTTTTGGCGTTGCCGCCAAGGTTGTACTCGACGGTTTCGATCCCGTCGGTGCCGAACTGTTCCTTTGCCTGGGCCTCGGTGAGGCCGACAGAGCCGGCCTGGGGTTCTGAGTAGGTCACGCGCGGGATGCCCGATTCGATGATGGGCGCCGGGTTCAGGCCGGCGATCTCTTCGGCGACGAAGATCCCGTGCTGGAAGCCCCGGTGGGCCAGCTGAAGGCCGGGCACGATGTCCCCGATGGCGTAGATGTTGCCGATGCCGGTGTGCAGCCGGTCGTTGGTGGGCACGAACCCGCGCTCTGTGGCGATGCCGGCCTTCTCGTAGCCGAGGTTCGCGGTGGCTGGGCCGCGGCCCACGGCCACCAGGAGCACTTCGGCGTCCAGGTTTTTGCCGTCCTGGGTAGTGACGGTGACGCCGTCATTGTTTTGGGCGACGCTGGCGAACAGGGTGTTGGTCAGGAACTTGATGCCGCGTTTGGTGAAGGCCCGCTGCAGGCCCTTGGACAGGGCTTCATCCTCGTTGGCGATTAGGCGCGGGAGGGCTTCGACGATGGTGACTTCGGTTCCGAAGGAAGCCCAGATCGAGGCGAATTCCACGCCGATAACGCCCCCGCCGAGGATGACAGCGCTCTTCGGGATGAAGTCCATCTCGAGTGCCTGTTCGGAGGTGATGACCCGGCCGCCGATGTCCAGACCGGGCAGGGACTTCGCATACGATCCGGTTGCCAGCACCACATTTTTGCCCTGGTAATGGGCGCCGTTGACTTCCACGGTGTCCGCGGCGGCTAGCGTACCCCATCCCGGGACCAGGTCTATGCTGCGGGAGGACACGAGACCCTGAAGCCCTTTATACAGGCGCGAAACGACGCCTTCCTTGAACTTCGTCACCCCGGCCATGTCGATACGTCCGAGGGTGCTCTCGACTCCGAACGCTTCGCTTTCACGGATGGTGTCGGCTATTTCCGCTGAATGCAGCAGGGCCTTGGTCGGGATGCAGCCGCGGTGCAGGCACGTCCCGCCGAGCTTGTCGCCCTCAACGAGGGCCACCTTCATGCCCAGCTGCACCCCGCGGAGAGCAGCTGCATATCCAGCGCTGCCGCCTCCGAGGACTACCAGATCATAGGTCATAATTTCCCTCCCGCGTGAGCTGTTTCCCGACATTATTGCCTAATGCCGATCTTTCGGGGAGTTCTTTCCCGGACGGGATGCTTGCCTGTTCCTGCCTTGTTGTAGAGCGATTGCGGCCTTAGCATTTGTGACGGTTGTGGGACCGTAGGCTCGGCTAATCACTGTGACGCCGTAAGCTGCCATGGCTTGGCCGCAGCTGCTACGCCTGGCGACCTTAGGAGGAGGTCACAGGCCGGAGTAGGAGTGCAGGCCGTTGAAGAACTGGTTCACGATGGTGAAGTTGAATACCACGCACAGGTAGCCGACGATGGACAGCCACGCGGCGCGGGTTCCGGTCCAGCCGCGTGTGGCCCGGGCGTGAAGGTAGCCGGCGTAGACAACCCAGATGACGAAGGTCCAGACTTCCTTGGTGTCCCAGCCCCAGAAGCGGCCCCAGGCCTTTTCAGCCCAGATGGCACCAAACATGAGCGTGAACGTCCAGCCAATGAAACCGAGTGCGTTGATGCGGTAGGAGAGGTTCTCCAGGCTCAGCGCTGACGGGACCAGGCGCATGAACCCGAGTTTGTCCGCGCCTCCCCCGGCCACTGTTTTTTGCCGGTGGGACTGGACCAATTGCAGGGCGGACAGCGCGAAGGTCAGGGTGAACAGCGCCGAGGAGAGCACGGCGATGGAGACGTGGATGATCAGCCAGTAGCTTTGCAGGGCCGGAACGAGGTGGCCTACGGGAGTCCAGTAGGCCACTGAGGCAGCGACCTGCATGATGATGGCCAGGCCGATCACGAAGGTGCCCAGGAACCGCAGGTCGCGGCGGATCAGCGCGAGCAGGAACACGGCCACGGCGACGAAGGCGCCGGTGGTCAGGAATTCGTACATGTTGCCCCACGGCACCCGGCCGGCACCCAGGGCCCGGGTCAAGACTCCGGCGCCGTGGATCATGGCGCCCAGCACGGTCAGGGCCACACCGATGCGCGCCGGCATGCGCCGCACGGGGGCGTAGTGCATATCGGGCCGGGCAGTTTGCCCTGCACCGGCCACCTCTTCTGCTGTCCGGTGCGCGGCTGAGCTCGGGCGTTCGGCGATCCCGACCGGCCCACCGACGCCGGAGGCCGACCGGTCCCCGGATGTGCGGGCACTGGTTCCGGCGCTGACTGGAACCCTGGCGGGTGCGGAGGCTTGAGTGGACGCGGCGGCTGCTGCTTTGAGGTCCACCGCCCGCAGAGCCTTGCTGCTGCGGGCCAGGTCCCAGGCGAAGGCGATGAACGCCACGGTGTAGGTGCCTGCGGCCAGGAGCATGAACAGCTCGCTGTACTGGCCCATGATTTCGTTGATCTCCGGCATTAGTGCTCCTTCAGTGAGCGTGCAGGGACGGTGTCCGCCGCGGGCTGGGGTTCGGTCAGGTTCCAGCGGGCCACAAGCCGGGCACGGAGCGCAGCGGCTTCAGGTGCGAGCCGGTGGTCCTCTCCGCGGGCCAGCAGCCCGTATTCGATCATGGTGCGGCCGTCCTCGTGGGCCCCGGCACGGAGCCAGACACGGCGCCGGTTTACATACAGGGAGACGATCAGCCCGGCGGTGGCGATCAGGGAGAAGATCAGGACCCCTGCCTGCCCGGGGTCGGTGCGGATGTCCACCCCGATGTAGCGTTTGAGCCCGTCGAAGCTGATCGAGCCTTTGCCCTCGGGGAGGGTGTAGGTCTGCCCTGCGTCCAGGACGATGCCACCGGTCGGAAGATCTCGTCCGTTGAGCTGGGTCAGGTTCTGCACGTCCAGGTTGTAGACGTTCTGGGGTTTCCCGCTGTCCAGCCCCAGATCGCCGTAATAGGAGTTCAGGTTCAGTTGCGGGTTCAGCGGGTCCGGGTCAAAGCTGTAGGACACGCCATCCTGGTTCTTGATGGCCGAGGGCAGGAAGAACCCGACGAAACCCAGCTGGGAAGGCGCGGCGTCCGGGACCTTGAGGACAACGCTTGAGGTGTAGACGGCGTCGTTCGGGACGGAGACGACAGGGCCGCTGAACGCGGTGTTCCCGTCCCCGTCCTTGACGGTGACGATGGGTGCGTAGCCGTTGCCGACCAGGAAGATGCCGGTTCCGCCGAAGTAGACCGGTTCGTTGACTTTCAGGACCTGCTGTTGCGCGGCGGCGTCAGGGCTTTCCCGGGTCGTCACGGCGGCTTTGAAGTCGATGGGCTGGCCGAACTGCCGGGTGGATTCGCGGTCAAAGCGGACCTCGAACTTATCCAAAGTGATGGCGAACGGATCCAGCCAGTCGGACTGGAAGTTGGTCCCTGGGGTGAAGTTGTCGTAGCCGACCAGGGTGTTGACGAAGGTGTCGCCTTCGATGATGATTTTTTGGCCCCGGTAGCCGAACAACCCGCCGATCGCCACGGAAACCAGCACGCCGATCAGGGCCGTGTGGAAGACGAGGTTGCCGACCTCCCGCAACAACCCCCGTTCAGCCCCCAGTGAGGGCATCGCGCCGTCAACGTCCCGAATATCGACCCGGTAACCACGCTTCTTCAAAACCGCCGCTGCATCCCGGACCGCGTCGCCCGGGCCAACACCGGCTTCCGCACTCAGGACGAGCGTGCCGTATTCGGGCAACCGGGAAAGCCGCCGCGGGGTGCGGGGCGGTGCTGAACGCAGGGCCTTCCAGTGAGCCCGTGCCCTGGGTATCACGCACCCGATCAGGGAAATGAACAACAGGATGTAGATCGCTGAGAACCACGCCGAGGAATAAACATCGAAAAGCTGGAGCGAGTCAAGAATTTTCCCGTACTCCGGGCGGTCCTTGATGTACTGGGTCACCAGGGCAGGGTTCGCCGGGCGCTGCGGGAACAACGAGCCGGGCACAGCGACCACGGCCAGCAAAAGCAACAGAAAGATTGCTGTCCGCATGCTCGTCAGCTGCGTCCACGCCCAGCGCAGCATCCCGGCAGGACCCAGCGGCGGCAGGACCGGGCCCGTCGCCGTCTCCGGCGCATCAGATAAGGACATCACTGCCTTCCAATCGAAGGTGTCAAGAACTGGCACGGTCATCTGCAGACACGCAGTTCTACCTTACGTAGAATTTGTACCGGGCGGGTGGGCCGGACTTCGGGACCACTTTCCTGATAATATCGCCTAAAGACGATTGAACCGAGTCCGGTCACACCGGAGCCTGAAGAGATACCCCGTACAACAGCGGCGGAGCGGCCCTGTTTCCGTTAGGTGCGGGACAAATCGCATTATGACCCGTGGGCGTGACACCAACCGCAGACCCGACAAACGAGGAAGTCATCCATGAACATTCCACCCGGAGACGGCCTGGCACGGCGCAGCATCCTGACAGGTCTGGCCGCGGTGGCCTCCCTCGGCCTGGCCGCCTGCGCCGGACCCGACCCCCTCGCCCAGCAGGCGGCGGCAGGGGACAACAAGAACTACATTGCCGGTGACGGATCGGTGCAGGAATACGCCGAGGAATCACGCGGCGCTCCGGTGGCCTTGAACGCGAACCTCTACGACGGCACGCCCGTCAGCTCCACCGATTGGGCCGGCACTGTCACGGTACTCAATTTCTGGTACGCGGCATGCGCCCCGTGCCGCGTCGAGGCACCACACCTGGAAGCGCTCTACCAGGAGTTCGCCCCGCAGGGAGTCTTGTTCTACGGCATCAACGTACGGGATGAAAAGCCGACCGCGGAAGCCTTCGAGCGGACCTTCGGCGTGACGTATCCAAGCGTGGTGGACAAGGACGGGAAGGTGCTGCTCGCTATGACCCGCTTCGTTCCGCCCCAGGCAGTCCCGACCACCCTCGTGCTGGACAAAGAGGGCCGCGTCGCGGCGAGAATACTTGGTGGACTGGACAAAAGCACCCTGAAAGCCCTGATCGAGTCCACACTTCAGGCCTAGGCCGGGGACGGCTGAGGCTATCACTTTGGGGCCCGCCTGCCGTCTTGGGCAGGGAGGTACGCTGGGAGTCCCGAAGTGCCCCGGGCCGCCTGCGCATCTCTAACGCCGGCCATGCCGGGGTGGCACGAGAGAAGGCTGGTCCATCATGACAGTGCAGCTGCCGGAGAGTTCGCTCGCTCTTCTGCGTGAGGGATACACGTTCATTTCGAGCCGGTGCGACCGGTTCGGCTCCGATCTGTTCCGTACCCGGCTGATGCTGCGCCCCGTGGTCTGCCTCCGTGGTGCTGAAGCGGCGGAGTTCTTTTACGGCGGTGGCCGGTTCGGCCGCGAGGCGGCCATGCCCCGCTCGGCCCAGCACCTTCTGCAGGACGCCGGCAGCGTGCAGTCCCTCCAAGGGCCTGCCCACCGGCACCGGAAACAGCTGTTCCTTGACCTGATGACCAAGGAATCGGTGGAACGCCTCGGCCAGGCCTTCGATGAGGAATGGGTGTCGGCGGTGCATTGGTGGCAGGTCCGCGGCGAAGTTGTGCTGCATGACGAGCTGCGCCCGCTGCTCACCGCCGCCGCCTGCCGGTGGGCGGGAGTGCCGGCAAACCCGGCAACCGTCGAACGGATCAGCCGCGAATTGGGCCTGATGATCGAAAAGGCCGGCGCGGTCGGGCCGGTGAACTGGTACGCGCGGTGGCGCCGCCGCGCCACGGAAAAGTGGGCCGCCGAGTGCATCAGCACCCTCCGCCGGAGCGGCCCGGCCGCAGCCGGGGACACCCCTGCCGCTGCGATTGCCTTCCACCACGACGAACACGGCAACGCCCTGGCGGATCAGGTCGCGGCGGTGGAACTTCTCAACCTGCTTCGGCCCATCGTGGCTGTCGGCCGCTTCATGGTCTTTGCCGCCGTCGCCCTGCAGCAGCACCCGGAATGGAAAGACATCCTGCGGACAGGACAGAATCCGGACCTGGACTGCTTCGCGCAGGAAGTCCGCCGGTACTATCCGTTTTTCCCCTTCGTCGGCGGCACTGCCCGGGAAACGCTGGAATGGAATGGCAGCACGTTTAAAGCCGGGCAATGGGTCTTGCTTGATCTGTATGGCACGAACCACGACGGCCGGATCTGGAAGGACCCGGAAAGCTTCAACCCGGACCGGTTCCGTGCCTGGCAGCCGGACCCCCACACCCTTGTTCCACAGGGCGCCGGAGACCCGTCCGAGGGGCACCGCTGCCCCGGCGAGGACATCACCGTTGACCTGCTACGGCATGCCATCAGAGCACTGGCCACGGAGACCCGGATGACCGTACCCGCCCAGGACCTGAGCATCGACCTCTCCCGGATGCCAGCGCTGCCCCGAAGCGGCTTCATCCTCTCCGGACGCCCGGGTCCGCACTGACAGGGCTTCGCACACACCCCTGCGACGGCACCATACGCGCGCTGGCCCCGGACCTGCACCCGGACGGCCATGGAGGACTTGCGGCTGGCACATATCAGTAACTTTGGATATCATCGGTGTATGACGATTGATATGAGGAGCGGCACCCGGCTGGAACCGGCGGCCGCCCTGTTCCATTCCCTGGCCGACCCCGCCCGGCTTGCCATCGTAAAGCGCATCGCCCAGGGCGAGGCCCGTGTCGGTGACCTCACCCAGGTACTGGGTCTGGCGCAGTCCACGGTCTCCGCGCACGTGGCCTGCCTGCGTGACTGCGGCCTGGTGACGGGCCGGACGGAAGGCCGGAAGGTCTTCTATTCCCTGACCCGGCCTGAACTGATCGATGTCCTGGCCCAGGCCGAGATCCTCCTGGCCGCCACGGGCAACGCGGTCAGCCTGTGCCCGACCTATGGTGACGCGTCCTGCGACACCGCAACCACCAAAGAGGAGCAACTGTGAGCGACGCCTGCGGATGCGGCGATGACAAGCCGGAACCAGAAGAAGGACAGGAAGAAGCCGAGGGCTTCTGGCAGGTGACTGAGGTCCGCGCGGCCGCGGTAGCCGGCGGGCTGCTGCTGGCGGCATGGATCGCTTCGCTGCTGGACGCATCCGAGTGGGTCACCCTGCCGCTGGAGGCCGCGGCGCTGCTGGTCGCGGGATGGACGTTCGTTCCCTCCACCCTGCGCCGGCTTGCCAAGGGCAAGATCGGTGTCGGCACCCTGATGACGATCGCCGCCGCGGGCGCCGTCGCCCTGGGCCAGGTCGAGGAAGCGGCGATGCTGGCCTTCCTGTATGCCATCTCCGAGGGGCTGGAGGAATACTCGGTAGCCCGCACGCGGCGGGGCCTGCGGGCGCTGCTGGACCTGGTCCCGGCTGAGGCCAGGGTCCTGCGCAACGGAACTGAAGTTACCGTCTCCCCGTCCGAACTGGTGCTCGGTGAGACCATGGTCGTGCGCCCGGGCGAACGGCTCGCCACGGACGGACGCGTCCTGACCGGACGCACCTCCCTGGACACCTCGGCCCTGACCGGCGAATCAGTCCCGGTCGAAGCAGGACCGGGCAGCGACGTCTACGCCGGCTCGATCAACGGCACCGGCCCGCTCGAGGTCGAGGTCACCAGCACCGCGGAAAACAACTCCCTGGCCCGAATCGTGCACATCGTGGAGGCCGAGCAGTCCCGCAAGGGCCCCGGCCAGCGCCTGGCCGACTCCATCGCCAAAAAGCTCGTCCCGGGCATCCTGATCGCCGCCGCCCTCATAGCCGTCTATGGTTTCATCGTCGGCGAACCGCTCCTGTGGATCGAACGTGCCCTGGTGGTCCTGGTGGCAGCCTCACCGTGCGCCCTGGCCATCTCCGTGCCCGTGACCGTGGTCGCCGCCGTCGGCGCTGCCAGCCGGATGGGCGTCCTGATCAAGGGCGGCGGCGCCCTGGAAACCCTCGGCAAAATCCGCACCATCGCCCTGGACAAGACCGGCACCCTGACCCGCAACAAACCCGCCGTCATCGAGGTCGCCGCCACCGCCTCCTCCACCCGGGAACGGGTGCTGGCCGTCGCCGCCGGCCTGGAAGAACGCAGCGAACACCCGCTCGCCCGCGCCATCCTCGCCGCCGCCACCGACCGGGTCACCGTCACCGGCCTGGACACTGTTCCCGGTGCCGGGCTCGAAGGAACCATAGACGGCCACGGCGCCCGGCTCGGCAGGCCCGGATGGATCGCCCCGGGAGAGCTGAAGGAGACCGTCCGGCGGATGCAGGCCAGCGGCGCGACAGCGGTCCTGGTCGAGGAGAACTCTGTCCTCATCGGCGCCGTCGCCGTACGCGACGAACTTCGTCCCGAGGCCGCAGCCGTGATTGAACGCCTCAGCCGCGCCGGCTACACCACCGCCATGCTCACCGGTGACAACCGGCTCACCGCTGAAGCCCTGGGGAAGGCAGCGGGCATCACCGAAGTGCACGCCGACCTGCGTCCCGAAGACAAGGCGGACATCATCCGCACCCTGAAGGGGCGGCAGCCGACCGCCATGGTCGGTGACGGCGTGAACGACGCCCCCGCCCTGGCGACCGCCGACACCGGCATCGCGATGGGCGCGATGGGCACCGACGTGGCCATCGAAACCGCCGACGTCGCACTGATGGGTGAGGACCTGCACCACCTGCCGCAAGTACTGGAGCACGCCCGCCGCACCCGGCGCATCATGTTCCAGAACGTGGGACTGTCCCTGGCCCTGATCGCCGTCCTGATCCCGCTGGCCCTGTTCGGCATCCTGGGACTGGCAGCGGTTGTGCTGATCCACGAACTGGCCGAAATCGTTGTCATCGCCAACGGAGTCCGCGCCGGCAGGGTAACCAAGTACGGCACCATCCCGGCCACCCAGGACACCGTCCCCGCCCTGGAACCGGCGCGGTGAGCCAACCCGCACCGGTGCGCGACAGCACCCCGTCCCGGCCGTGGATGCGCCGGGGCGGGCTGCTGGCCGCCGCGCTGCTGCTGGCCGGGGCCGACCTGGTCATCAAGGCCCAGGCCGAGGCGGGTCTCTCCCGCGGAGAGGTCTTTGAGGTCCCACTGCTGACGATCAAGCTCCTGTACAACACGGGCGTGGCCTTCAGTCTCGGGTCCGCCCTGCCCACCGGAATTGTCGTGGCCGGTACCGGGGTCATCATCGCCGTGCTGCTGGCCTGGCTCACAGTGAACGCACCAAAGATGTCCAGGACCGCCCTTACCGGCGGCACCCTCGTTGCCGGCGGCGCGATCGGAAACTTCATTGACCGGCTCGACGGGCGCGGGGTCGTCGATTATCTGCACAGTGGCTGGTTCCCCACGTTCAACCTCGCCGACGTCTTCGTCACCGTGGGAACCGCCGTCCTGGTCCTGGGAATGCTGCGGGCAGGCAAGGACCAGGAGACAGCGGAATGAATCTGGGGGGTTTCTTCGCCGAGTCCGTGCAGTCAGGAGCCCTGCTCCTGGCCGTGCCCCTGGCGGTCATCGCCGGGCTGGTCTCGTTCATCTCACCCTGTGTCCTGCCCCTGCTGCCGGGCTACCTGGGTTACGTCTCCGGCCTCGCCGGAACCGATGAAAAGGCAGCACGCCGGCGCACCACTGCCGGCGTCGGGCTGTTCATCCTCGGTTTCGCCGCGGTCTTCACCCTTTACGGTGCCGCGTTCGGGACCATCGGACACTGGCTGGTGAGCTGGAGCGACATGATCACCCGTGTCCTGGGAGTGGTCGTGATCGTGATGGGCGTCGCCCTGTCCGGGAAGATCCCGTTCCTGCAGAGCACGGCCAAGCTGACCTGGAAACCGAACACCGGCCTGGCCGGGGCGCCGCTGCTGGGCATCGGCTTCGGCCTCGGGTGGACGCCGTGCATCGGCCCGACTCTCAGCGCCGTGCTGGCGCTGAGCACCACCACAGGATCGGCCTGGCGCGGGGCACTGCTCGGCTTCGCGTACTGCATCGGCCTGGGCATCCCGTTC
The DNA here is from genome assembly GCF_006151685.1 of Arthrobacter sp. BB-1. Taxonomy (NCBI): domain Bacteria; kingdom Bacillati; phylum Actinomycetota; class Actinomycetes; order Micrococcales; family Micrococcaceae; genus Arthrobacter; species Arthrobacter sp. BB-1. Next base: position 108,209 of record NZ_VDEV01000005.1, read on the forward strand.
CTCCTCGTCGCCCGGGGCTTCAGCTGGGTCAGCGGCACCTTGGGCTTCGTCCGCCGGAACATCAGGGCCTTCAACCTCGCAGGAGCAGCGACCCTGGTCCTGGTCGGGATCCTGATGGTTTCCGGTGTCTGGACGACCTGGATCCTGAGCCTGCAGAACCTGATCGGAACCTTCACCACGCCCATCTGACCCGGCCGCGGGTATGCAACCGGCGGGAACACACTGAGAGAGGTGCATAATCAATGCTTGGCATCATCGCGGCCGCGGCGGCCATGTTCGCTGCCACGAACATCGACGACATCGTCGTTTTGACCGTCCTGTTCCTTGCCTCCTCGAAAGGCAGGCCCCGGCCCTGGGAAATCGTCGGCGGGCAGTATCTGGGATTCATCACCCTGGTCGGCATCAGCGTCTTGGCCGCGCTCGGGCTGACGCTTGTCCCGGACGAATGGGTCGGCTGGCTCGGCCTGCTCCCGCTGGGGATCGGCATCTTCGGCCTGATCCGTTTCCTGCGCAGACGCGGGGAAGAGGAAACCGAAGGCGCCATCAGCGCAGTCGGCCTGCTCAGCGTCGCCGGCATCACCATCGCCAACGGTGCAGACAACATCGCCATTTATACGCCCATCTTCAGGACCATGAACCCCCAGGACACCGTGATCACCATCATCGTGTTCCTCATCCTGGTCGCCGTCTGGTGCGCACTGGGACGCGTTGTGGGCACCCACCCCAAAGTCATCGAAACCCTCGAAAAAATCGAACACTGGCTCGTCCCGGCAGTGTTCATCGGGCTGGGCCTGTTCATCCTCCTCAGCTCCGGCGTCCTGACCCGGCTGTTCAACACCTGAGCAACAAGGAATCACCGCGGATGAACCATAGCCAGGGCCAGGAGGAATCATGAAAGAAACGCCAGCGGGACTGCTGCTTAATGCCCGTACTGCCCGAAAAAAGGGCAGCGCCGCGCTCCTCCAGCGCCAACAGGAGCGGCTGGCAGAGATGGTCACCTACGCCCGGACGCGCTCCCCGTACTACCGCCGGCTCTATCACGGCCTGCCGGCCCGGATCACGGACCCTGGCCTGCTGCCCGTGACCACCAAGGCTGCCCTGATGGCTCATTTCGATGACTGGGTGACGGACCCTGCCGTAACTCTGGAGGAAACGCAGTCGTTCGTCGATGACCCGTCGCTGGTCGGCACGAAATTCCTCAACCGCTACACGGCCGCTACAACGTCCGGGACGACCGGCACCCGGGGACTGTTCCTGCTCGACACCAGATCCCTGGCAGTGGCCAAGGCCCTGGCCTTCCGCATGCTCACCTCCTGGCTCACCCCGGCCGACATCATAGGAATAGTCCGCGGGCGCGTCGCCATGGTCATCGCCACCGGTGGCCACTTCGCCTCAGCAGCAGCCGCCGCCGCACTCCAAAAGGGACCAGGCAGGCACAGCGTTGGCGTGTTCCCGGTCCAGACGCCGATGCCGGACCTCGTCGCCCAGCTGAACAGCTTCCGCCCAGCCCTTCTTGCCCCGTACGCCTCCACCGGACGGTTGCTGGCGTTCGAGCAGGAAGCAGGACGGCTGAACATCCACCCCGTTGCCGTTGTTCTCGCCGCCGAGGGACTGCCCACGGGAGAGTACGCCAGGATCAGTGCAGCATTCGGAGCCAAGGTCCGTCACAGCTACGCAGCGACTGAATGCCCCTTCCTAAGCTACAGCTGCCAGGAAGGCTGGCTCCACGTCAACAGCGACTGGGCCATCCTGGAACCGGTCAATGCAAACCATAAACCGGTCCCGCCCGGCCAGCCCTCGCACACAGTGCTGCTGAGCAACCTGGCCAACCGCATACAACCCATCCTGCGGTACGACCTGGGCGACAGTGTCACCACCAGGACGGACCCCTGCCCGTGCGGGGACCCAACGCCGGCCATCCACGTGCAGGGGCGAACAGCGGAGCTGCTGACCTTCCCGGGAAGCGGCGGGTTCCCCGTCTCAATAACACCGCTGACGCTGAGTACGGCTCTGGACAAAGTTCAGGGCCTCAGTAAAGGCCAGGTCGTCCAGACTGGACCCCGAAGCCTCATCCTCCGGCTGCAACCCGCCCCTGGCGCGGATCCTGCCGGGGTTTTCGAAGCCGCACGTTTGGAAATCTCCGCCGTGCTGGCCGGCCATGGACTGGACAATGTCACCCTGACCAGGGATCCCTCCCCTCCGCCCCTCACTTCAGGCGGCAAACACCGCACTGTCATCCCACTGCCCCCGTAGGGCAGGCCGGGTATTCCGGTGTAGGCGGCGTTCCTGGTGGGTGATGGTCCTGCCTGGAATGGCTGCCGCGGCGGGAGGCGGATTGGACGGCGCCAGTGCCAAGGCCGTGATCTTCAGTGGCGCAACACGCAACTCATTGGTCGTACTCCCCCTGGCCCTGCCCGGGCCGCTCGCCCTGGTATCCCTCGTCGTCCTCATTCAGACATTGTGGAGCTCATAGGGATGGTGGCCTACGTCAAGATCGTCCCCCCGGATCATCAGGACGGACCGGACCCTACAGCCAAGTCACATCCCAGCCCCAGACGCAGCGGCTGATGCCTGGTATTCAGGCGCGCTGCTCTCGTAAGCCTCACTCGGAGTCTGCCCTGCCAGCTGCAGTAGATCTACGGAGAAGGATGCGCGGCCGTTGCAGCTGGCGCTCAAGCAATCCCATTACCTTGGTGGCCCCCGCCCAGTAGAGGATGCCTGCGGCCAGGGACGCGACGACGGCCAGGCCTTTTTGTGCCGGGTCAACGAGCGGGTACACCAGCCAGTGGGTGACGTAGATGTACAGGGAGGCGCTGGCCAGCAGTGCCGTGACCCGGTGCAGTCCGCGCGGGACGGTCAGGGTGGGCAGCCAGAGCAGGATGAGGAAGCCTGCCAGGATGGTTGCGGTGCGGTACTGGTCATCGAAGGACTGTGGGATGGTGAGCAGGGCAATGGCGGTCACGGCTGCCCGCTGCCACAGTGTCCGCGACGCGGCGGCGGCCCAGCCCAGCCCGAACAGCCACAGGACCGGACCCTGCCCCGGATACCGGCTGGCAATCAGGTCGAAGAGCAACGGCAGGTCAACAGCTACCAATGCCAGGGCGAAGGCCCACGGCCACCTGCGCTGGGCCCGGTCTGCGGCAGGAATTGCCATCAGGGCGGCCAGGCCCAGCAGGATGTAGACCAGGATCTCGATAAACCAGAACCGGGAATAGTCGGTCCATCCTTCCGGCCCCAGCAGGGAGTTCAGCAGGAAAACGTTCGCCCAGGTATAGGTATAGGTATCGGTCACGGCAAAGGCCAGGCCGATGACCGCAACGCTGGGCACGACGATCCGGGCAACGCTGCGCAGTTGCCGCCGCAGCCGGGCACGGCGGGTACCGGCCACCTGGAAGCGGGCAAAGTTATAGCCGGCGACGGCGATGAGGACGTGGGCGGTCCCTTCCCAGTGGAAGAGACCTATATGCGTGGAAACAATGAAGATGATGGCCACGGCGCGGAGCACAATCCCGGTGTCCATCGGGGCAAACAAGCGCCGGTGCCAGCGGCGTGAAGCCCGTGCGGCCTTCCCGGTCCGCTGGCCTGCAGGGTCCCCTGTGGCCGCGGGCGGCGTCCCTTGCGCCCGGTGGGTGGCAGGGACAAGTTCACAGACCGGCATCAGGTGCCAGCCCTGCGGGATGTGTCCGAGGGCGCGCTCGAGCCGGACGGACGCTGCCACGTAGGACAGCGAGTCACCGCCGAGGGAAACAAAGGTGTCCGTGTCGGCGATGTCCTCCTGTTCGAGGACCTCCGCGAAAATTCTATGCACGTCAGCCGGGTGTCCTGCCGGTTCCGGTGCCGTGGCAGTACCGTCGGTGCGGTCATCTTTCCTGGAAGCCAGGGCTTGGACCGTGGGGTAGTCCGGCTTTCCGTTCTCCAAGCGCGGTATGGATCCCACGGCATGAAGCTGGACCGCTGAACGCGGCAGGCCCAGGTCCTGGGCAAGGGTCTTGGCCACCAGGGCAAGGTCGTGGCTTCCTTCCACCGCGGCCACCACTGCGTCGTCCGAGCCGGCAGCCGCGGCGGTCAGGCCAAGATGGGCCAGCAGCCGTTCCACCTGGCCCAGGTCCACCCGCAGGCCGACGATTTTGACGAACCGGCTGCGCCTGCCGACGATTTCGTAGAGGCCATTGGACCCGCGCCTGGCGAGGTCACCGGTGTGCAGCTCGGTGACGACCCGTCCCAGGGCAAGGTCTTCCGGCTGTTCGGCGTACCCCAGCATGACGTTGGGACCTGAGTAGACGAGCTCGCTGGCATCCAGGCCGGGGACGGGCTCCAGCCGGAAGGATCCGCCGGGGACGGGCAATCCAATGGTGTGGGGGTGTTCTGCTGCAAGGTCCGGCGGCAGGTAGGCCATGCGGGCCGTGGCTTCGGTCTGCCCGTACATAACAAACAGGTCCCAGCCCTGCCGCCTGCCCAGTTCGGCGTAGGATCGCACGCGGTCCGGATCGAGTCGGCCGCCTGCCTGGGTGATGTAGCGCAGGCCTGGCAGGTCCATGTGCTCAAATCCGACGCGTTCGAGGAGATCGAAGGTGTAGGGCACGGCGGCGAAGGATGTGACGTTTTCGTCACGGGCCAGGTCCCAGAAGCACGGGTCCACTACTGAGAGGTCGGTCAGTGCCAGGGACGCGCCGACCAGGAGGTGGCTGTTCACCACACTCATCCCGTAGCAGTAGGAGAGCGGAAGCGTGGTGGCCGCGGTGTCGCCGGGGCGCAGGTGCAGGTATTCGGCTATCGCCGAGGCGTTGGCCTGCACGGCTTCGGCGGACAGGCGCACGAGTTTGGGGGAACCGGTGGATCCGGAGGTGCTCAGCAGAAGCGCCAGCTCCGGGTGCAGCGCGTGCCGGGTTTCGTCCCGCAGTACGTCCAGTACCGCCTCACCGTCGGATGCGCGGACCACGATATCTGGATCGTATGCGGCAATCAGGGTCTGGGCGGCTGTCCCGCCGCCTGTGGGCAGGATCAGCAATGGATTGCCGGAGGACAGGGCGGCGAGGTAGGCCACCAGGGACGGCAGGGAATTCCCGGTCTCCAGGGCAATGAGCCGCCGGGCGGGGCCGAAGGTTCGCACCATGTCTTCAACGCGGCGTGCCAGTTCGCCGTAGCTCACTGAGTGGTTTTTGGTCCTGATGGCGGTGCGGTCTCCAAAGCCGGCCAGTGTGGCCGCGAACGAGACTCGTGCCAGTTCCGGCTGTACAGTCACAAACCTGCACAGTAAAGGTAAAGCTACCCTAACTCAAATGGACATTTTCTTGGAACAGGACCACCACGACAGCGATGCGATCACAACCGCCTTTTAAGGGTCGAGCGGACTTGAAAGAGCGGGAGAGGCCTCTCTCTTTCTCGTCGCACTCGGTGTGAGGGAGACAGCGGTTCAGACGGACCTTGGACGGAGGGGCCCAGCCTTAAGGGGGATCGCGAGCGGTGAGGATCGCAGGCCAGCAGGTGAGGCCCCCGCGGTCCGCCCAACTGCCCAGCGGCGGCTGGCAGCTCAGCAACCACACCCCGGCGGCGTCCTCCGCAGCGGGGAAGGATGAACAGTGGTGTCTGTCAGCCTTGCTGGGCCGGGTCATCCCCCAGGCTGCTGGGCGCTCCGGGTACCGGGCAGAGCATCGTTCTCAGCGCCCGCATCGCTGACCTGTGCACGGTATCTCATGCGGCGGATTCGTCCGGTCATTGACACCATCAGCATCACAACGGCTATCACCATGAACGCTGTCATCACGAAGCCAAGGAAGCCCGGGGTCACCTGGTCGGGGCTAAGACCTGGTCTTAGCCCATTCTCGCCAGCGCTCGGGGAGGGGGTTGCGCTGAGGGCAATAATTCCCTGCGCCAGGGAATCGACTAACGATAGCTTCATGTAATCCTTGCAGTTCTGCCCGGGTTGCGTGCCCTCCGGAGTCGGCCGGGCAGAGCGTCCGGCTCATGAAAAGTTTTACGGCAGCAGGGCCGAGGGGCCGTGGAGGTTTTGGGGCCATGCCATCGTGCCACCATCCAGCCGAGGCCTGCCGTGCCAGTGCTGAGCCGACGGCGGTACCCGTTACCTGATCATCTTGCGGACCTGGTGCCCTCGTACCGCCACTCCTGCGGCGTGGAGAACCAAGCCAGTTCCGATCACGGGCAAGGAAGCGAAAGCCAACCCCTGATTCTGGGTGGCATTGCCCAGGACGCTGATAACGAGGCCTGCGGCGATGAGCCCCATGGCACCAAACACCAGGGCTTTGTAAAACTTGGAGGCAACATTCCAAAACTCATTGAGCACGAAAGGAGTCTACCGCTCAGCGGGCGGGACACCGGGCCGGTCAGGGAAAGTGCGGTGCGCTGAACGGGCCGGCGCGGTTGTCTCAGGAACCTTGCGGGCCCCTCCCCCGCTTGTGCGGCCCTTTCCTCAATGTTCGCCCCGGTGAGGCGTCTTTGTCACAGGCGCCGCCTTTACCGCCGGGCGCCCCGGCACGTTCCGGTTGCCGTAAAAGCCCAGACTGCTTCCAGGCCCGGTGAGGCGAAACAAAGACCAGGGCCGGACCGAACCCGGCGCAGGTGTGTACTTCGCCAGACCTGGGCGTCAGCCGCTTATCTTGTGGACAATCTGGCCCGGGTGCTGCCTTCCCAGCAAACCGCAAGGTTATGGCAGGCATAATGGAACCGAAGCTCCGGTCAACCGCTATTTGATCGGAGCTTCGCCAACTGAGCGGTACCAGCGCTGGTGCTGCTTCGCGCAGTGTTCGTCGGTTGCTCCCCCACACGTCCCTGTCCTGCGTCCGGAAGTTACCAATGCGGCATTTCAGTCTGGTGGCAATGGCACTCCTGGGTGTGCTGGGTGTGGCCTTTATCGCGGCGGGTGTCCACGGCACAGACCGAATCGTAGGAATTCTGTTCGCCCTTACTGGACTGATCGGCGCCGTCGTAGTGGCGGCATCCCAGGGGAAAAGCTCTTAAGTAGTCTGGACGTATCGTGGACCGGTAGCGCTGCAGGTGCCACCGCCCTCGCCTGATTTCCGGGTAGGTTGGATGCATGCCCTTCCAATTCTTGTCCGTTACGCACGCCCTCCGGGGTGTCGCTGCCGTTGCCGCTGCGGTCGCACTCTCGGGCTGCACGCAGCAGCTTTCGGTCGAGAACGCTGATATCCCATCGTGGGAGGCCACCGCCTTCCCGACCACGGGCACAGCAGTGGCCGAAGGTTCCGGCAAAATCCTGGATGCGGAGCCCGTCAGCAACTTCGTGCCCGTGCCCGAAGGCGACTACACCCTTGTGCTGGCGTGTGACGGCGGCGGCAAAGCGTTCCTGACTGCACGCGTGGGAGAACGCGAGCTGATCGACTTTGGTGCTGCCTGCAACGGTGCGCGCGAAAATATTAGACTCCGTATTCCGCAATCAGGTCCGGTGGAATTTGCAGCATCAAGCGTGGACGCGCCGCTGCTTTACGCATACCAGCTCGTTCCTAGAACTTAGCCACTGCAACTGCCGGTCATCAGGGCACCAGCCTGCGCACCTGAACAGCCACCGGAGCAGCGCCCCCCCCAATTTGCGGAATCACATGCGCGGTGAGGGGGGGCATAATTTCAGGTTCCTTGCCTCAGCAGATCAGGACACACCTGCAGCGGTCAATGAGACTGGCAGTGCGCTCACCCATGGGTGGTGAGGGCGGCACAAGGCTGGAGTCTTTGTGGGGAGGCTCAGTGCCGGGGCTGAGTGAATTAGCCGAGCCCGACCGCCCTTCCAAACAGGCTGAAACCGACGAACGCCACAATGTTGATGAGTGCGTGGGCGACGACAAGCGGCATCACCCGACGGCTCTTGGTATAGATCAGTGCAAAGACCACCCCCATCACCATATTGCCAATAAACGGCCCGAAGCCCTGGTACAGGTGGTAACTGCCCCTCATCATGGAACTGGCAAAAATGGCCAGGGGCACTGACCAGCCGAACTTCCCAAAGCGGTCCAGCAGATAACCCACTACGATGACTTCCTCGACGACCGCGTGCCGCACCGCTGACAGGACCAGCACGGGAACCGTCCACCAGTAAGGGTCCAGGGCGCTGGGAATGATCGCTGTCGTGATGCCCAGTGCGCGCCCGGCCGCGTAGAGGCCCAGTGAGGGGATGCCTATCAGGACGGCAAGCCCGAGCCCCTGCAGGATGTCCAGTCCGGGGCGGGTGAAGTTGAAACCGATTTTCGTGAAGGCCGAACCATTGCTCTCGCCGTTGCCGGTGTTCATCCTGTGCTGGTCGGTCAGGAAGTAGAGCGCCAGAACGACAGGTACCAGCGCGAAGAAGATCTCCAGCAGCTGATATGTCAGGTCAAAATATTCGCGGGTGCTTTGGGAGGTGTTGAGCGTGGAGGTGCCCTGGGCCAGCGGCGCGCTGGTGATCTTGTCCAGAAACTGCACCACCGAGTAAACAGCGGACTGTCCTAACGACAGTCCCAGGACTATCAAGACTTCAATCCGCAGACGGCGGCGGGAGGGAACGAGCATGGTCCTATTCTTGCCTGCAGTTGCCGGGTCTCTGCCGGGATGCCACAAAGACATCACAAGGAAGTCCATCCGCGCCCGGCCCGGTACCGGACCCGTTTCTACTGACCGCCGTCCAGGCTTCTGCGTTGGCGGCCGACTCCTGCGTTGGCGCTTCATTGGCCTTCTAACTCGCCGCCTTGAACCGGAGGGTACGTGTGCACTATTCGCCGGAACGACCCTTGACGAAAAGGGGCAGCATCCAGGCCGGGGTATTGGCGTTCACGCCATCACGGGCGATGGCAGCCTTTGGATCCGGGCTGCCCGGGACGGGTGTTACCTCCCCGGCTGGAGACAGCGATGGGCTGCCCGTGCAGCCCTGGGGCCGTTTGGTTCTTGAACGTCGCCGTCACGGTCATGGACCGCGCGATACTGTTTGGTTGGCACCCCGTTTCGGCGGATGATGTGCAGTGGCGGGTGTTCCTTGTCCTTGTGGGGGGGGGGGAGACCATGTTTCTTCGTCCCGGAGCACGTGCCCAACAGGGTGGGGCTGGCTCCCGGTCTCAGCACGTCTGGAGCCAGTCCCGCTTGAATCTTTGGAGCAATGCAGTCAGGTCAGCGTCACGAAGGCCCTTGCGGTGAACTGGCCCGTCTCTCTCATGGCTCTGTTTGGCTCCTGCCCGGGCGCCCGGCGCCCGGGACCTTGGCCAGGCACTTGAGCTGAAGACCGATGAGGGTACCGCCGATGACCCCCGCCAGGCTTGGCTAAGGGAAGCAAGGGTGCGGGTTCGGCTCAGACCCGGCCACTCTCCGGGTCGTGCCGGTCAATTGCCCTTGAGGGGTGCCCGTCTGACAGTCAGGGGCTGCGGGGCGTGGGACGCGATAGATCCCGGACACCGGGGGCCGGCTGCCGCTGCTGCAGGAGGCGCAGGTTGAGCCCGCAGAACACCGCAAGCCCCAGGTACAGGCATAGTTCCATCACCTCGCCGTATTCGGAGAGAACGAACGTCGGTTCCGGCCAGATCAGCAGGCGGAAGAGGCGATAGCCCGCGGCCAACAGGAAGGCTGGCACGAGACAGAGCGGCGGGACGAGCAGGTGCTTGGACGCAACGTGCTCCCGCCGTGAGCCGAGCGCTGCCCGCACCAGCGGGGCACAGGCACCGTACAGGCTGGCAAGGAGCATGGCGTAGGGGACCAGCTCCTGCACTCCCCGGAGGTTGTGCAGGTTGGTTTCCCCCTGGCGGTTGACCGCATTCACGTCTTCGGGGGTGTCCCAGCCAAAGATGCGCTGGCCCCAGGAGATCTCCTCGCCCGTGAGAAACCAGACGCCGAGTGTGACCACAGCGTAGAGCAGTGTGATGCCCAGACGCCCGGCCCGGAGCAGGGCGAGGGTGATCAGGGGCAAGAAGATGCATGCGCCCAGCAGGCAGAGAACCTGGAGCCATTCGATCAGGGAGTCCTCGTCAACGAGCCAGAGATAGAGCTCCTTGAAGGGAACTGTGGCCGCGGCCACGACGGCGAGGATAAAGGGAAGAAGGGCCAGCAGCAGCGCCTGGCGCGGCGCGAGTCCCCAGGCCCGGGAATCGGTTCTGAACCGTTCAGCTGCTGGGGTGGACCACCGAAAAATGGCTGGCATCTTGCCTCCTTAACAAACCGGCCGGGGCCTTGTGTCAGTCGCTGATTTAAAAGCGATTCCCCAGCGTCCCATGCCGAAATCTGCTGGGGAAGATTCATGGGGAAGGTATGCGGGTTTCCGCACGCCGCATTCGGACAGGCACATGGCCAGCCGTCAGCCAGTGGCGGAGGGGAAGAACAAGCGCCCCCAGGAGGCTGCCGGGTTCAGTTGCCCTTGACGTCGACGCCCGGGCAGCAGCTTGGACCGGGCCTTATCGAGGTCTCCGTTATCCTGCATCACCTGGCCCGGCGACTTGAGGCGTCCGGAAGCCTCGTCGGGCCATGGCCGTGGCAGGTTTGCAGTTCTGGTTTTTCCGCTGCGGTCAGCGCAGGACGCCCAGGGCGTTACCTACGATGTCGAACAGATCGGTGTTGTCCACGCTGCCCTGCAGTTGCTCCGAGCCTGGGCCGTAGGCGTAAACGGGCACGTCTGCACCGGAGTGGTTGCCGGAGGCGTAGCTCAGCCAAAGACTGGCTTCCTTTGAACCGTCCTTGACTTGGGGCGGGTCGCTCGGCGTCCGGAAGGTGGCAGGGCCGAAGTTTTGCTGGTCCTTTGCGCCTGCACCGTTGCTGATACCGGTTGAACGTTCCGGGTCCTTAAAGTTTCCGTCAGACCGGGTCGGGGTGGAGTTATTGGCGGCGTTCCCGGAATCGACGTTGACCGGGGGCGCGGCTGCTTCGGCGTTAGTGAAGGAGCCCTTTTCGATGATGTTGAAACCGCCGGTTTCGTGGTCGGCGGTAACAATGACCAGGGTATTGCCGTCCTTCTGGGCGAAGTCCAAGGCTGCGGCGACGGCATCGTCGAAGGCCTTGACTTCCTCCAGTGTCTGGGCCGCGTCGTTGTCGTGGGACCGCTTGTCAATCAAGGAGCCTTCAACCTGCAGGTAAAAACCCTTGCCACTGCTTTCCTGGTGCTGGTTTAGAAGCTCAAGAGCTTTCTTTGTCATCTCCGGCAGAGACGGCTCCTTCGCCTGGGGAGCTCCGGGGTCGTCCTGCTTGGCTTTTTCAACGGTCAGGTTTCCCTTGTTGAACAAGCCAAAGACCTTCTCCCCTGCGGCTCCGTTCAGGTCGGCCCGGGTGGCGGGAATCTGGCGGGAGACCGAACCCAGGATCGAGTAGCCCTGCTCCTTCAGCTCGGTTTCATCCGAGGCGTCAAAGCGGCGCAGGCCGCCGCCGAAGATGATGTCCGCGGTGCCGTTGCGGGCGATCTGGTCTGCGATCGGGGTTACCCGGACATCACTGGTCGGCAGCGGCGCACCGGTGATCTCGGTGTCCTGGCACGCGTCCGCGGAGTAGTCCGGTCCCTGGCAGCCGCGGGACAGGACGTGGCTCATCTGCCCGGCCGGGGACGCGTCGGTAACTTCAGCCGTGGAGACACTGCCAGTGCGATAGCCGGTCTGCTTGGCCAACTCCATCATGGTCGGCATAACGCGGCCCTTGGCATCCACCCCGAGGGCAGCGTTATAGGTTTTTACCCCGGAGGCCCAGGCCGTGGCTGCAGCAGCGGAATCAGTGACCAGTTCCGGGGCGAAGCCAGACTGCCCCGGCTGGTCAGAGTTTTTCTGCACAGCATAGGTACTGACAGAGCCGTGGGCCGGGAGGGTTTCCATCACAAGCCTGCCCTCGGCACCGTAGAAACGCTCCCTGCCGGCAGTGACCTGGGTGCGGCCCATACCGTCACCCAGCAGGTAAATAACGTTCTGGGCTGTGGCAGGCGCCGGCTTGGTGGCGGTAAACACCGCGGACGAGATCAGCCCGGTGGCCACGACGGTGGCCATGACGGCTGCCAGGACGATCCATATGATCCTGCGTCTTTTCGGTGCAGGTACCGCGGCCATAGCACCACCCGAGGGTTTATCGAGCTAATGGAATTAGATCCATTCAGAAAGGATACGGTTCCGTGTTCCGGGGCATTGAACCAGCCCAAAACAACTCTGCCTTCATCCGGCTGGCGAGCATCAATGCTTTGCGTTATGCAAATGTGACAACGCCGCGGTTTGTGCAGTAGGGTCGGACGCGTGCCCGGTCTCAGAATGCGGCACTCCTGAGCAGATTTGCCTAACTCTGCCGCTGCCCGGGATCCCTTCGCAACATTCGTCCGGCAGAGACGGGGAAACCACATGACGGCCTGCTTCGGGCAGGCCTTGGGGTGAAGCCGCGCCTCCTGCCTTGCGCTGGAGATGCGGCCGGGTGTCTCCCATCCGAATCCGACAGCTAACCTCGCAGGCAGTGGGAGAGGCCCTTTTCGTGTCTATTCGCCGTGCTCACGGCCGCCACCGTGCGGTCCCCGTTCAGACCAGTGCCCTTGCGGTCCTGTCCAAATCCGTCGCTGAAAACGCCGGCGGTGTGGGCCGTCAGGTCGCCGTCATCGCGGCAGCTTCCGGGCTCGTCCTGACCAGCGGCATTGCCGCGCAGGCGGCGGATGCACCTGCGCAGCGGGACGCGGAGCCGACCTCGACCCTGGAGCTCGCCAGCCAGGTCCAGGCCCCGCTCAGCGCAGACGCCACCGTCCAGATCTCCTTCGAACGTCCCGCAGTAAAGACCACGCCGGCCCCTGTCGTGGAAGCACCGAAACCGGTCATCGTCCAGGCACCCAAGGCTGCCGCTCCTGCCGCGCCCGCCGCCGTGAAGGCTGCTGCGCCGGCCAAGGCTCAGGTCACTGTCACCCCCGCCCCTGCTGCCGCGCCGGCAGCTGCCCCGGCGGCCGCCCCGGCAGCAGGTGGAGTCAACGCCACCATGGTCTCCTCGGCCTACGCGCAGATCGGCATGATCCAGGACTGCACCCGGCTGGTGGAAAACGCCCTGAACGCTGCAGGGATCCCCGTCGGTGACCTCGGTCCCATGCAGTTCATGAACTACGGCACCGTCGTCACCGATCCCCAGCCCGGGGACATGGTCATGCAGCCCGGCCACGTAGGCATCTACGTCGGCAACGGCCAGGTCCTCAGCTCCGGGCTGAACGGCAAGAACGAAACCGCCGTCCACCCGCTGACCTGGATGACCTCAAAGGGCGCCGTCACCTTCGTCCGCGCGGGCTAAAATAGACTCCTGAGGGCCGGTGATTCAATGCCTTGGGGGTATTGAATCACCGGCCCTCAGTATCTCTTGAGCAGCACCCGCCGCGAATGCTGTTCCTGAAACTACCGGCCTTTACACACTGACCAGACCGACCGCTTAGTAACGCTTCGGACACGGCCTGCACGGCTTCTTCTCGTTGCGTCCAGCCCTTGCCTCATGCACGAGGTCAGTATCGGCGTCGTAGCGATCTGGGCAGGAGCCTGGCTTTCAGGCGCGCTGGCAGGGTATTCGAACCCCACAAAGCCCGCTTGACTTCCTGGACATCGGCCCAGGTTGGAGACACCGTCCCGGGTACGGGTTGTACCTTCGCAGCAGCGTACATCTGGATCTCAAAGGCGTGGCGGAGCCTTGTCAGTGAGTCGACGGCCTGACTGTTGAACCGCGCCTGCTGCATCAGCCGGCTGGTAAAAGCCCGCGGTGTTTCTGCCGCGCCCGGAGTGTAGCCATGGTCAACGGCGCTTTCCGTCGTCTCGGCCCAGGCGATGCCGGCTGCTAGCTGCGGATTCGAACTGAGAAAGCGGCGCTTCCTTCCACCGGATCTGGCGGCGCGGATCAGGAAGGGCGCGGCGGCCAGAAACAGCAGGACCAAGACCACCACCGTCATGCCGGGCTCCACACCGGAAGGGATGGGCGTGCCCGGCGTGCCATTGCCCGAAAGTCCCGGGGCAGGAGTCGGGGATGTCGCGGTGTCCGGCACGGATAAGCCGTCGGGTCTGAGGTCGTCTTCCACCGGCAGGCCTGGAGGAGTTGCCGGTTGCTGCGCGTAGACCGGGACCACGCCGCGGGAGGGTGTCGGTTCGAACCTCACCCAGCCGGCACCGCGGAAGTACAGCTCGGGCCAGGCATGGGCATCCTTGGAATCAACGGCGAATTCGGGCAGGTCTTTGCCTGCGACCATAACGGTGTTTCCGGTTGGTTCCCCCGGTGCATAACCGACTGCGACGCGGCTCGGGATCCCGGCCAGCCTTGCCATGACAGCCATGGCACCGGCGAAATGGACGCAGTAGCCGGCTTTTACTTCAAGGAACCGTCCAATGACTTCAAGGCCGGTGCCATCGTAGTTTCCTTCAACAGGGGCCTGCAGGGAGTACGTGAAGCCGCCGCCGCGGAGATAGTTCTGGATGGCCATAGCTTTGCTGTAGGGGTTGGTCAGGTCCGCGGTGAGGTTCACCGCTGTCTGCCTGATAACAGGCGGAAGGCCCTCGGGGAGGAAGCTGAACCCTGCGTCAACTTCGCCGTCCTCGGCAGGTCCCAGCCCTGCCAGCAGTTCAGGCGTCAGTTCCGGCAGGGAACTAATCACCTGGTAGGTTTGCCGGGCCGTGGTTTCCCCCGCGGTCGATAGGACCGTCAGGGTTCCCGGGTCCCAGGTCCATGCCCCGTTGAGCCCCGTGATGCTCAGTGGGGCATAGGGGGCGAGTAACCATGGACTCGTAAAGCTTCGGGTATCGATCCGGGTGGTCGTCAGGTTCCCGCTGCCGACCGGAAGGCCGGCACTCATGCCCATCTGCCTGATCCCGGTGCGGCGGGAATCCATGCGCTGGTCCGGGTGCCATCGCCTGCCCGAGAAGTCCTCCAGCGTTGTGAGCCGCAAATACAGTGGCTCATTGGCGGTGGTGGCATAGGTGATCCGGCCAGAACCGTCGGGCTCCCGCAGGGAGTTTCCCAGGGTTACGCTCGGGTCCAGCCCGGATGCTGCCGTCCACCATTGCAGGCGGGATCCCTGCGGAAACGTTCCTGTGGTGAATCCCGGGACCATGGCAGGCAGAACGAGGGCCAGGCTGAGCGCGCCCGCCCCGATGGTTGCGGCCCTGGTGAGGTAGCCGGCGGTTCGGTGCGCTGCTTGGTCTTGAGATTCAAAGCTTTCCCGCCATTGCCCGGTAGCCAGGAGGAAGATGTAGCCTGCGGCGGCTGCAGTGAACGCGGGAACACCGACGCTGTCAGGAAGGATGATTGCGGGGATGGAAAGGACGGCCAGCAGGGGTATTCCACTGGTCGCGGGCATCCTGCAGGTAATGGCCAAGGTATCGATGAGCAGTGCGGCCAGGCCGGTTGCGGCACAGGTGATCAAGAGGACGCCCTCGCCGGGCGCCACCGGTGCCAGCTCTGAGGCGACGGTGGTTTCGGCGTTTTCGAGCAAAGACGCCAGACGTTCCGTGGCCTGAGAGCCCGGGATAACGCCCAGGAAACTTTGGTCACGGAAAAACTGCCAGACGAGCACCCCGGCAAGCGTCAAAAGGCCCGCTCCCAGGCTCAGGACCGGGGGCCAACGGAGGCTCCGTGTCCCTGCTGTCGCCGTCAACACGGCCGCGGCAGTAAACATTACGTTCAGAAGCCAGCCCCAGCCGTCAAGGACTCCATGGATGCTCAGCGATACCAGGACCACTGCCACCAGGGCCGCCAGCGATACCATCAAGTGCCGCTGACCCTCCGCGGCGTGGTTGCTTTGCGGTAGGAAGCGCCGCTGTCGCGGGTCGGGCTCCGGAAGCGTCTGGCGGTCCGTCGTAGTGGTGGTTTCCATGGAGACGAGGTTTTTTCCGTTACAAAAAACGGGGAGGCCGATGGAATAGGACGGCCGGCGGAACGGTGGTCATGGAAACCTTCCTTATGCAGGCCGAGGAAGAATCCCTGGGAGCTGCGCCGGAGAAATCACTGGATTGACCTTCCAACGTGTTGATCGAGTGGAAGGTTCCGTGACCGGCAGAGGTGCTTGGACCTGTGAGGTCACCACCACCGTGTTCGATCCAGCTGATGCTGTAACGTCGGGGAAGGCAATCACCCGCCGCACCATTGGTCCGGCACCAGCCCGGAACTTCGGTCCGGGCCCCGATATTTAAGAGGAAGTTCATGGATTCGACCGTGCCAGATAAGACGACAAGCCAGGGGGCGCGAACTGACGGGGACCAGGGAGTGACGGCCGGGATGCCCCTCGGTGCCAAGCGGCTGGTACTCCTGGGCGGTTTGGGCGTTCCCGTCGGCCTGGTTACCGGGCCGTATTTGCTCGGCATGCAGCTCCTGGCAGTGACCGGGGTAGTGGCGATAGCCGTCGCGTTGTCCTACCGGGATGGCACGGCATGGTTTTCCCGGTGGTCGTGGCTGACAGCGTGCGCCGGCCTCACGTGGACAGGAGCCACCGTCGCGTACTGGCTGACCATCATTGCCGCTGCGGATGCGTCCGCCCCTGCGCCGCCGGTGTCCTCCGTACTGTTCTATCTGGGCGTTGCCGCATTCGTCCTGATGGCCGGGGCTGTTCTGGTTGCCGCCGTAGCCAGGTACACGTGCCGCAGGCGGTCGGCGAAGGCCCGGCTTCACGCGCAAAACCCCGAGACCGCGCCATAAAAAAGCTGCCGTGACAGGGCACCTTTACGGTGCCCTGTCACGGCGGCAGCGAATGGGATGTCCCCCGTAGCGTCAGCCCTGGTTGCCGGGCCGCTCCCGGCGGCGGCGGGCGAGGTACAGGATGCCTCCCAGGACGGCGATGAGGGCAGCGCCGATCCCTGTCACGAGTGGACCGTTGCTGTCATCCGGGCGGGGAGCCGGGGGCATCGCGTTTGCAGCGGCGCTTGGGGTTGGCGATGCTGTCACAGACTCCGATACTGGCGCTGCCGGTGAAGCCGTCGGCACCGCCGTGGGGTCCTGGACGGTGAAGGAGTAGTTTCCCTCGATGGGATGGCCGTCGGAGGAGACCGTCCGCCACAACACGGTGTAGGGTCCGTTGCTTCCCGGGGCGACTTTGGTTGAGATCGTCGGGCCGATCACCGTGACCTGTCCGTCGCTGAGCGTTTTTCCGGTCGAGTCGGTCACGGTGATCACGCTCAGGTTCAGGCTCTTCGAATCCGTGGGCGGTTCCGACAAGGTGAGGGTCACGGTGTCGGGGGCGGCTGTCACCGTAGCGTCCCGGTCCGGGGATGTGGACTGGAGAGCGTCGTGGGCCTGCGCCGGTCCGGCGCCGATCGCTGTGAGCAGCAGCGCTCCGGCGAGAGCCAGGCCAGCCCGGGAGCGTGCGTACTTTTTTCGTACTGTCATGGGTTCTTCACTTCTGTTCGTATCCGGTCCCCGCACTGCAGACCGCAGGCGGGTTGCCCTGCCGTCACCGGCGAGGCTCTTATGAGCAGCCCAAGCGCTGCGGCGGCCCACGGACAACGGTTTGAACGGGGACTGTGGCGCCAGGAGGAAGAGGCCGCCGGGTACGGAGCGGCTGGCAAAAGCCCGGCGGAATAATGACAGGATCGATGGGTCCGCTGAGTGGACGCAGCCACGCCGCAAGCGCCCAGAGGGCGGCCTCGCCGCGGGCAAGGAGGAGTGCTGTGGCCAGCGTTGCAATGATGTGCGCGAACGTCATCGGCGAACCGGCGTCGGCCATCAGATGCTGATGGGTCACTGCGCTTTCCAGCATCAAGGGCCCGGCCGCCAGCCCGGGCCCATGATGTGAGGGCTCTGAACCGGGCACGGCGCCGGTGGACAGGGTTGAGAAGGCCAGGTGCAGGCTCAGCTGGGTCCCGCCGAGGTAGGCGGCCAGGAGCGGGGCTGTCATTTTCACCCCCGCGAGCAGGACTGCGGAGAGTCCCACGACCGCAGCAAGCGCCATCATGATTGCCGGCGCTGGAAGCTGACCCCCGGCGCCCTGGTGTGCCACGGCGGCGAGTATGAGCACGGTCAGGGCCAGCACCCCTGCGCGGGGCAGGCGCAGCGGCGCGTGCCGAAGGACCACGTGCCAGCTCCTTCCGGGCGTTGTTCTGCTACGTCATGTAGAACGATAGCGTTTCTGCAGGCCCCGCTGCGTGCCGGCTATTTGACGGCGTCCTCGAGTTTCTGCCGGAATTCCGCTTCGGTGTTGAGGGTCAGCTTTTCACCGTTGAGGAAAAAGGTTGGCGTGCCGGAGACGCCGAGGGCTTTTCCGTCAGCGATGTCTTTGCGGATCCGTTCCTTGGTCTCTTCGGCAGCCACGGCAGCGTCGTACTTCACCACGTCCAAGCCCAGTTCTTCGGCGAAGGTCCTGAACAGGGCGTTCTGGAAGTCCTGCTTCTCGCCCCACTGCGGCTGGGTTTCGAACATCTTGGCGGCCATCTGTTCGTACTTGCCCTGCTGTGCTGCGGCTTCCACCGCCAGGGCGGCCTGGCCTGAGTTCTTGTGAGAGGGCAGCGGGAAGTAGCGGTTGACGAAGGTGATCCGGTCCCCGTATTCCTTCTTCAGTTCCTCCACCAGCGGCGCGGCGGCCCCGCAGGCCTCGCATTCAAAGTCCAGGAACTCCACGAGCTGGGCCTTCTCGGTGGCGGGGGCGGTGAGGCGGTGGCTGTCATCCCTGACCACCTGGGCGTCCGCTACCGGCTGCACGGCGGCCGGTTCGGGTTTGGCGGCGGTGAACACCGCGTACCAGATCAGGCCGGCGCCGACGGCGGCGGCGAGGAGGATCCAGAGGACGATGCGGACCTTCCGCGCCGGGTCGGTGGGCTTGGCGGTGGATTTTGTTGCCTGTGTCATTAGTGGGGAATGCTTTCCTGGTCGCGGTGGGCTACTGGTTCGATCTGAAAAGTTGAGTGCTCGACGCTGACTTCGAAATGTTCCGCGACGCAGCGCTGCAGGTCCGCCAGGATCTCGGCGGCGTGGCCGTCCAGCATGCAACCGTCTTCGACCGTGACGTGCGCGGAGAGGACCGGTGTGCCGGAGGCGACCAGGGAGGCATGCAGGTCATGGACGTCGATGACATGCGGCAGCGCAAGGATGTGTTCACGGACCTCGGCCAGGTCAAGGCCCGCCGGGGCGTTCTCCATCAGCACGTTCAGGGTTTCGCTGAGCAGCTTCAGTGTCCGGGGAATGATCAGTGCCCCGATCAGCAGGGATACGACGGCGTCAGCCTGCACCCAGCCGGTGACGGCGATGATGATGGCCGCGGCGATGACGGCGACAGAGCCCAGGGCGTCATTGAGGACCTCGAGGAACGCGGCCCGCATATTGAAGTTATGCTTCCGGCCCGAGGCCAGCACGATCAGGCCGATAACGTTGCCGGCCAGGCCGATGATGCCGAACCAAAGCATCGTGGAACCGCCGACCTCCGGAGGTTCGAACAGCCGGCGGATGCCTTCGATGATGACGAAAGCACCCACGCCCAGGAGCAGGGCAGCCTGCCCGGCGGCAGCGACGATTTCTGCCCGCTTGTAACCCCAGGTGCGCTTCAGGGTGGCGGGTTTGAGCGCCAGCGACGCGGCGATCAGGGCGATCAGCAGCCCTGCCGAATCGGTGAACATGTGGCCGGCGTCGGCCAGCAGGGCAAGGCTGCCGGTCAGGACGGAACCGATGATCTCTGCGACCATGACCGCGAAGGTGATGCAGAAGACGATGATCAGTTTTCCGCGCTGAGCCGCCCCCTCACCCGCGCCGTGCGCGTGATCGTGGCCGCTCACGAATGGATCTCCTGGTTTACCGCCCCGGTCCGGGAGTATGCGGTTGTCTCCTGGGCGCAGTCAGGGTCAGCGCACTGGCAGATGGGACCGACCGTGAGGATGGTACCGAGCAGGTCATCCAGGGCGTGGGCAAGGCGGGGATCAGAAAGTTCGTACCTGACACGCCGTCCCACAGGCTCGGCCAGGACCAGCCCGCAGTCGCGCAGGCAGGCAAGGTGGTTGGAAAGAATCTGGCGGCTGACACCGATCCGTTCGGCCAGATCGGAGGGAAACGCCGGGCCGCTTCGCAGCGTGAGCAGGACCGCTGCCCTGGTCGGGTCCGCGAGGGCTTTGCCGAACCGGGCCAGGACCTCAGTGCTTGAAAGGATGCGCATACCCGCAATGGTACATAAATTCATGGATTCAGAGAAGCCTGAATTGAGTGGTTTACCGGCCATCCCGCCGCCGGTCGATCCTGCTGTCACGCTCCTGCAGCTGGGCAAGCATGTCGTTGTATGCGTCCAGATCCGCATCGTTGTTCCGTACGGCGGCGCGGTCGGTGCGGCGCATTTCCCTGGCATCAGAGCGGGACCACATCACCGCGACGCCGATGGCAATGAGCAAAGTGGGGACTTCCCCGATGCCCCAGGTGATGGCTCCGCCCATCTGCTGGTCGGCCAGGGCCGACGGTCCCCAGTCCCGGCCCAGGCCGGTGAACCAGTCCGGCTGAAGGAGAGTTGGTGAGCCCATGAGCGTTACCCCGAAGAAGGCATGGAAGGCCATGGTTGCCAGCAGCAGCAGGAGCCGCAGCGGGTAGGGCGCTCGGCGCGGCAGCGGGTCGCTTCCGATCATCGAGAGGATGAACAGGTAACCGGTGATCAGGAAGTGGGCGGTCATCAGCTCATGTCCGGCATGTTCGCGGAGAGCGAACCCGAAGGCGTCCGAGTAGTAGAACAACACGATGGAACCGGCGAAGTTGGCCGCGACAAACAGCGGGTGGGTCAGGACCGCCGCCACCCGGGAATGGACCAGAATCATGATCCATTCCCTGGGGCCGCGGGAGCCGTCCCGCCGCGGGGCCAGGGCGCGCAGGGCCAGGGTGACCGGGGAGCCGAGGACCAGGAAGACGGGGACGACCATTGTCAGGGCCATGTGATCGACCATGTGGGCGCTGAAAAGTACCCTGCCATATACGGAAGGGCCGCCGGACGTGAAAAAGACCAGCGCCACAAGCCCGGTGAGCCAGAGCGCCGTCCGGATCCAGGGCCAGTTGTCCCCGCGCCGGCGGAGGAGATGCGCGCCCAAAAGATACAGGACAGCAGCGGTAGCCGCCAGGGTGATCCACAGCCAGTCCGGCCGCCACACGGTGAACCAGCGTTCCGGGGTCAGTTCCGGCGGCAGGAGGTATCCGGTGAGCACTTCGGCCGGGGTGAGGGCCGCGCGGATTTCTTCGCCGCCGGGCGGAGGCGTCCGGCTCAGGGCTGCGGCGAGGCCGCTGACGGCGCCCATAATCAGCAGTTCCGCGACGATGAACCGCCACAGCACCGTGCCCGCTCCCGGCGCATCCTTCCGGCTCAGGGCGGGGATGAGGCGGGTACGGTGCAGATATCCGATGATGCCCAGGATGATGACGGCGGCGGTTTTGGCCATGACCAGGACGCCGTACGGGGAGGCCAGTCCTTCCGGCAGCGGCATCCGGATTGAGGCGTTAATGATGCCGGAAGCGGAGACCAGGATGAAGGCGAACAAGGCCAGGGACGAGAACCGGCGAAGGACCGCTGCCGTGTCCTTGCCCAGGGCTGTTCCGGCCACGGTGAGGGCGATCAGTCCGCCGAACCAGAGGCACACCCCGACCAGGTGAAGGCCCAGGGAATTGGTGGCCTGTTCGTGGTCGGTACCGCTGGAGGCATGGCCGATGAGGATGACGGGAACCAGTCCTGCGATGGCCAGCAGCGCCGCGGCCGCCAGAGGCCCCGGCGAGCGGGCACCGAACACCACTGTTGCTACCACTGCTGCGATGATCACGACCGACAGCCACGCGTTTCCGCTGGGCAGTTCTGTCATATAGGCGACAAGGCCGGCAGAAAATTCGGGGCTGCCGGAGACCGGGATACCGGCGATGTCCGCGAAGCCCAGGACCAGGACCGCCAGCGCAGAGAAGGTCCAGATGATGCTGGTGGTCGCAACCAGGACCATGATCCGGGTAAAGGCGGGGTGCTCAGCCCCTGTTGCCGGGCCCTGCGGGCGATCACCGGTCCGTGAGGCCCGGGCGGCGCTTTTGAGGGGCGGGAGAATGAAAGCGGCAAAGACAAGTCCGCCGATCGTTGCCGCCGCCGCCAGGTTGTGTATTGTCTGCGCCAGGCCGTAGCCCCACTGAACCAGCGCCCCCGGGTCCCGGGTCTCGGCCGGAAGAGTTCCCCTGCCGTAGGCGGTCGCAGCCAGGACGACCACCAAGGCAACTGCGCAGGCGGCCGCCAGCCAGACCGGCCCGGGTGAAACAGTGGGCCTCTCCTGTGAAGTGGAGGCTTTGAGCGCCACGATACGTCCTAACCTGGTCCTGGCCGCGTCCCGTAAGGGCGGGATGGAGCGCGAAACGAAACACCGCGCGCGACACCAGATTATCTGTAGAGTTGTTCACACGTTAAACGCGCGTGTCACGGCGTGCGCTCCCCCGGGCCGCGGGCCTCGTGCGCTTGCCGCACGTATCCGGGGCAGATCACAGATTCAGCGCGTAAAGGTAGCCTAGATGGATGACGCAGATCCCACCCCGGGCCCCTTCCGGGCCGGAGTGTTCCCTCCGGCTCGTCGATGCAGACAAAGTCGAGGCGGTCCGGTCCCGGATGCCCGGAGATTCGGACGTGGCCGATTTGGCGGTGATCTTCGGGCTGCTCTCGGACCCTGGCCGGGTCAGGATCCTGATCGCCCTCCTCGAAGGGGAAATGTGCGTCTGCGACCTGGCAGCAACCACCGGGCTGAGCGAATCCGGGGTCTCCCACGCCCTGCGCCTGCTGCGCGGGCCCAGGGTTGTTCACGTGCGCCGCTCGGGCAGAATGGCCTACTACTCACTGGCAGACTCCCACGTCCGGATGCTGCTCGATCTTGGCCTGACCCACGTGGGGCATACAGGGAAGGACCGGTTGCGCGCGGTCGAAACCGCCCAGCCAGGCTGACAGGGGCGGCTGTGTCTGCGCGGCGCGGCCGCCGGTGCTGCCATGTCTGAGCCGGAGATCACCGGTCCGGTCTGGCTTCCTTCGCTGCCCCCGTCGCTTACTGAATACCTGGCGCCCAACCTGCAGCCGGTACCGCTGATCCCTGCCCTGACGCTCCTGGCCGCGGTGTTTTACCTTGCAGGGGCGATCCGGCTGTGGCGGCAGGGCCGGCGCTGGTCCGTGGTGCGGACCTGTTCCTTCCTGGTGGGCTGTCTGGCCATCATCGTGGTCATGGGAGCCGGCATCGAAGGGTACGGGCTGCGGATGTTCTCCATCTTCATGTTCCAGCAACTGACCCTCATGATGGCCGTTCCACCGCTGCTGGTAATTGGATCACCAGGCACACTGCTGCTGCGGGCCACACCACACGGCAGGCTCGGCCGCCGCATCCTCCGGACCGCGCTGTGGGGTCTGCGTTCGGGCTGGGGACGCATTGCGATTCACCCGGCCTTCATGGTCCCGCTGTTCCTGCTCAGCTTCTACGGCGTGTACTTCTCCGGCATGGCGGACCTGCTGCTGCCCAACTGGTACGGCCACGTCGGCCTGGAACTGCTGTTCTTGATCTCCGGGATCCTCTTCACTGTCCCGCTGATCTCCGCTGACCCCCTGCCAAGCCGCCAGACACACTTCGGACGGATGATCGACATCTTCGCGGAAATGCCGCTCCATGCCTTCTTCGGGGTCGTCGTCATGATGGCCACCACCCCCATGGTGAAGTTCTTCGCAACACCGCCCCCGGCCTGGAACATCAACCCGATGAAGGACCAGGAGGTAGCCGGCGGGCTGGCCTGGTCCTACGGGGAACTTCCCGGGGTGCTCCTGCTGATGTTCATCCTGGTCCGGTGGCAGCGCGAGGAGGCAAGATCCAACGCCAGCATCGAGCGGGCCGAACTGACCGGAGGAACCCCCGAGCTGGACGCCTACAACAGCTACCTGCAGCACCTGGCAGACAGGCCTGAGCGCCGCCGCTGACCACTGCATCGCCGCCCGACTTGACCCCCCGGGTCTGGTCGTATGAAGATATCTGCAGACGAGTTTTACAAAGCGTAGAAGTGGCTTTCTTTCCCTGCCGTTATCGGATTGAGACATTTCCGTTCGCTTAGGTAGTATTGATTCAGGCTTTTCTGTATTAAGCCTTGGCCCCGCATGCTCGGCCCCGCCGGCGGTGCCAGACGACGAACCCTTAACGGCGGGGGCGGAGGACCCACTAACGGCAGCTTGCTGCCTTGGGGTGAAGACGCACAGCGGACAGTGGCCCTGCGGGCCGGTGCCCGGGCTGCGTCCGGGCTTTTTTCCTTGGCCCGAACCCGACAGCTAACTTCGCAGGCGACCTGAAAGGATAGCTGTGCCCCCCTCCCGCCACGGCCGCCGCCGTGCCCTGCCCCATGACCGCTCCCAAGCCCGCGCAGGTGCTGCAGGGCCGCGGCGCCGGGCCCGTCCCCACGCCCCGTGCCCGCGCCCTGCCTGGCTTCCCGGGGCCTCCGCTCTTGCCGCCGTCGCCATGCTCGCGTCAGGTATACCCGCCGCGCATGCCGGCCTGGTTGCTGCCGGACCTGTCCCAGCCGCCCAGCCGGTGGCCGTGGAGGCTGCACCGGCCATTGCGGCGCAGGCGCAGGCCGTCATCACGTATCCACGCACTGACGTCGGAACCAGTCCGGCCGAAAAGCCTGCGGCACCGGCACCTGCCGCAACAGGATCCACCGCCGGAACACCGGCCGCAGTTGCTCCCGCTGCAGCGGCGGCACCGCCAGCGGCTGTACCCGTGGATGCCACCTTGGCCGCCCCGCTGGCCAGCATCTCCATTTCGTCTCCGTTCGGTTTCCGGACCAGCCCGATCACCGGCGGGTCCGGCGAACTGCATACCGGACTGGACTTGGTGGCCTCCTGCCAGACCGCAGTGTTCAGCGCCGGCTCCGGCACCGTCGTGGAGGCCGGGTGGTCCCAGAACGGCGGAGGGAACCGCATCGTGGTGGATCATGGCAATGGGATGAAAAGCACGTATAACCATCTTTCGTCAATAGAGGTTTCGGTCGGAGCCGTGGCGGGCAAGGGCCAGCGGCTCGGCGGTGCCGGCACGACCGGAAACTCCACCGGATGCCACCTGCACTTCGAAATCGTCCGCAACGGCGTGACCGTGGATCCCCAGGGCTGGCTTTGAGCATGACCGACATGGAGGCGCGCGAACAGCCCAAGGCAACGTCGGTGCTGCCCAGGAAACGGCTGTGGGCAGTTTTTGTCACGGTTGTGGCCCTCACCGCGCTGGGCTTCTTTGCTCTGGGGCGGCTTTCCGCCGCGCCCACTGTAGTCCCGGACGCCGGCCCGGACGCCGGGTTTGCCCGGGATATGCAGACCCATCATGCCCAGGCGGTGGAGATGGCCCTGCTGATCCGGGACAAGTCCGAGAACCCCGAGGTCCGGGCGATTGCCTATGACATTGCCACTGCACAGCAGCATCAAAATGGGCAGATGTTTGCCTGGCTGCAGGACTGGGGGCTCTCCCAGACCGGGACAGCGCCGCCGATGGCCTGGATGAAGGCAGATGGTACTCATGACGGGGCCGGTGCCTCGCACGGTGCCCCAGCTGCCGGTGGCGGAAATACCATGGAAGGCATGGCCACCCAGGAACAGATGCAGGCCTTGCGCGAATCCTCAGGTGCGGAGGCGGAGCGTTTATTCGTTGATTTGATGATCCGCCATCATCAAGGTGGCGTTGCAATGGCCACCGCCGGTACCCGTCTGGCGGAAACCTCAAAGGTACGCGACTTCGCTGCCCGTATCCTCGAAGCACAGACAGCTGAAATCAGGGCCCTTGAAGAGCTCCGTGGCCGACTTTGACCGCCCCAAAAGAGAGTGAGACCGCCGATGTCCGGAAAACCGAAAGCCGGTGAGGACCGCAAAGCGCTCCTGGCTGCAGTGCAGGCCAGGCATCGGGCCGCCGACAGGCGGCGGGCCTGGCTGATCTACGGCACCGGCGCGGCGGTCGTCCTCGCAATCATTGCCGCAGTGACCTTTGTCCTTGTGGGAGAGGTGCAGCAGCGCGAGCAGCTCAATGCCGCTGCGGCCCGCCCAATCGAGGGTGAGCAGGACTATCCGGACCAATCCAGAAACCACACCAGCGGGGCCGTCAATTATCCGCAGACTCCGGCCACCGGCGGAGACCATGCACCGGTCTGGACGAACTGCGGGATCTACACCGCTCCCGTTGAACAGACCCGGGCAGTGCATTCCCTCGAACACGGGGCCGTCTGGCTCACCTACCGCCCCGACCTGCCCATGGACCAGATCGCCAGCCTAACCTCGCTGGCCGTCGGACAGGATTACCTCTTGGCCAGCCCCGTTCCGGGGCAGGTCTCCCCGGTGGTCGCAACAGCGTGGGGCAAGCAGCTCGCCGTGGACAGCGGCAGCGACGAACGCCTGGCACCGTTCATTAAAAAATACCGGCAAGGCGCGCAGGCACCCGAGCCCGGGGCTGTTTGTTCCGGCGGCGTGCAGGGCTGACATTGCTGCCAAACAAGGACCGGGAGCCCAGGGCCTACGGATTCCTGCTGTCCTGGCGGTGGGTGGGCATCCTGGGTCTGGCCGTTCTGTTCGCTGCGGCCTGCATAGGGCTGGGTAACTGGCAGATGGACCGGCGAAACCAGGCAGTCACCGAAATCCGCCGTGTCCAGCAGAACTACGACAAGCCGCCTGTGCCCTACGAAGAAGCCAGCCGCTATTTTGATCACGCCGAGCCGGACGCGAAATGGACGACCGTATCCGTTAGAGGCCAGTACCTCGCCGAAGACCAGCGGATCGTGCGGAACCGGCCCAACTACTCTGCCGCAGGGTACGAGATTGTGGTGCCGTTCCGTCTGCTAACCGGCGAAACGATCATCATCAACCGCGGCTGGGTTCCCATCGGAAACAACCGGCCCGGCTACCCTGATATGGTTCCTGCACCGCCGACTGGAACCGTCACTGCGGTGGTGCGGATCAAACCCTCAGAAGCCGACGTGGACCGCGCCGCTCCGGAAGGGCAACTGGCCAGCATCGACCTGACCTCCTATGCCCGCCAGCTGCAGTACCCGGTGAAGACCGGCAGCTACGGCCTCATGGCCTCCGAAACGCCCCCGCCGGAAACTGCGCCTCAGCAACTCGCCCCACCCAAGGTGCAGGAAGGGTCCAACCTGTCCTACGCGATGCAGTGGATTACCTTCGGAGTGCTGGCCTTTGTCGGGTTCGGTTACATGGCCCGGCAACAGGCCCGCATCGGCCGGGAGGAACGTGAACTTGAGGAACCGTCCGAACCCGGACAACACCGTGCCCAGGGCAAAGCACGCCGCCCACGCTCTGATGACGAGGAAGATGCTCTTCTGGATGCCATGGGCCTCTAAGAGCGGAGGCCAGCCAGCCGTGGAGTGCCCCACGGCCAGCCGCAGCCGGGCCGGCGGATCCGCTGCAGGCGTGATGACCGGAGCCTGGGCGGCCGTTTGCTGCGCACGGCGTCGATTGCCCTCAAGGACTGAGCCCCTGGCCCTGACCATCCTTCCCCCAAAGGGACGGCTCACTGGCTGCCTGCAGGGCGGGCGGCGCGGCAATGGCTAAGGCCGACGGTTCTGACCTGACCGTTGCCGCCCAGGACTATTTGAAGCTCCTCTACACCGCCAATGAATGGTCGGATGCGCCGGTCACCGTTGGGCTGCTGGCGGACCGGCTGGGCCTGAGCATGTCCACGGTCTCCGAGGGTATCGCAAAGCTCGCGCTCCAGGGCCTGGTAATACACGCCAAGTACAGCAGTGTCAGTCTCACTCCCGACGGGAGGCGGTACGCCCTGGTTATGGTTCGCCGGCACAGAGTCCTGGAAACCTTTCTGGTGCAGACACTCGGATACAGCTGGGATGAAGTCCACGACGAGGCCGAAAAGCTCGAACACGCGGCCTCCGAAGACCTGATCGCCAGAATGGATGAACTGCTGGGACATCCGTCCACGGACCCCCACGGTGATCCCATCCCCACAGCCGACGGGCGGGTAAGCCGCCCCGAAGCCCGCCAGCTCACTGCCGCACAGCCAGGACAAGACGTGGTCATTTGCCGGGTATCGGACACTGACCCGAAGTTGCTGCGTTATTTTTCCCGCCTTGGCCTCACTCCCGGGTCCAAGCTCACCATCGGCCAACGGAAGCCCTTCACGGCAGGGACAACCGTCCGAATGACCGGTAGCGGGCAGGACATCACGCTTGGAACTGAAGCGGCGGACGCGGTCTGGGTGGTTCCTGCCAGCAGCGGGGATTGACCGCTCATGAGCTTATGTGGGCCATAGCCGCCGTCAGTACTTTGTCACTGCCTTAAGGGTCACGGCGCTGGCTGCCGCCGCCTTCGACCTTTGACCACCGGAGCTCTCCCGCTCGTGGGCGGCGGACAAAGATCATGGCGGCCGGGCGCGGAAAGCCGGTAAGGTCCAGGCTGTTGCGGTGAGTGTCTTAGGACCAGTTACCCGCGCACGTGCTGCCGCTGCCGGGAATCTCCTCCCGGGCACGGTGTACGTGGGCCTCGGGGCTAGGTCAAGGCTGGATTACTCTGGGACTTTGGTTGCCTGGCGACGGGCGTGTGGCCTTAGGTTGCCGGGACGGGGACGGTCGGGGCGGGCGGTACCGTTTTGGCCTTCTTTGACTTTCCGAACCGCAGGTACAGTGACGGCAGGATGAACAGGTTCAGCAGGGTGGACGTCACCAGGCCACCGAGGATGACCACAGCCATCGGGTGCTCAATTTCGTGTCCGGGGATGGTACCCATGATGATCAGCGGCACCAGCGCCAGCCCGGTGGCCAGGGTGGTCATCAGAATGGGCGAGAGACGTTCACCGGCCCCCCGCAGAACGAGCTCCGGCCCCCATTTCTCATCCTCGTACTTCTCCAGGTGCTGACAGTGGCTGATAAGGAGAATGCCGTTGCGGGCTGCAATACCCATGACAGTCAGGAACCCGACAATTGAACCGAGCGACAGGACCCCGCCGCTGAGGTAGGCCGCCAGCACGCCGCCGACCAACGCTACCGGCAGTGTGAACATAATCAGGGCCGCAAGCCTCCAACTGCCAAAGGATGCCTGGAGCAGCAGGAAGATGGCAATGAGGGCACCTGCTGCGAAGATCATCAGCCGCTGGGTTGCCGCTTCCCGTTCGGCAAATTCACCAAGGATTTCTGCGTGGTAGCCGGTGGGGAAGTTCACCTCCGCAAGGCCGTCCTCCAGCTTCTCGACCAGTGCGCCGAGGTCTCCGTCCGTCGCAGCGTCGGCGCTGATGTCAATCCGGCGTGAGTTGTTGTTCCGCTCTATTACGGCCGGAGTCTCATTGACGCTCACGTCCGCCACATCAGCGAGCCGGACGCTACTTCCAGTCGGGGTGTTGATGGGAAGGTTTTCGATGCTCGTCACATCCGAGCGGAGCTCCGGCGGGCTCCAGATGCGGACATCATAGACCTTTCCGTCCCGCCACAGGTCGCCTACTTCCTCGCTGGCAACAAAGGCAGCCGCCTGGCGGCGTACGTCGCCGGGCTTGAGGCCGAGGCGTTGGGCGGCATCAAGGTTCACCTTCACGTCAACTTGGGGAATGTCCACCTGAAGCGACACATGTTCCTCGACTGCCTCGGGAATCTTGCCCATCACGCCCTCAATTTCCTTGGCCACCTCCCGCAGCGTCTGCAGGTCATCGCCGTAGACCCGGACGACGACGGCGCCGCTGTCGCCGGTCAGCACCTCGCGGATCCTCTCCTTGAGGTAGGTCTGGACGTCCCTGAAAATACCGGGGTAACCGTCCACCACTTCCTGCACCGTGGCCAGTGTCTTGTCGTAGTCCACCTCCGGATCTACGCTGATCCAGTTCTCACCGAAGTTCACGCCGACGACTTCATCGGCCGCAAGAGCCTGCCCGATATGGGAACCACAGTTGAGCACACCCTCAACCTCCAGCAGTTCGCGGCAGGCCCGCTCGCTGATCCGGACTTCTTCCTTCAACGAGGTACCAGGCTGGGTCACCCAGTGCATCAGGAAGTCGCGTTCCTTGAACGAGGGAAGGAGGGCTTGGCCCAGCAGCGGAGCCACCAGCGCACCCACCAGCGTCAGGCCGGCGAAAGCCACGTACCCCGGAGCAGGTCGGCGCACTACCCGGGACATAAAGGAGTGGTAGCCCCGTTTGAGGACGCGGACCAGCGGCGGGTCCCTCGGATCCAGCGGTGCCTTACGCAGGAAAATAAGCGCCAATGCCGGCGTGACTGTCAGCGCCACGAGCATCGAGGCGAAGACCGCAAGCGTGTAGGACGTGGCCAAGGGCCGGAAAAACGCGCCGGTGAGGCCTTCCAGGAAAAAGATGGGTACTGCCGCCACCACGATGATCAGGGTCGCGTAAACGATCGGACCGCGGACCTCCACCGAGGCTTCCAGGACGACAGAAGCGGTGGAACGGGCGCTGCCGCTGCTCCGGTGCTGCCTCAGGCGCCGGATGATGTTCTCGATGTCGATGATGGCATCATCAACAACCACCCCGACGGCGATGACCAGCCCGGCCAGGACCATCGTGTTTACCGTACTGCCCGTCATCATGATCACCACGCCGGCTGTTATAAGCGACAACGGAATGGCAATCAGGCTGATGAGGGCCGTCCGCCACTGGAAAAGGAAGGCTCCCAGCACCATCATGACCAGCACGATACCCAGGAGCATCGCCAAGCTGAGGTTCTCCAGCGACTGCTCGATGAACGTCGCCGGGCGGAAGATGGCGGTATCGACTTCGACGCCGTCGAGGGCGGGTGCCATCTGCTTCAGCGCCTCTTCCACGCCCCTTGTCACTTCCAAGGTATTGCCCCACGGCAGCTTCTCAACGATCAGCATCAGGCCCTCGCCGTCATTGATGACGGCGTCACCGATCAGCGGGTTGTGGTCCACCACGACCTGCGCCACATCCCCCAGTCGAAGCGGTGTGCCGTTGCGGTTATCGATGATCACCTTGGCCAGGTCCTCCGCAGTGCGAATCGGCAGGACGAGGCCGACGCCCAGCCGCTGATTTGGGGTTTCAACGAAACCACCCGTGCCCACAAGGTTGCCGCTGGAGTGCTTGAGCAGGCCGGCAGCCAAGGCATCGTTGGCCACCGACATCACCTGTTCCATGGTGACGTTGTGCGCCTTCATCTTTTCCGGCTCCACACGCACCTGGAGCGTTTCCTTCCGCGCGCCCCAGATCGCGACGTTCGCCACTCCGGGGACCGAGAGCAGGTGCGCGCGCAGCTTGTAGTGCGTCAGCATCGTCATCTCGATCAGGGACCTGGTGTCCGAGGACAGGCCGATCTTCATGACACGGCTCGTCGAGGACAACGGTTGGAGCATCACCGGGGGTGTGGCCCAGCTCGGCAGGGTGGGCGTCACCGTTGCCACGCGTTCGGACACCAGTTGCCGCGCTTTCAAAAGGTCTGTGCCTGGCTCAAAGATCATCAGGACGGCGGAGAGCTGGGAAACGGACTTGGACCTCAGCTCGTCGAGGCCCTCGACACCGTTGAGCGCTTCCTCGAGCGGGACTGTAACCAGCTCCTCGACCTCGGCGGCTGTGAGGCCCAGCGCTGCAGTTTGAACCTCCACCCGCGGCGGCGCAAACTCCGGGAACACGTCCACCGATGCGGAGCTGATCTGCACGGCACCGACCATCATGATTCCGACGGCGAGGGCAACAACGATTGAGCGGAACCTAAGGCTGTAGGTTATGAGCCTGCGCATGATCAGTGCGCCGTATCTAGTTCAGCACCCAACAGCTCGGCTGCCCCAACCGTCACGATATTCGTTCCGGGCTCCGGACCGCTGGTCAACCGCACTGAGGACCCTTCGATCCGTTCGACGGCTACAGGCGCCCGAACGAAGACCAGAGGTTCCGGATTCGTGTACACCCACGTCGCTCCACTGGCGTCGTAAAGAAGCGCTCCATACGGAACCTGCAGCTTGCCCTCGGTGGTCCTCGCCTCCACGGCTTCAATGGTGACGCCCAGACGCTCGCTGGCTTTGGCAGTCAGCGTGATCCTGCTGACCTCCTGTCCCTCGATCACCTGAAGGACGGCGGCCTCAGTGCCGTCGTCGGCGGCTGGAGCAGGCTCTCCTGCACAGGCGGCCAAACCTCCGAGCATCAGGCCAGCGAAGAGGAAGGCCTCAAGGAGACGGCACCCATGGATCCGGTGCTCGTGCGTGTTGGTCACGACATTTCCGATCTTTCCGGGACTTCCACAGCACCCGGAACAGTTTGTGTTTTCAGGGCATCATCCGGGGCACCTGTTCCGGAGACGAGCAGGAGCGCGGGCAGGACAAACAGGGTGAGGAGCGCGTAGGTCACCAGCCCGCCCCAGACCACCGTGGCCAAAGGCAGTACGATTTCCCTGCCGACGCTTCCGCCAAGCAGCACCAGGGGAATCAGGAACGCTGCGCTGACCACCACCCCGGCGAGCACGGGCAGCAACCGCTCCCGGCCCGCCTGCAGCACGGAGGACCTCGTGTCGCGCTGCCCTGGTGCTCTCGCGCGGCCGGCAGCGGTTTCATCCCAGGCCGTTTCACCTGCAACGCGCTGACCGGGCACTTTGTCACCATCTTTAAGCGCCTGCGCCCGGCGGATGAGCAGGATGCTGTCCCGCACCGCCATGCCGAGCAGCACTACGAAGCCGAAAAGAGTCACCAGCGAATTGACGCCTCCGGTAAGCAGTGCCGCCACCACCCCGCCTGTCAGGGCTAAAGGCAGTGCCAAGAACACCACAATGGCGACCCGCCAGCTTCCAACGGCGGTCTGCAGGAGGACCAGGATGCCCAGGAAGGCAGCCAAGGCCACTGCCCAGACAAACTGGACGTGAGCCTCCTGCTGAGTAAACTGCGCCGGAATCTGCGCGTGGTATTCAAGCGGGAAATCGAGGTTCGCCAGGCCGGATTCAACCTCCGATACGATGTCGCTCACCGAACGGCCGTCCACGCCTGCCACTACGTCAATGTGACGGGAAGTGTCCACGTGCTTGATCACGCTTTCGTTCGGCGCCACCCGGACCTCAGCCACGTCCCCGAGGCGGACATGGCCCCCACCGGGTTTATCGATGATAAGTTCCTGCACGCTGGTGAGACTGGCCCTCGTTTCAGGAACACCGGTAACCACCACCTGGAATACCTTCTGCTGCTCGAAAAGGAAGCCCACGTCGACACCTTGCAGCAGGGTTGCAGCGGCCCGACGAACATCACCGGGCTTGATGCCCGCCTGCTGCGCCTTATCCAGATCCACTTCGACCTCGGCGATAGGCTGCAGCGGCGGGAGCGACAGCTGTGGATTCACCAGACCCGCTGTGTTGGACATAAGGTCCCGGACGTTCTCGGCTTCTTCGCGGAGAAGCTTGGGATCCACGCCAAAAACGCGCACGGAGAACTCGTGCTCGGACCGGCTCCGTTCCTCCTGGAGCCTGTTCTGGGCGTAGGTGGCAACATTGCCGCTAATGCCCGGGTAGCCAGCGATGACCTCATTTACGGCATTCGCCACCCTCGTGTAGTCAGCGTCAGGGTGCATCGTGACCCACAACTCGCCGGAGTTGACGTTGGCGACCTTATCCGAGGTGATGGCACGCCCGACGTGCCCTCCCACACTCGCCACACCGGGGATGTCTTTCAGGTCATCGGTCGCAAGCGCCGACACCCTGCCCATCTCCTCGCGGGAGGTTCCCGCCAGGCTGTCCCACTGGATCTGCAGGATCCGGTCCTGGAGGGCAGGCACAGCTGGTTGTCCCGCACCAAGCATCGGTAGCCCGGCGACGGTGGCCAGGGCCACTGCGGCACCGATAGCGATGATCCACTTGGTTCTTGCCGTGACCCAGTCCAGCCGCCTGTGGTACCGGTCGGTGATCGCGGTCAGAAACCGCGGCTGTCTGGCCGGGGCATTGACCGAGAGAAGGGACACTGCCAGGGCCGGGGTGAGCGTCCAGGCCACCAGCAGTGCCACCGCCAGTGCCAGCAGGTAGGACAGAACGAGCGGCACGAACAGTGCCCGGTCGATGCCTGACAGGACCAGCACTGGCATCACGGCCAGTGTCATCGTCAGGCCCGAAAAGATGATCGGATTGCGTGTCTGCTGCAACGCTGACCCAATTAATTCCCTCCGTGACCGCTCGTTCCCGGGCCCCGGAGCGCTGCCACCTTCCGTAGCCGGTTCGCCTAAGCGCTCTTGGTCGGTATTGGCGGGGGCGCGGTCTCGGCGGGCAGCCGTTACGGGGTGGCTGCGGTAGAGCTGCAGCCCGTTCAGGTCGGTCACGAGGTCTCCCACCACCACCACCAGGGCAAGCACCAGGCCGGAGAACACCATGACGTTCAATCCGACCCCCAGCGCGAACAGCACCAGCAGGGCGGCCACTGTGGATACCGTCAGGACCAGCAGTCCCACCAAAGCGACTCGCCAGGACCTGAAGAACATCCCGAGCAGGAGAGCCGCCAGCGCCAGGCTGACGAAGAGCGCAATTCCCAGGCTCTCCACCGCGGACTGGATGAAGGACGCCGGACGGTAGACACTGCTGTCCACGTCAATGCCCGAAAGGCCCGGTTTCAGGTCCTCCAGCGCCGACTCCAGGGCGGCGGTAATCTCCATGGTGTTCGCCTCGGGGAACTTCTCGACGACCAGCATCAGGCCTGGATCCTCGTCCAGCACTGCATCACCTATGAGCGGCTGATGATTTTCGCGCACTGAAGCAACATCCCCCAGCGTCAATGGGGCACCCGTCACTTTCTCCACGCTGACCTTGGCAAGATCGCTCGGAGTGGTGATCGGCAGCACGTGCTGGATACCGATGCGCTGGTTCTCCGTCTCCAGGAAGCCGCCGGTACCTGGCGTGGAGGCCTTAAGGAAGGTCAGGGGAGACACCCACACGGCATTGCCCGTGGTCTCCATGACCTGGTTCAGCGTCACTCCGCGTGCCTGCAGCACTGCCGGGTCCACTTGGACCTGCATCTGCTGCTCACGCTGCCCCCAGATGGAAACGTTCGCGACGCCGGGAACGCCCATCAGGCGGGGTTTGATGTTCCAGCGGGCCAACACGGACATGTCCATGAGCGGCATCTCCGAAGAAGAGAGCCGCACCATCATCACCCGGCCGGTGGAAGACTTGGGCTGCATCAGTACCGGCGGCGTGGAGACACGCGGCAAAGAGTGCGCCATGACCAGCCGCTCCGCCACGAGCTGGCGTGCCCGGGGCAAATCCGTCCCCGGCTCGAACAGCAGCTGGATTGAGGACAGGCCAGGAACGGACTGGGATCTGATCTCGTCCAGATAGGCGACGCCGTTGAGCAAGTCGACTTCCATCGGCGAGGTAATGAGCTGCTCTACCTCAACAGCGGACAAGCCCAGGGCTTCCGTCTGAATTTCCACCTGCGCTGGCTCGAATTCAGGAAGGGCATCCACAGAAACATGGGGAAGATACCAAAGACCCATGCCTACAATGCCGGCCGCCAAAGCCAGGACCAACAACCGAAATTGCATGCTCCATCGAGCAAATAAACCCGTCATAGCTCTTCCAAAGTGCATGTGGGAAATTTGGGCCGGCAAAGCGCCGAAAACCTTCCAAGGGACAGTTACCCAAGCTTCCCCCCGATCACGGCCACCAGACAGCCCCAACTTGATGCGCCGGAACCCCCAAAACAGGGGCACCTGCCCCCCCCACACGGGGTGGGGCAGCACCGTCCCCCAAATTTTGGTGGTCGACAAAAAGGAATTGGAGCACTTATATTGCGGTACCGGACCAGAATGCACGGCCATGAAGATGACGGCACTGGCCATCAGCTGGCCAACACTTATCCGATCCAAAAAGGAGCTTTGGCATGTCCCCACGTCACGCCCGCACACCGGCACGGGGAATGGTGCACTTTTACACAGTCACAATGACCGCCGGCGTACTGGGCATCAGTGAAGCCGAAGTTGTGAAAATGCTGGAAAATGGGGAGCTCCGCGGTCTCCGGCTCGTGCCCCCGACACCATGGCTTGTCGATGGCAAAACCTTGGACGAGTTCGCCCTCCACTGGAGGAACAGCCCTCCCCAAAGCGACGAACGCCGAGCGAGTGGTCCCGTCCAGCAGCGGCGACTCCGCGTCAAACTCCGGAAGGATCAGGCTTGACCGGTAACGGTGAGGACGATGAGGACACAGTTCAGTCCCACAATCAGCGTCGCGCTGGTCCAGCCGGCGATCTTCAGCGGCATCGAGTCCGTGTGGATGCCCATCACATCACGTTTCCCGGTCAGCCGGATCAGCGGGATCAAAGCAAAAGGAATACCGAAGCTGAGCAGGACCTGGCTCAGAACCAGGGCCAGGGTCGGCTCGATCCCGGCGCCGAGGATCAGCAGGGCAGGGATCAAGGTGATGACGCGACGGGTCAGCAGCGGTACGCGGAGCTTCAGCAGTCCACCCATGATCGTGGCGCCCGCATAGCAGCCGACCGATGTCGAGGCCAGTCCCGAGGCCAGCAGCCCGATGGCGAACACGACGCCGATGACGGGACCAAGAGCCGACGTGACGGCGGCGTGGGCACCGGCGATCGTGTCCGTTCCTTCGATGCCACGCAGGCTAGAGGCGGCCAGCAGGAGCATCGCAATGTTAACTACCCCGGCGAGCATCAGGGCGCCCGCCACGTCGAAGCGGGTGGCCTTAATGAGTCGTGTCCGGACGGCGGGATCCTTGGAGAAGCCGTGCCTGTCCCGGGCCAGCGCCGAATGCAGATAAATCGCGTGCGGCATGACCGTGGCTCCCAGCATGCTGGCCGCGAGCAGGACGGTGTCCGTGCCCTCGAACCTGGGCACCAGGCCGCCCAGGGCGCTCCCGGCATCGGGCGGGTTCACGAAGAGCCCGGAGACGAAACCGACCGCGATGACGCCAAGCAGGATCAGGATCGCGTACTCGAAGGACTTCTGGCCCCGTGCGCTCTGCAACGCCAGAAGCAGCATTGATGCCACACCAATGATGAGGCCGCCGGCCAGCAGCGGAAGGCCGAACAACAGGTTCAGCGCCACGGCACCGCCGATGACTTCGGCCATGTCGGTTGCGCCGGCGACCACCTCAGCTTGGAGCCAGTACATCCGCCGTCGGCCGTTGCCAAGACGCTTGCCCAGAATCTCGGGAAGGCTCAGGCCCGTGGCCAGCCCGAGTTTGGCCGACTGATACTGCACCAGCACGGCCATGGCGTTCGCTGCCACCAAAACCCAGACCAGCAAATACCCGTAGCTCGCACCCGCAGTGAGGTTAGCGGCCACATTGCCAGGATCGACGTAAGCGATGGCGGCCACAAAAGCCGGGCCCATCAGCAGCAAGCGGGACCACCGCCGGCCCGCGGCCGGGCGTGCCTGAAGTATCGGAATAGCCATCATGGTCCTCGTCATCGTGGGCGTGGTGATACCACTGAGAATAACGCAAAATTAGGCGCACCGAAAAGTAAAGCTTCGGCTTACCTTCTTTCACGTTGGACATCACTGCACCTACTCATCAAGGTTCCGTACGGCGGCGGTGGTTTCTCAGCTGAGGACGCTGGTGCTTGTTCCCGGGCCGGTTGGCCTGCTTCGTCATCTTCCGACGCCCTTTATTCACCCGCCTACGCTTGATGAATGCGAGTAGCCCGTTTGGTCAGTGTCCTGGAGCGCCGGCAGATCGGCCTCTACCTGCTGGCCGTTGTCGCTGGAGGAGTGCTCGGCTGGCTGGTTCCTGCCGTGTCTGTGCCCCTGGAACAGGCCATCAACCCTGTTCTGGTGCTGCTGCTGTTTGCGACGTTCCTCGGCATTCCGTTTGCCTTGATCCGTAAGGCGATACGCGATGTCCGGTTCATGGCGACCGTTCTGGTCCTGAACTTCCTTATCGTCCCGGGCGTTGTCTTTACCCTGTCCCGGTTCATCGCACATGATCAGGCCCTTTTGATCGGGGTGATGATGGTGCTGTTGACCCCCTGTATCGATTACGTAATCGTCTTCTCCGGACTGGCCGGCGGATCAAGCGACCGGCTTCTTGCGGCCGCGCCGCTGCTCATGCTCACGCAGATGCTGCTGTTGCCCCTGTATCTGCTGTTCTTTGTAGGCCCCGACCTGGTCTCCGAGATAGAGCCAGGGCCCTTCATTGAGGCTCTCGTCTTCCTGATCATCATCCCGCTTGTTCTGGCGGCGCTCACCCAGGAATGGGCCAGACGGGCAGCCGGAGGCCGTGCCGTGATGACGCTGATGGAAGGGCTGATGGTTCCCTTGATGATGCTGACCCTCGCTGTCGTCATTGGGTCACAGATCACCGGCGTGGGCAGCCAGATCGGATCCCTGCTGTCGGTCATCCCGGTCTACGCGGCATTCCTGGTGGTGATGGTCCCGCTGGGCATGGCAGCGGCGCGGGCAGGCGGACTGGACGCCGCCAGTACCAAGGCCGTGATCTTCAGCGGCGCAACACGCAACTCATTGGTCGTACTCCCCCTGGCCCTGGCCCTGCCCGAGCCGCTCGCCCTGGTATCCCTCGTCGTCGTTACCCAGACATTAGTGGAGCTCATCGGGATGGTGGCCTACGTCAAGATCGTCCCCCGGATCATCAGGACGGACCGGACCCTCAAGTCCAGCTAACGCGGCCCCTCCGCCCACTCCCCCCGCGCCGCCGGCCCATGAAACACTCCTCACACAGATGAGGAAATGAAGCCTTACCCGTTTCAGTTTGCCCAGCAGTCATAGAGAACGGATATGGCTGGGCCGCGGTCAGTCTTGGTCCCAGCAGCTGCGGGAGATTGCTGGCTCTGCACGGCAGCCAGCGGAGATGACGGAAAGAGCAGGTTCACTCTCAAGACCAGCGGCCCACCATGGCATTCCTGCCCCATGGACTTAGGCGTCCAATGTGAGTTCTCGGTAATTCTTACCGCGGCCAAAGAGGGTGTGGCTACACAAGAAACTGCTCCCTGGAAGTTTGGACTAATAAATTCAGTTCCAACTTCCAGGGAGCAGTCCTATTTGGCCCTAGGCCAGCAGCCGATTCACTTGGGCATCAGCACCGAGTCGATGAGGTAGACGGTTGCGTTCTTGGTCTGCACGCCGCCGCAGATGACGCTGGCGTCATCGACCTTGAGGGTTTCACCGCTGCCGGTGACCGTGACGGATCCGCCCTGGACCGTGGCGTGGGTGCCAGCGATCTTGTCGGGAGTGATCTGACCCGGGACCACGTGGTAGGTCAGGATCTTGCTCAGCAGAGCATCGTCGGTCTTAAGGGTTTCGATGGTTGCGGGGTCAATTTTGGCGAAGGCCTCATCCACCGGTGCGAAGACAGTGAATTCGCCGCCGTTAAGGGTGTCCACCAGGTCAACCTTGGGGTTCAGCTTGCCGGACACTGCGGCGGTCAGAGTGGTAAGGATCGGGTTGTTCGATGCTGCGACAGCGACTGGATCCAAGGCCATGCCTTCCACCGAGCCTGCGCCGGTGGGGACCTGCTCGGCGTAACCAGCGCAACCCGGGCCGACCAGGTTGACGGCCGGGTCCATAGCGTCGGCCGAAGAGCTGGCGGACGGTGCCGGCGCCGCACTGGAAGCAGAAGGCGCGGCGGCGGGAGCAGATGAGCCTGAAGTGGCAGCCGATCCCCCGCAGGCGGTCAGGCTGAGCAAAGCCGCCGCTGCAACGCCTGCGACCGTGAACGTGCTGCGCTTAATTGTCTGCATTCCAGTACTCCTTGAATTGGGACGGGCATGGCCCGGACCGATGTTCACCTGCCCCTGGCCGGTGTCTCAATGACTATTCGGCCGACGCAGAAACATGGATGGGTCAATATCAAGAAGTTTTTCCTGAGATCCTTCGCTTCTGAGAAACGCGCCATCGCGGACCGTCAAAGTGAGGTGCTCCGCCGCCGCTTTAGGACCAGTCTGATCAAAACAATCCGCCTCGTGGGTGGCCAGGGTAACCCAGCCGGAAAATCGACTGGCGTGCCAGGTGTACGTCCAGGTTCAGGTACATCCAAATCTGACGCCAAGGCGTCAACAGGAAGACTTGAACCTTGTTCCTCTTTGGCCGGGTACAAGAGCTGTCGTGCTGGCGGCGTCAGAACGTCCCCATACCGATGTACTGTTCCGAGCCCTAGTGGCGGCCGTCAGTCTCTTTAGAGCACAATGAAGGCCTCTGTTTCTTGGCTTCATTGTGGTTGGACGACTATGAACTGGCCCATCATGCCCTGGTCGGCGTGCCGTACCAAATGGCAGTGGTACATGTAGGCCGTCTCCGGGTCGGTATGGCGGCCGAACTTCAAGGCAATCCGCGCCGAGGTCCCTACCGGCAGGAACACGGTGTCCTTCCACCCGGAGAATTCCGGGCCGGGATCGGCGCCGTTGAGTTCCAGGATCTGGAACTGCACCCCGTGGACGTGGAAGCTGTGCGGCTGGTTATCGGTGTTGCTGACCATCCATATTTCCACCGTGCCGGCGCCGACCGTCGCGTCGATCCGGGACATGTCCATCATGCGCCCGTTGATGAACATGCCTTTGAGAATGAAGCTGCGCGTTGCCGCCGACATTTTCGGGTCAACAGGCTCGAGGTCGGCCAAGCGTTCGGGCAGTTGCGGTGAACCGGCCAGCTTATCGGCGGCCCTGAACTGCAGCAGGTCCAGCACGTCGTTGCCGCCGGCGCCGTCGTTAAATTCCCTGCTCATCCCCAGTTCCTGGGGAAAGGACCGGAGCACGGGCTGTTCCCCGGGCGTGAACCGGACCACGATTTCGGCCCGCTCCCCCGGTGAGAGCAGCAGCCTCCCAACAGCAACGGGTGCCGGCAGCAGGCCACCGTCGCTGCCTACCACCTGGAACTGCCGGTTATCGGCGAAACCGAGGTTGAAGATGCGTGCGGTCGCAGCGTTGAGAAGCCGCAGCCGCACAGCCTCTGTGGTGACGGCCAGGTGCGGGTTGCAGGTACCGTTGACAAGGACCGTGTCGCCCAGCAGCCCGGTCTGGGCGGGCGGGCCCGGCCGGAAGGATCCATCATCACCAAAGGTGCGGTCCTGGACGATGACGGGAACATCATCCACCCCGTACTCGAAGGGCAGCCCCTGAACCGGCTCGTCGCCGTCAAGGATGAACATCCCTGCCAGGCCGCGGGCCATCTGCGCTTCGGTCTGCCCATGGGGGTGCGGGTGGTACCACAGGGTGGCCGCGGGCTGGTCCACGGTCCATTCAGGGGCCCAGACAGCGCCGGGATTGATGATCTGGTGGGGGCCGCCGTCGAAAACGGCGGGCAGGTGCATGCCGTGCCAGTGCACGGTCGTTGACTCCTCCAAGGCGTTCGCGACGGTGACGCGGACCTTCTCACCGCGGCGTGCCCTGAGGGTGGGACCCAGAAACGTTCCGTTATAACCCCAGGTAGGAGTGGTCCTGTCTGGCAGGAAACGGCTGCTTCCGGCCTCCGCGGTTAGCTGGAAGACCCGGGTTCCGTCCGCTGCGGTCATCGAGGCAGCCAGCGGCGGAATGCCCAGAGGATTGGCGAAGTCCAAGGTGCCGACGGTGGAGAAAGCCGCGCGTGTGTCGCCGTTCCTGCAACCGGTCACTGTCAGGGCTGCGGCGCCTGCCGTTCCGAGCAGGAACACGCGCCGGGAAACAGGGGGATTCACCCGTCCAGCCTAACGTGCTAGCAGGGTCGGCCACGGCACGGTAAACGGAAGGATGGTTCGTCGCACCCAGGCTCAGGAGGTACCGGGACGGCGGAGTTGTGTGCCGGCCGGGTCTGGTTAAGAAGTCCTTTCGCGGGCGGTCTGTCCCAGGCCGGGCCTACCCTTTGCTGGAGGCGAGGAAAAGCACCGTCAGCACCACGATGTCATCGATGTTGGTCGCGTGAACATGGCTGCCGCTGCCAAAATGGTCGCAAGCACGAGGATTCCTTTCAGTTTCGCGGTGCCAGGTACCCGTCCCCGCTGCCGCCTATGCCTTCTTCCGTTGCCGGGATCCCAGCAGGGTGCCCAGGACGTACAGGCCCACACCGACGGTGACGAACACGTCCGCGAGGTTGAAGGTGGGAAACCAGCCGCTGTGCAGGTAGTCCACCACGCCGCGCCCGTCCAGCCGGTCGATGAGGTTGCCGGCGCCGCCGCCGAGCACCATGGCGGCACCAGCCCTGGAGAGTCGTGACATGGCTGGTGCGGTGGACACGGTGTACCAGGTCATGGTCAGGACGATTATGGCGGTGGCGGCGATGACCAGCCAGGGGGCCAGGTCCGCGCCGAGGCTGAATGCTACCCCGGTGTTGTACAGCAGCTTCAGGTTCATCAGTCCCAGGTCGACCGTGGCGTTGTGGATGAGCAGGGCCTCGGCCAGGGCCTTGACCCCCAGGTCGGCCGCCGCGAGCACGGCGGCCGAGACGAGCAGGCCGATCTTTATCCGCCGCCCTTTCCCCGCGCCCGGAGGTGAACCCGCGGGGTATGCTCCCGATTGCTCGCTCACGCTGCCGGTCCCACAGCCGTCACGGTCTTGGCAGACTCGAGCGTGGTTTTGAACCCTACTGCTTCCTCGGCCTCTTCGGCCGCGGTTTCGGGCTTGTCGTCACTGCAGCCGCAAGCGTCACTCATCGCGTTTTCTCCTTCGTCGGTTCCACGTTGTCAGTTTTGCAGGACCTGGTGTACCTGATTCAGAGCCAAGGAGTTACGCATCTCCCTGACGCCAAATCGAAGGCTCGCTGTGACAAGCTCCACGCGAACCTCCAGGATCGACTCCCGGCGAACCAGGTCGGCTGCCTCAAGTTTGTCCATGTAGTCCATCCTTTCAGGAGCCCGCCACGGTACTCAGGACGGTGGCGGGCTCGGGAGCCGTCCTGTGGCTTCAGCGCACGTAGGGCGGAACCGTTTCAGTAGCAGCGGTATCCGCCGCGGCTGGGCGTTTGGAGGGGTCGTGGGCTGTGTTGGAGGCACGGATTTCGGCGTCGTGCTTGCCGCCCATCCAGGCACTGTTTCGAGCAGTGCTGCGGGGGGGGGGGGGGGGGGGGGCGGGGGGGGGGGAGGGGGGGGGGGGGGGGGGGGGCGGGGGGGGGGGGGGGGGGGGGGGGGGGGGGGGCGGGGGGGCGGGGGGGGGGGGGGGGGGGGGGGGGGGGGGGGGGGGGGGGGGGGGGGGGGGGGGGGGGGGGGGGGGGGGGGGGGGGGGGGGGGGGGGGGGGGGGGGGGGGGGGGCGGGGGGCGGGGGGGGGGGGGGGGGGGGGGGGGGGGGGGGGGGGGGGGGGGGGGGGGGGGGGGGGGGGGGGGGGGGGGGGGGGGGGGGGGGGGGGGGGGGGGGGGGCTTTCGAGGAAAGGGACATGCCGCTGTGCAGCATTGCTGACCTTCAGCGCATGATCGACAGGCACAAGGGAAAGCGCGGACTGCGGCGAGCCAAGGAAGCCATCAAGCTGGCCCGCGTCGGCTCCGACTCACCGCAGGAAACGCTGCTCCGGCTGGCCATGGTGCGGGCTGGGCTGCCGGAACCCGAGCTGAACGTTCCCATCATTTCGGAGGACGGGACACCGCACCATGAGCCGGACCTCTCCTACCGGAAGTACCGGATCGGGATCGAATACGAGGGCGAACACCACGGCGGGGAGGGGCAGATCGTGCGGGACATTGACCGCTCCGAGCGCTACGCAGCCCTGGGCTGGACCGAAATCAGGATCTCCAAGCGCCACATGCTCAACGATGCGAAGCCTGCGGTCGCCAAAATCCGGGCGGCGCTGATCCACGGAGGCTGGCGGCGCGGTGATTAAAAATCGATTGCTCCGCAGCGGCCGTTTTGAAGACTCAAAAGGGCAGGTACGGAGCAATCGATGTGGTGGTTGGGCCCACGCCGCCAGGGTTCCCTGGCCGAGCTCGCGAGGCGAGGGTGGCGGTGGGGAGGGTCAGCCGAAGTACTTCGGCAGGGTCCCCTCGTGGGCTTCGCGGAGGGCGTCCAGGGACAGGCCCTCCACGCCGTTGATTTCCAGCTTGCCGCTCGCTGCGTCCACCACGCCGATGCGGGTGTGGGCGAAGCCGCGGGCCGTGCACATGTCCGTGAAGCGGACTTCCTCGGAGCGCGGGACGCCCACAATGGCACGTCCCTGGGACTCGGAGAAGAGCGCCGTGAACAGGTCCACGCCGTCCCGGTCCAGGACGTCCTGCAGGGCGATCCGGGCACCCACGCCGTAGCGCAGCGAGGACTCCACGAGGGCAGCCGCGAGGCCGCCTTCGGAGAGGTCGTGGGCGGAGTCGACC
Source organism: Arthrobacter sp. BB-1 (assembly GCF_006151685.1). Lineage (NCBI taxonomy): Bacteria > Bacillati > Actinomycetota > Actinomycetes > Micrococcales > Micrococcaceae > Arthrobacter > Arthrobacter sp. BB-1. The sequence continues at coordinate 152,230 of NZ_VDEV01000005.1, forward strand.
ATGCCGTCGCGCGAGGCGTTGATCAGGATCTCGCCCAGCGCGCGCTCGGCCTCGAGGTCAACCTTCGGCGGCTGCCCGCCGAGGTGTCCGCGCATGTTGGCCCATTCGGAACCGTCCAGCTCGGCACCCGTGGTGCCCAGGAGGTAGATCGCCTGGCCGTCCTCACGCCAGCCCGACGGCGTGCGGCGCGCGACGTCGTCGAGCTTGCCGAGCACAGCCACCACGGGGGAGGGGTGGATCGGGGTGGTGCCCGTCTGGTTGTAGAGCGAGACGTTGCCGCCGGTCACGGGGATGCCCAATACCATGCAGGCGTCGGACAGGCCGCGGATGGCTTCGGCGAGCTGCCACATGACGTCCGGATCCTCGGGCGAACCGAAGTTCAGGCAGTCGCTGACGGCCATCGGGATGGCACCGGCGGTGGCAACGTTCCGGTACGCCTCGGCCAGTGCCAGCTGGGCGCCCTGGTACGGGTCCAGGTAGGTGTAGCGGCCGTTGGCATCGGTGGCCAGGGCAACGCCCAGGCCGGATTCCTCATCCACGCGGACCACGCCGGCGTCGTCGGGGAACGCCATGGAGGTGTTGCCGCCCACGTAGCGGTCGTACTGGTCGGTGATCCAGGACTTGGAGCACATGTTCGGCGATGCCACGAGTTCGGTGACAGCGGCCGCGAGCTCAGCCGGAGCGGCCGGGCGGCCGGCGTCCTGCACGGAACCGGTGAAGGTGTCAGCCTGGACGGCGTCCTGCCACTCGGGCCGGGCATACGGGCGGTCGTAAACCGGGCCGTCGTGCGCCACGGTGCGGGGGTCGACGTCGACAATCACGTCGCCTTCCCAGGTGATGATGAGGCGGCCGGTATCGGTCACCTCGCCCAGCCAGGAGTACTCCACGGCCCACTTGTCCATGACGGCCTCGAACGCTTCCACGTTCTCCGGCGTGACAACGGCCATCATGCGTTCCTGGGACTCGGACATCAGGATCTCGCCCGGGGTCAACGTGGGGTCGCGCAGCAGGACGGAGGTCAGCTCAACCTGCATGCCGCCGTCACCGTTGGAGGCAAGTTCGGACGTGGCGCAGGAGATGCCCGCCGCGCCCAGGTCCTGGATGCCTTCCACCAGGGAGCCCTTGAACAGCTCCAGGCAGCACTCGATCAGGACCTTCTCGGCGAACGGGTCACCCACCTGGACGGCGGGGCGCTTGGAGGGCTTGGTGTCGTCGAAGGACTCCGAGGCCAGCACGGACGCGCCGCCAATGCCGTCACCGCCGGTGCGCGCGCCGAACAGGACCACCTTGTTGCCCTTGCCGGAAGCGTTGGCCAGGCGGATGTCCTCATGGCGCATGACGCCCACGGCGAGGGCGTTGACCAGCGGGTTGCCCTGGTACACGGAGTCGAACACCATTTCGCCGCCGATGTTCGGCAGGCCCAGGGAGTTGCCGTAACCGCCGATGCCGGCCACTGCACCGTGCATGACGCGCGCGGTGTCCGGGTGGTCGATGGCACCGAAGCGCAGCGGGTCCATCACGGCCACCGGGCGGGCACCCATGGAGATGATGTCGCGGACAATGCCGCCGATGCCGGTAGCGGCGCCCTGGTAAGGCTCAACGAACGACGGCGAGTTGTGCGATTCGATCTTGAAGGTCACGGCCCAGCCGTCCCCCAGGTTGGTCACACCGGCGTTTTCGCCGATACCCACCAGCATGTCCTTCTTCATTTCCTCGGTGACCTTCTGGCCGAACTGGCGCAGGTGGTTCTTGGAGGACTTGTAGGAGCAGTGCTCGCTCCACATGACGGAGTACATGGCCAGTTCGGCGCCGGTAGGGCGGCGCCCGAGGACCTTGACGATCTCGTCGAACTCGTTCTGCTTCAGGCCGAGTTCGGCCCAGGGCAGCTCGGTGTCCGGAGTCTTCGCGGCGTGCTCAACGGTGTCGATGTTGAACTTCTTGGTGGTTTCCGTGGTCACTTGGCGCCTCCCACAATCTTGTTCAGGACGGAGGTGAAGAATCCGAGGCCGTCGGTGTCGGACCCGCCGATGCCATCGAGGGATTCGGGACCGAAGCCAACTTCCACCGCGTGCTCGGGGTGCGGCATGAGGCCCACCACGTTGCCGGCTGCGTTGGAAATGCCTGCGATGTCCCTGCGGGAGCCGTTCGGGTTGAAGCCAACGTAGCGGAACACCACCCGGCCCTCGGCCTCAAGGGCGTCCAGGGTCTTGTCGTCGGCGATGTACTGGCCGTCCTGGTTCTTCAGCGGAATGGTGATCTCCTGGCCCGCCTCGTAGTCCAGCGTCCACGCCGTGTTGCTGTTTTCGACGCGGAGCACCTGGTCGCGGCACAGGAACTTCAGGTGGTCGTTCTTGATCATCGAACCGGGCAACAGGTGCGACTCCGTGAGGATCTGGAAGCCGTTGCAGATTCCCAGCACGGGCAGCTTGGCGTCGCTGTTGGCCGCATCGATGATCTTGGACATGAGCGGAGCGAAACGGGCGATCGCGCCGGCCCGCAGGTAGTCGCCGTAGGAGAAACCGCCGGGAATGATGACGGCGTCCACGTCGCCAAGGTGGGAGTCGCCGTGCCAGAGTTCGACGGCGGTGCCGCCGGCGAGGCGGACGGCGCGGGCGGCGTCGCGGTCATCAAGGGTGCCGGGGAACGTGACGACGCCGATCCGGGCGCCAGCGAGCCTGCTGGCGACGGAAGCGTTGCCGGGGGCTTCTCCGATCAGGGGAAGTTCAGTCATGTCAGGCCTCGACGACCTCGACGTTGACGACGTCCTCGATCACGGGGTTGGACAGGAGGGTCTCCGCTGCATCGCGTGCCTGTGCCAGGATTTCCTCGGTCACCTCACCGTCGACGGTCAGTTCGAAGCGCTTGCCCTGGCGGACAGAGCTGAAGCTGGTGAAGCCCAGGCGGGGGAGAGCGCCGACGATCGCCTTCCCCTGCGGGTCCAGAATCTCGGGCTTGGGCATGACGTCAACAACGATCCGGGGCATCCGGTAACTCCTGTGCGTGAGCTTGGGTAAGGGCGCAGCGGAGTGGTGCCGTCTCACGCCGTACCGGGTGCCTGGGACACAGTGTGTGTTGCACACTGTTTCTTGGACACTTGTTTTTTAGACATTGTGGACGGGCGCTCCGCGAGCTTGCTAGCTCATTCTACCGGCCGGAGCGCCCCACCCTGTAAACGGCTGTTTGGCGGCGGCCGGCGGCATGGGACCAAGGCGAATAGAGGGGACTGTCGGGGTTCTGGAGTTGTGCGTCCTGCGTCACTAGGATTGCTGGATGGCTGAGAAATCGAAATCCGTGCTGTTGCCAGTGGTTGCCGCAGCAGTGTTCGCGGGGCTGGGCCGGATGGTGCTCCAAAAGATCAAGGCTGACCGCTTCGCCCGTGAGAACAGGGTGGCGGGTCCGGTGGATGAAAAGACCAGGCAGTGGATCAGCGAGGTGGTCCGCACGCCGCGCCAGTAGCGGGAGGCGTTTGACATCTGAGGGTTTGTGAGGGCGTCCTGCGGGGCGCCCTTTTTTGGTGCTCCGATGCAGCTCCCGTCCTCCTATGTGACTGGCGAAAATATTGGTTTTGTGTCCTATGTCATATTCGGCTATCACTCTGTACTCTTTGTTTCGACTGGTCTTACGGAATGACAAGATCTGTAATTCCCTGTGCAAGGTCAGTCGTTTCGGGCCCCCAACCGTGGCTGGGCCGGTACATCGTGAAAGGTTTGCACGTGAGATCTACTGGAAAGAGCCCCATGCGGGGCGGGGGATTCCGGAAGGCAGCGGCGCTTGCCGTGGGCTTGCCGCTTCTCCTCACCTCGATGGCCATCACTCCCGCCACCGCGGCGCCGGCCGGGCAGGATCAGGCAGCCGCCGCCAAGGAAACTGCACCCGCAGAATTCAAGGACGGACGCTACATTGTGGTCCTGGCGGAAGCCGCGGCCGCCGCCTATGAGGGCGGCACCCCGGGGCTTGGCGCAACCAAGCCGGAAAACGGGCGGAAGCTGGACGCCGGCAGCGCCAACTACAGGGCCTATGACGCACACCTCCGCCAGCAGCAGCGGGAGGTGGCGGCAAGCCAGGGGGTGACCCCGGGAAAGCAGTACACGGCCGCCCTGAACGGCTTCACTGCAGAGCTGACTGCCGCCCAGGCAATGGAACTCTCCAAGGATGAGCGCGTCATGGTGGTTGCACCCGACGTGGAGAACGCTCCTGACTACACCACCACGGATTTCCTTAAGCTGACCGGCCCGGACGGGGTCTGGGCCAAACAGTTCGGCGGCGAAGCGAATGCCGGCAAGGGCGTGGTGGTCGGCGTCATCGACTCGGGCTACGCACCGGACAACCCGTTCCTCCAGGGCGAGCCGGTCCAGCCCCTGAGCGGCCCGGCCCAGGTGGGCGTGCCCTACCGCACCGCGGAAGGCCGGATCGCCATGCTCAAGGCTGACGGCACCACCTTCGAGGGCGAATGCCAAAAGGGCCAAGGCACCGGAGCGTCGTTCGACGGCTCCCTGTGCAACACCAAGGTCATTGGCGCGAGGTACTTCGCCGATTCCTTCCTGCAATACGTAGCCCCGCAGAAACGGGCCCCGGAGGAACTCATCTCCCCGGTCGACGTCGGAAGCCACGGGACCCACACGGCCACCACTGCCGCGGGTAACGCGAACGTGGAGCAGGTCATCGACGGCGCAAACTTCGGCAAGAGCTCCGGCGTTGCCCCCGCCGCGAAGGTTTCGGTCTACAAAGTCTGCTGGGAGGACACCAACCCGGACACCGGCGGCTGCTACTCCTCCGCCTCGGTGGAAGCGGTGGAGGCCGCAATCAAAGACGGCGTGGATGTCCTGAACTACTCCATCTCCGGGAACAACAACAACACCACCGATCCCGTGGCGTTGGCGTTCCTCAATGCTGCCGCTGCAGGCGTCTTCGTGTCCGCATCTGCCGGCAACTCCGGGCCCACAGTGTCCACCGTCAACCACGCTTCACCCTGGCTGACCACGGTTGCCGCATCCACGTTCCCCAGTGACCTGCTGGGCACCGTCAAGGTCTCGGACGGCTCCCTTTACCGCGGAGCTTCGATCATGAAATCCGAAGTGGCGGACAAGCCGGTTGTCGTCGCCTCGGCTGCGGCAGCAGCCGGAGCCACCAATGCCAACCTCTGCGCGCCGGGCTCCCTCGACGCGGCCAAGGTCACAGGCAAAGTGGTGGTCTGCGACCGCGGCGTCGTGGACCGGACGGCCAAGAGCCAGGAAGTCCAGGACAAGGGCGGCCTCGGCATGATCCTGGTGAACCTCACCAGCAGCTCCGAGGACGCCGATAACCACGTGCTGCCCACCGTCCACGTCAACGCCCCCAAGAGCCTGGAACTGAAGTCGAAGCTGGAAGCGAACCCGGCCCTGACAGTCAGCCTGGCCAAGGGCGACCTCACGGGCCTGCCGCCGGCACCCGCACCCCAGATCGCCGGTTTCTCCTCCCGCGGACCTACCCTTGCCGCCGGCGGCGACCTGCTGAAGCCGGACATCGCGGCTCCCGGTGTGAACGTCCTTGCCGGCGTCTCCACCATCGGCAACAACGGTGACCAGTTCGGCTTTATGTCCGGAACCTCCATGGCCGCACCGCACATCGCCGGCTTCGGCGCCCTGGTGCTCAGCAAGCAGCCCAAATGGACGCCCGCGATGGTCAAATCTGCCATGATGACCACCGCTTACCCGCTGGTGAATGCCGACGGTACGCCCAATACGGATCCGTTCCAGGGCGGCGCAGGCCACATCGACTCCACCCGGGTCCTGGATCCGGGCCTGGTCTACAACTCAGGCATCAAGGACTGGCTCGGCTTCCTCAACGGCCAGGGCATGGACACCGGTGCTCCGCAGGCCGGCTCCATCGCGGCCCGCGACCTGAACGTGCCGTCGATCGCACTCGGCAGCCTGGTTGGGGAAGTGCAGGTCAAGCGGCAGCTCACTGCCCTGGTTCCCGGAATCTACCGTCCGGAAGTCAACATGCCGGGATTCAATGTCCAGGTGGAGCCGAACGCACTGAACTTCGCCAAGGCCGGCCAGACCCGCGAGGTCACGCTGACCATCCGGAACGTCAGCGCTCCGGTGGGCAAGTTCAGCAGCGGCACCCTCACCTGGAAGGGCCCGCGCACTGTGAGCTCTCCTATCGCCATCCGGCCTGTTGATGCGCAGATCGCCCCGTCCTTCGCCTTCAGCTCCGCCACCGGCAGCGGCAGCGGCACGATGGAACTGGTGTCCGGTTCGGACAGCCCGATCAACGTAGGGGTGGAGGGGCTGGCTCCGCTGAGCCAGACGGCCATCACCAAGACTCCCGGCGCGTACGCCCCCCGGAACGACGCCCACAATGCGCTGCTTCAGGTGGCAGTTCCGCAGGGAGCCTCGTTCGCCCGCCTGGGCGTCCAGGCGCAGTCGGACGACGTCGACTGGGACATGGTGGTCTACGCGCCTAATGCTTCGGGCGGACTGACTGCCACCCAGGTGGCGACGGCCTCCGCCAGTGAGTTCCTGAACCTGGAATCCCCCCGGGCCGGGACGTACTACATCGCGGTCAACCTCTATTCCACGCCGGACAACGGCGCAGCCAGCGCGTCGGTGCAGGCGGTCACCTTCGCAGGGGACGCCGGCAACCTCACGGTGGAACCGAATCCGATCGTGGCCCCGAATGGCACCGCCACCTCTGCCGCGGTGTCCTGGACAGGCCTGTCCGAAGGTGCCTACCTTTCGCGGCTCAGCCTGGGCGGGAACGGCATCAGGACCTGGGTCAATGTGCAGGTGGGCGCCGCGCCGGTCGCCCCCGCCGGCGCTCCGCAGGTGGCACTGGCGGACGCGGTACCCGCGTCCTAGCAGCCTGATGTCCTGGCGGAAAAGCACTCCCTAAAGAAAAAAGCAGGATCCCGGACGGTAAACCGCCCGGGATCCTGCTTTTTGCCTGGCGAACCGCCAGAACCGGGCGTCCTAGGTGCTGCCCCAGGCTCCGCCTGCGCTGCCCAGCAGCGGTGCCATCGCATTCCAACGGGCGATTTCGCAGCCGTCCGTGCGCCTGAAAACGGAATCCACCGGGCGGCCGTGGAAGACTCCGGTGACCACGGCCACCTGCGGCCCGCCATACTGCTGGGTGCACAGGCGCGGTGGTCCAGGCTTGGGAAAGAAGATGTCCTCACCGTACTTCTCCACGGCCGCGAGGGCGGCTTCGGGGTCCGGCAGCGTGCTCCCGGGCTGGGCCCGCCCGTCGTCCGCCATGAGCCGAAAAACGTGTTCGACGGCGGCCGGGTCCTCCCGGAGCCTGACGGTGAGGTCAATCATGCGCTCATGCCGGGAATGGTCGAGACGGCGTCCAGTTCCGCGGCCAGCTTCTCCCGGAGTGCGGCTGCCTCGGCGGCGAAGGAGCGCTGGTACTCCACGTAGGCGGCTTTCCCCTGGGGTGTCTCGATGGGGATCGCGGGATAGCCCCATTCCGCCAGGTCGTACGGAGAAGCCTGCATGTCCATGGCACGGATCCGCCAGGACAGCTCGAAGCAGTCCATCACCAGTTCACTGGGCAGGGCCGGCAGCAGTTTGTAGGCCCACTTGTACAGGTCCATGTTGGCATGGAGGCAGCCGGGCTGTTCCTGGTGGCGCTGGCTGTTCCGGCTCGGTGAAAACTCATTCAGCGGCACGGCGTCCGGCGTATAAAAGCGGAATGCGTCGAAGTGCGTGCAGCGGATCCTGTTGTCCTCCACCACCTTGTCCGTACCGGCCGCCCCCAGCCGCAGCTGGAGATATTCATGGCGGAGGTCGAACCTGTCCTGGTGGTACACCATGGCCCATTCATGCAGGCCAAAGCAGCCGAACTGCGCCGGGCGCGCGGCGGTCCCGCGCAGGATGACCCCGGCAAAGGCGACAGCCTCGCTGCGGTCGGCAAGGAAGGCGTCCCGGTCAAAGGTGACCGCGGTGCTTCCTTCCGGCAGCCCCAGGAAGGCAAGCTCGCCGTCGTCGAGCGTCCTGTAGTGCTTCCAGCCCGTCCGCGCGGCAGCTGCCCTGCCCAGCAGGACGTACCCTGCACCCGGGTGCCAGCGTCGCAGCTGGCCCGGTTTCTGGGTGTAGTAGGTGAACAGGAAGTCTTCCACTGGATGCTTCCTGCCTGCGGACCTGCGGGCAAGGTAGGGGTCGGCGTAGCGGCTGACGCGCAGGTGGTGGGCTTCCTCCCGCGACTGCCAATCATCCGCCGCCAGAAGCTTAAGCTCCACCCGCGGCACCCAGGACATCCTTCGCAGCCTCCCAGGCGCTGATTTCGCATCCGTTGGTGCGGGAGAAGGCGGCGTCTACGGGCACGCCGTCCACAACACCTGTCACGGTGGCCTTCTGCGGGCCGCCGTACTGCTGGGTGCAGGCCTGGTCCGTTGCCGGGGTGGACGGGCTGAGCAGCCCGGCGTTCTCCTTCAGCGCCGCGCAGGCTGTTTCCGCGGCCGGATGCACGCTTTCGGCAGCAGGGACACCTTCGGTGCAGACCAGGGTGTAGCTGATCTCCGGTTCGCCCTCGGCGGGAACGATGATGATGGCCAGTTCGGCGTTCCCCCTGCCCGGCCCCGATGGCGCTGCCGGCGATTCAGGAGCCGGGGCGGGGACGGAGGTCTCGGCGTCGGCTGACGGGCTGGCGGCAGGCTCCGGGGAACCCGTGGCGGAGGCCGTGGGAGATGCCGACGTTCCGGCGGACGGGGTGCCTCCGCCCTGGCCCGGGGAACACGCCGGGAGCAGCACCGCTGCCATGAGCAGGGCAACCGCCCGGATCTGCGTTCTGCGGGTGGACAACATCCCTGCGCGCCTCGCCCCTGTGGAGATCGTGTTGGACATCTTGCTCGAGGGCGTTTCGCCCGTGGATCGCAGCCTGCCCTTCATGCTCCCTATTCTACTGCCGGTCGTGTAGCGGGCTGGTGCTGGAGGTGGCCGCAATGAGGCCCATCATGGCCGCATGCAGTTCGCCCACCTGGGCCCGGCTCAGCCCCAGCCGCTCCATCATGGTTCCCGGAACGTTGAGCGCCTCCTGCCGGAGCGCGGCGCCTTCCGGAGTCAGTTCGACGGCGAGGGCCCGCTCATTGCCGTCCGCCCGCCGTCGCGTAATCAGGCCGGCGGCCTCCAGCCTGCGGAGGAGTGGTGAGATGGTTGCCGGTTCCTGGGCGAGCGCCTCGCTGATGTTCCGGACAGTCCGTGGGCTCGCCTCCCACAGGCAGAGCATCACCAGGTACTGCGGGTGGGTCAGGTTCAGCTTCTCCAGCACGGGCTTGTAGGCGCCCACAACGCTTCGGGCCGCCACCGTGAGGGCGAAGCACAGCTGGTGTTCCAAAAGCAGGTCCTCGTCCTGCCCCTGCTCACTGCCGGTTGCCGTCATGGCTCCTCCAATTGTTAGTGCACTAATCATTAGCGTACACTTTCAGCAGTAGGCATGTCAGGTAAGGAGCCAGTTTCATGGGTAAGGGCAACTCAGCAGGCAAGGACAACGCTTCGCAGCGCTTTATGCGGGCCACCGGCAAGCTCCGGGCCATCTTCGGCCCCGCAAACCGCTCATCCCTGGGCCATGACATGACGGAGGAAAACCGCAGGCTGCTGGCCCAGCGTGAGGCGGAGACCCAGCAGTGGGAAACCGTAACGCGGCCGGACGGCAGCACCTACGTGGTCCCCAGGAATCCAGAGGACAAGTCCCTCCGCTAAGCCCGGCAATGCTGTCCTGGCCAAGAGCCTTTTCCCGTCCGCGGGCATAAAATAAGGGCACTGGCTCCTGGCGGCAGGAGCCCTTTCCCCCGATATCCGGGAAGGGGGTGGAAACAGTGGCACATGTACTCAGCGGTTTCATGAATCTCACCGAAAGGCTGCGGTTCATCTTCGGCCCGGCCACGCGGCTGGACCCGGATACGCCTGTGGTTCACAAGCATGACGCTTTCGAACAGGCCTCGGAGGAGGACCTCTCGCACTTCGTCGTGGAAACCGATTCGACCGGCCATCACTACGCTGTGCGCCGCGAAGACCTCGAGAAGGAACGCTGAACCGGCCACCCCAGGCTGGCGCATCCCAAACGCAGAAACAGCCGGGCTCCCTTCCGAATTATCGGAAGGGAGCCCGGCTGTTTCTGCGTCCGGCTTCCCAGTGGGGCCGGCTGGGCAGGAGGCCTAGCGGCCGGTACCGCCGTACACCGTGGCTTCGTTTTCGCTGTCCAGGTCAAAGGCCTTGTGGATGACGCGGACAGCCTCGTCCAGCAGATCCGCGTGCGTCACAACAGAAATGCGGATCTCGGAGGTGGAGATCATGTTGATGTTGATCCCGGCGTCGGAGAGCGCCTTGAAGAAGGTTGCAGAAACGCCGGGATGGGAGCGCATGCCGGCACCGATCAGCGACAGCTTGCCGATCTGCTCGTTGTACTCGATGGTCTCGAAACCGATCTGGTCCTGCGCCGCGTGGAGGGCGGCGAGTGCGTCGGCGCCTTCCACGATGGGCAGCGTGAACGAGATGTCCGTCCGGCCAGTGCCGTGGGTGGAAACGTTCTGCACGATCATGTCGATGTTCGAGTGGGCGTCGGCGATGACCTGGAAGATCGCTGCGGCCTTGCCCGGAATGTCCGGAACGCCAACAACGGTGACCTTGGCTTCGGAACGGTCGTGCGCAACGCCGGAGATGATTGGCTGCTCCAAGGCAACTCCCTCTTGTGTGGTGATCTTGTCTTCGGCGCTGGGGATGACCCAGGTGCCTTCGTGCTGGCTGAATGAGGAACGGACATGCAGGGGCACGCCGAACCTGCGGGCATACTCTACGCAGCGCAGGTGGAGGATCTTGGCGCCGGACGCCGCGAGCTCCAGCATTTCCTCGCTGGAAATCCGCTCGATCTTCTGGGCGGAAGGAACTACGCGGGGATCGGCGGTGTAGATGCCGTCCACGTCTGTGTAGATCTCGCAGACGTCCGCCTCCAGGGCCGCTGCCAGCGCCACCGCGGTGGTGTCCGAGCCGCCCCGGCCAAGGGTGGTGATCTCGTTGGTGGCCCGGCTCATGCCCTGGAAACCGGCCACGATGGCGATATTGCCCTTGTCCAGCGCGGTGCGGATCCGGTGGGGATCGACGTCGATGATCCGGGCTTTGCCGTGGATGCCGTCAGTGATCATGCCGGCCTGGGAACCGGTGAATGACTGGGCGGAGGCGCCCAGCTTGTTGATGGCCATGGCCAGCAGCGCCATGGAGATGCGCTCGCCCGCGGACAGCAGCATGTCCATTTCGCGGGCGGGGGCGGAGTCTGTCACCTGGGCGGCAAGGTCCAGGAGTTCGTCTGTGGTGTCACCCATGGCCGAGACGACAACAACCACCTCGTTGCCGGCGGCCTGTGCGTCCACCACGCGTTTGGCAACCCGCTTGATGCCGTCCGCGTCCGCTACGGAGGAACCGCCGAACTTCTGCACGATGAGCTGCTTTGTCACCGCACGGCCGGCGGGCAGCTCCTGCGGCTGCGTTGCGTTGTGCACTTCGGTAGTGGGCGTACTCATGCGCGTACCTTCACTGGATCGGTAGGAGTTTGAGGCCAGGCAGCCTGGCGCCTGGTCGGCGCGACTTCTTCCCCACAGTTTATCGCCGCCCGCTGCCGCGGGTTGAATTGTGACCATTTTCCGGCCGGATAGGCAGCCCCGGGAGGCGTAGGCTCAGAGCGTCGGAATGCAATGACTGTGGGGGACAGGTGCAGATAGATGGCAATGATTTCTGAGGTACCGGGGGATTCGGTCGGGCGGGTGTCCGTCGACGGTATATCGGCGCGGGGCGTCAGCCGAAGCTTCGGCGCGGTGCGCGCCGTCGAACACATGGACTTCCATGCTCCGGCAGGGAAGGTGACGGCCCTGATCGGACCCAACGGCGCCGGCAAAACGACGCTCCTGCTGATGCTTGCATCGCTGCTGGCGCCGGACGAGGGCACGATCAGCGTGGCGGGCCTGGATCCGCTCCGCCACCGCGCCGAGGTCAGAAGGCGCCTGGGTTGGATGCCCGATACGTTGGGTGTGTGGGAGTCATTGACTGCCCGGGAGATACTGACGCAGATGGCCCGCTTCTACCGGCTGCCGGCCGAAGGCCTCGGCCAAAGGGTGGCCGCCATGCTGGAAAGGGTCCGGCTGGACGATCTTGCGGACCAGCCGGCACGGGTGTTGTCCCGCGGGCAGCAGCAGCGGCTGAGCCTCGCCCGGGCACTGATCCACGACCCTTCCGTCCTGCTCCTTGATGAACCCGCCTCGGGCCTGGATCCGGGCTCGCGGGTGGAGCTCCGCACCATGCTGAGGCAGTTGGCGGCGGAGGGCAAGGCCGTGGTGGTCTCATCCCACGTCCTCAGCGAACTTGACGAAATCGCCGACGGCGCTGTGTTCGTCAATAAGGGCCGCACTGTCCGCCAGCAGACTACGGCCGAAGCGGCCGCTGCAGGACGAAGGTACGCGATCTTCGGCCCGGATCCGGCGGCGCTGGCTGCAAAGCTTACCGGGCTGGGGATGGCGTTCCGCGTCGAGGACGGCCGCCGTCCCGGCGTGAGCCTGGTGCTGAACAGCGACGGCGATGCGGAGCGCCTCCTGCGGGACCTGGTGCTGGCCGGCGTCGGAATCACTTCCTTTGCCCCCGCCAGCGGGGCCCTTGAAGAAACCTACATGAACCTTGAGGGGGAGCGGCAGTGAGCCAGGCAACCGACGACAGGCAGGACACGCCCGGAACCGGAGCGTCAGCCGCCTATCTGGCGGGAATCAGGAATGTGGTGGTCCTGGAGCTGAAGCAGCGCCTGCGTTCACGCGGCTGGTACATCATGCTGGCCATCTGGTTCGTCCTGACCGGTGTGGTCACCCTGCTGACGTGGGCCAGCTGGAACGCTTCTCAGGCTGCCCAGCGGGCCTATGGAGGCTATGTTCCACCGGAGCCCGCTGGCCCCGGTTCCATAATTTTTGAAGTGGTGCTGGCGTTCGTCCTGTTGTTTGCCCTCCTGGTGGCGCCCGCCTTGTCCGCCAATGCCATCACCGGGGACCGGGCAGGCGGCACGCTGGCCATCCTGCAGGTCACCCTGCTCGAACCCGGCCAGATCCTCTGGGGGAAGTTCTTTGCGGCCTGGCTCGCCGCCCTCGCGTTCCTGGTGGCCAGCGCGCCATTCCTGGTCATTGGGGTGGCCCTTGGGGGAATGACCCCTGGGCACGTGCTGGTGGCACTGCTGATGCTGGCTGTTGAAGTGGGAGTGGTGTGCGCCGTGGGCGTGGGGATTTCGGCCCTGGCCGGACGGCCCCTGTTCTCCATCGTGGTGACCTACCTTGCCGTGGCCGGGCTCGTCTTCGGGACGCTGATTTCGTTCATGCTTGGCACAGGCCTGGCCCAGGGCAGCGTCATGGCCAACAACCCGCAGTACCGCCAGTACGCGCCGCTGGAGTCCGGCCCCTTTGGGCCGGAATACACCTGCTCCGGTCCGCTCCGGGAACAGCCTGCCCTCCGCACCGAGCGGGTCGCGTGGCTGCTGGGCATGAACCCCTTTGTGGTGGTGGCCGATGCCATCCCTTACCGCGATCGCACGGCGCAGACGGGCTTCGCCTCCGTGGGGGCCATCGAGGGAATCAGCCAGGGCGCCCGCCAGGCCATGGCCGGTCCGGACGGCACCATCCCCTGCGCCAACGGCGTGGTCCAGCCGGCGTACCTGGGGCAGAAAACACCGCTGTGGCCGCTCGGCCTGGGGCTCCAGCTGGTGCTGTCCGCGCTGCTGATGTGGCTGGGCTGGCGGGCGCTCCGGACACCCGCGCACAAGCTGGCCAGGGGTGTGCGCATCGCGTAGGCCTGGCTCTGGACAGCTCCGGCGTGTTGGGCAACGATAGGACCAGCCGGCGCGCTTGCCGGTCTTAGCTGGGGCTGGGGCCTGTCCGTGGAAAGGCGGGGCTTCCCCATGGCCGACGACGAGCAGCCTGCTGCACAACCAGTCGCCGAACCCTTCTACGAACCCATCGGCGGGAACTCCCACGGTTCCGGCGGTTCCAGCCGGGATGATGACGACGGCGGCCTGGACCAGGTGCGCGGCCGCGGGATGGGCCTGCAGCCGGCGTTGGCTGATGTGGTCCGCACCGTCCGTACCGCCAGGTTCTGGGCACTGGCGGGCGGCGCTGTCCTGGGAACGTGGGCTGCTTCCGGCGCCGCCGTGCTGATGTTTGTGTCGCTGGGGCAGGGAAGTGGCGGGTACAACGCCCCACTGCTGGCGTACGCGCTGGCCGCAACCCTGATGCCGTCCGTGGGGGCCTTTGTTGCGGTGGCCTGGGGCATGCAGGGCTACAAGCAGATGGCCGCAGCCGGGGAGCCTGCCGCGGGCGGCGGAATCCTCCCGGCATTGCTGGCCACAACATTCCGTGGGTTGGTCCTGGCTGTCCTAACGCTCTGCGTGCTGATGTTCCAGGCGCTGGTTGCCGGTGAAGCGGGTGCTGTGGCGGCAGCCGCGGCAGGGGTCACCGCTGTCGAGGGCGCCCTTTTCGGCGCCGTTGGGGTGGCGGCCGCGGCGGGGAAGTCGGGACCGGCCCGTGTGGCGGGCTGGGCGCTCGCGGCAATCCTGGTGGCTGGCTCGGCCGGGGCAGCTGCCGCCCTGGTCCCCTTGGTCCGGGTGGTGGAACCGGTGACCGTGGCCGTGAATGTGCAATGGGGCCCGGCCGGCACCCCGGTGGCGTACGAGTGTTCGGAAGTCCCGGCCGGGGTAGCTGAGGTCTACCATACCGAGCGCATCATGTGGCTGGCCGCCATCAGCCCTTCAGTGGTTTTCCTGGCCGTGGGGGCTGATGCCGATCCGGCCGGAAGAGTCCTGGGATGGGTGCCGGCGGCCCTGCAGGAAGCGGGGGACGGCACCCAGGTCCCCTGTGTGAACGGGGAACCGCGGGCCAGGGATTCGGCGCGCATGCCGCTGCCTGTAGTGGGAATTGCCGGCCAGGCCCTGGTGGCCGGAGCGCTGCTGGCCGCCGGAAACAAGGTTTCGTCGCGCCGGCGTTCGCTGCCCTGACACTACCAGCCCGGTCAGGTGAGGGCGTTCCGGCGGCCCTCGAACGCCCGGCCCAGCGTGACCTCATCCGCGTATTCCAGGTCGCCGCCCACCGGCAGGCCGGAGGCAAGGCGGGTCACGGTGATGCCGATTGTCTTGAGCATGCGCGCGAGGTAGGTGGCGGTGGCTTCACCCTCGAGGTTGGGGTCCGTGGCGATGATGACTTCCTGGATGGCGCCGTCATTGAGCCGGGTCAGGAGCTCACGGATGCGGAGCTGCTCCGGTCCGATGCCCGCAATCGGGTTGATGGCGCCGCCCAGCACGTGGTAACGGCCCCGGAATGAGCGCGTTCGTTCCACGGCCAGGACATCCTTTGATTCCTCCACCACGCAGATGACCGCTGGATCCCGGCGCGGGTCACGGCAGATGTTGCACAGTTCCTGCTCGGTGACGTTCCCGCAGACAGTGCAGAACTTGACCCGTTCCTTGACGGTGGTGATCGCCTCAACCAAGCGCTTCATGTCCTGCGGATCAGCTTCGAGGATGTGGAATGCCAGCCGCTGGGCCGACTTGGGGCCCACTCCGGGAAGGCGTCCGAGCTCATCGATCAGCTCCTGGACAGCACCTTCGTACACTATTTCCCCTTAGCTTGGGATGGATTGCGGGCAGGTCAAAGGCTTATCAACGGTTTCCCCGGTTGGACCCGGGTAACCGTCAATACCGCGGTGTGATGGGGCCTCCGTCGGGCGAGCGCTCCTCAATCAGCTTTCCGCCCAGAATACGCTCTACCGCGGCACGGCCGAACACGCCGGACTCCTCGATGGTCTCATCATCGGCGCTCGGTATGTCCTGGACATAGGTGGCAGCAGCTGCCACCGCGCGTGCAGGGGCCTTGGCGCGCCCGGCTTCCGCTTCAGGACTGTTGGAGAGGCGCTGGTAAAGGCTTTGCCGGGCCTCGGCTGCGGCAGCGGCGGATGACTGAGGAGCGGGGGCAACGTGAGAGGGAACCGCTGCGGGAGCAGACGAGGCTGACGCCATGGCGTACTCAGGTTCCCGCGCGTTATCCGCCACGGAATTGCCCCCGCCCGCTTCCTCCGCGCCAAACCGTCCCGCACCCGGAGCTGATGCAGACGGGTCCAGGCCCCAGTCCGGCTCCGGGCTGGTGCCGGCCTTCGTGACCGGGATTGAAGGCGGGACCTGGGCTGTGGCCGGTTCGTAGCGCGGGGGAGCAGCGGGCCCGGCAGGTGCGCCCTCCGGCACTGCAGCGGCGGCTGCCCTGCCCACATTGCTTTCCTCGCCCACTACCCAAATTCCAGGCGCCTGTTCCACGGCCCGGGTCCAGGGGTCATGGGGTGGTGCAACAGCTTTGGTGGCAGCGCCGGGCTGCCCGTGAAGTTGAGCGCCCGGTGGGTTAGCGCCCTCGGTGTTAACCGGGGCCGAACCGGCCAGCGAAGATACCTTCGTCGCGGCACCCCTGCGGGGGGTGCCCGATGGGCTTGAACCAGCCGGCGTTGCTGAGGACTGGGACCTGTTGGACGGCGCCCAGTCCAGGGGAGGCTCTTCGTCCAGAGGGGGAGCGTCTTCGTCCCTGGCCGGACCCCAATCGTCGTCGGAGTATGAGTAATCTCCCGCCGGGGCGGCGTAAGTCGCCGGAACGGGGGCGGAGTCCGCCTGGGCAGGAACCTGCACCGCGGGCTGTCCGGACGCGGGCAGCCCGGCACCGCTCCCGGAAAGCGGGGCTTGAGGTGCCGTGGCTGCTGCCTGGGCCACCCCGTCCGGGGCAACGCCGTGGGCCCGGCCGGCATCATCCTGTCCCAGCCCGGGACGTGCGGGTTGCTGGTGGTTTGCGTCCGGCACAGGGTTCTGCTGGTCCGCGGGGAGGAACCCGCTTGCCACGCCCGCCTGGTGGGCGGCATCGCTTCCCGTCGGAGCAGGACTAGGAGCAGGAGAAGGAGCGGGTGCCGGAGCCGGCGCCAGCCCCCAGGCGACGTCAGCCGAAGTTGCCGGGGCCACCCGGCTGGCTGGCACTTTTGGGTTTGGGTCAGAGCTCGCCTGCGTGCCGCCACCGGCTGACGCAGTGATTTGGCAGTCGATGCCTACGGTCTTGTGGATGGCCTGGCGCAGATTCTCCGAATGGTCTGCCCGGCCGAAGGCACCGGCAAGTCCGGACGTGGTGAATGCCAGGGTGAGGCTGTGGCCGTCGAAGGCGGCGACCTGGGCGTTGGGTTCAACGAGGGCCCACGTACTGCGTTTGATTTTGGACAGGGTCTGCAGGACGTCGGGCCAGGCGCGGCGCAGGACCTCCACGTCTCCCATCGGTCCCGGAGCAGCGGCAGGCGCCGCCGCAGCGGGTGCCGCCGGGGCAGGCGACTTCTCCGCCTGGCCGGCAGGGGGAGCTGCTTGGGGCTCGGCGGCGGCCGCCGGGCCGGGACGCTGGGGGGCGGCGGAACCCGGCGTTTGGTCGGCGCCCCCGGCCCGGCCGGAACCCGGCGTCTGCATGGCACCTCGCGCCGAAGCAGGCGCACCGGCAGCATCCGGCCCCACCTGGGCCTCCGTTGAGCCGAAGCCGGGGCCGCTGCCGGCTGAACGGTCCGAAGGGGCTGAACCGTTCGAAGTGGCTGAACCGGCGGACGGGGCCGAACGATCCGTAGGGGCCGACGACGGACGGTTTCCAGCCCGTTCCTCCACCGGCCAGTCACTGGTGCTGACGCGCGGAGCGGTCAGGGGAGCGCGGGGTTCGCCCACCGCGGGGACGGAATCCCCGGCGGAGCCCGCACCGGCGGAGGCCGGGGCGGCAGCTGCCGGGCCATCAGCTGACTGGCCATCAGGTGCCTGGCCCCCGGGCGCTTTGGTGGCTGCCGGCAACACCGGGCTGCTGGCCGCCGCGCCCGCACCCGCCGGAGCGGCAGGCGCTGGCCTGGCGGTATCCAGGGCCGGAACAATGGCCTCGGCGGCGCCAGCTGAAGGCACCGGAGCCGAGGGCCTTGCTTCCCGGGCAGGGGCCTTAACTGCGGCGGGTTGGGGTGCTGGGGGAGCGGGAAGTGTGGCGGCGTCGGCACCCGCCCCGGCGGGAGCACCGACGTCGTTGCCGGCGTAGTTCAGCCTGCGCTCCACGCGGTCTATCCGCGCCGCCATGCCGCGCTCGTTCTGCTCCGAGCTGGGCAAAAGGATCCGGGCGCACAGCAGCTCGAGGTGCAGCCGCGGGGACGTGGCGCCGGTCATCTCGGTCAGGGCCGTGTTGGTGACGTCGGCGGCGCGTGACAGCTCGGCCGCCCCCAGGTTATGGGCCTGGTTCTTCAGGCGGGCAATCTGGTCCGCAGGCATGCCGCGGAGAATGGTCTGGGCGCTTTCCGGCATGGCCTGGACGATGATGAGGTCCCGGAACCGCTCCAGCAGGTCCTCAACGAAGCGGCGGGGATCGTGGCCGGTTTGGATCACGCGGTCCACGGCACGGAAAACGGTAGCGGCGTCAGAAGCGGCAACAGCCTCAACCACGTCATCCAGCAGCGAAGCGTGGGTGTATCCGAGCAGCGCCACGGCAAGCTCGTAGTCCAGGCCGTTCGGCCCGGCGCCGGCCATCAGCTGGTCCAGGACGGAGAGGGAATCACGGACAGAGCCGCCGCCGGCACGGATTACCAGCGACAGTACGCCGGGGGCAACCGGGACGTTCTCCTGGTTACACAGGAGCTCCAGATAGGCCATCAGGGGTTCCGGCGGCACCAGCCGGAACGGGTAGTGGTGGGTGCGGGAACGGATGGTCCCGATGACCTTGTCCGGCTCCGTGGTGGCGAAGATGAATTTGATGTGTTCCGGCGGTTCTTCCACGATCTTCAGCAGGGCGTTGAAGCCGGCGGACGTGACCATGTGGGCCTCGTCAATGATGAAGATCTTGTAGCGGTCCCGCACCGGTGCGTAGGTGGCCCGCTCGCGGAGGTCCCGCGCGTCGTCCACGCCGCCGTGGCTGGCGGCGTCAATCTCTATGACGTCCAGCGAGCCGGAGCCGCCGCGGGCAAGCTCGACGCAGCTGGAGCAGGTTCCGCAGGGGGTATCCGTGGGGCCCTGTGCGCAGTTGAGGCAGCGCGCAAGGATGCGGGCGGACGTGGTCTTGCCGCAGCCCCTGGGACCGGAGAAGAGGTAGGCGTGGTTGACCCGGTTTTTCCGTAAAGCGGTCATCAACGGCTCGGTGACATGCTCCTGCCCGATAACGTCAGCAAAAGAATCCGGACGGTACCTGCGGTAGAGGGCGGTAGTAACTGTCACAGAGAAAACCCTACCAATCCGGGCCGACATCCTGCCGCCCTGTGGGGGAATAGTAAAGACCCCCCATGCACCCGCCAGAGCCCATTTACCCTTGCTACCTTCCGGTCCTGGGGGAGTTCAACAGGATGACGCCACATGAGGGGCCGTCAGATACTTTACCCGAACTTCCGGCCTGACTCGAATCGGCCCCTGATCAGCGCCAGCCCTCCACCGGCCAGCTCATAAAGGCCGGTTCCTCGTAGGGATGCGCCGCCCGCAGCGCTTCAACCACGGCGCCCAGTATTGGCTGCCCAACCACGCATTCGATCCTGTCCTCTGCCACCTCTTCAGGCTTTTCCACGTGCCCAAGGTACGGTTCAGAGCCCTCCCGGGGAGTAAAGCGGCCCGTCCCGGGGGTGACGAACGAACAGTGCGAGTAGTTGCCGATCCTGCCGGCTCCGGCGTCACCGATGGCCTTGAGGACGCGGTCCGTGTGGGAGCGGGGGACGTAGACCACCAGTGCATGCAGCTCATTCATAGTGTCCATCGTCCCCGAAAGCTGCCGGAAAGCTGCCTGGCAGCAGCCGGAAAGCGGGCCAAACTCGTTGCTAATCCCGGCGGCTCCCCTGATTATGGGTACATACACCGATTGGGGCAATCTCCAGATTGTGAGCTGCGTGGCCTGGCTGAACGGGGCCGGACCCGGCAGCTCAACGGTGGTCCGGGGAATGGACGCGTTGGGGGCGTCCATTTCGTGGTTTAAGGAGTAGGGCACGTGTCCTCGGGGCTTGCGGAGCGTGGCCGGTTCCAGCCAATTGGGCGATGCGGAAAACATCAGGTAACCTAGTATCTGCTTTTGTTTCAGAAGCAGCTGGAGAATTCGCCTAGCGGCCTATGGCGCACGCCTGGAACGCGTGTTGGGTTAACGCCCTCGGGGGTTCAAATCCCCCATTCTCCGCCGGTAAGGACCCGGCTCCCGTACAAGCGGGGGCCGGGTCTTTTCATTTGCGGCAGCGGTTATCCCGCCTCAGCGGCCGGCACGCCCAGCCGGCGGAGCCGTTCCCTGGCGGCGAGCTCGCTTGGACCTCGCCGTCCCAAGGCCAGGCGTACGACGCCGAGAACCACCTTCGTGCCGAGGCTCACCGGCAGCGGCACGGGACCCAGCCGCGGAACTTCCAGCCCGAGCATCTGGCGGTACCGCGGCTCCAGGCTGTACACCGCGCCTGCGAACAGGACCCGGTAACCCGGCCGGAGCATCCGGTTCAGGGGCGGGTTGCGGATGAATCCCACCGTCTCTGCCACGCGGGCGTCAACGCGGAGTTCACCGCTTTCGTACCAGCGGTCAAGCTGCTTGTGCATGTCCGCCTCGCTGAGCGGCGGGTCCTCCACTCCCATCAGCCTGCCCGCCTGGGCCCACTCCCGGACGGAGGCGTCCGCCCCTCCGGGAATCGTCCCTCCCCACAGCTTGTGGGCGGTCAGGAAGGCGTCCGTGAAGGCCAGATGGATCCAGTTGGCCAATTCTGGATCGTTGGCGCTGTAAGCGCGCCGCGCCCCGTGGTTGTCGCTATAGCTGCCCTGGACGGCCTCGTGCAGGCGGCGCACCCTCCATGAGGCGTTTTCCGCGGCCTCCCTGGAGCCGTAGGTGACAGTGAAGATCCAGCGAATGGTGTTGGCCAGCCGGCGCAGGGGATCCTCGCGGAAGTTTGAATGTTCGTGGACGCCGGCAAGAGCGCCGGGGTGCAGGGACTGCATCATCAGGGTGCGGATTCCGGCAACGATGGGCGACATTGAACCGTGCACTGCCCATACGGCGGACCCCGGAAGGTGGTGCCCCGGGTCATCACCTTCGGCAAGATCGAGTTGCCACTGCTGAACTCCTTCTGAGCCGTTGCTGAAGGTGCGGACCAGCCGCTTTTTAATGGGACTGAGGATGTTCTTGATGGTGCACGCCCTCCTGTGGAGAACCGGCTGATGAGCTTATGGTAAGCACGATTCAGCGACCGCCGCAGTGTGTGGCCTGGTACCACCGGGCGGCGCTGTGGACGATTTCTCTCCACAAAAACCCCAAAGTATCCCTACTGTGGGGTTCACATGGGCGGCGGCCGTATGTTCATATAGGAGGTACCGTCAAGACAGCGTGCGGTGACCACGTCCTGGAGTCAGTTTTGTGGACAATCATGCCGTTTCCGCGAAGGACAATGAGAACCCCAAGGGCTTTTGCCTGCCTGTTGCTCGTGCCTTGGCCGCCACCGGTGTACTCGCCATCTCCGTCTGCGCCTTCAACGCCTCCGGCAGCGCCCCTGAACCGGGTACGGCAGTGGCATCCGTCGCCCGCCCCGCCGCGGGTGCCGGTGCCGCAGGGAACTCGACTGGCGTCAGTACCAGCACTGGCGCTGGGACTGGGGCCACTGGCACTGGGGCCGCGGAGCCGCCGTCGGACAATCTTGTGGCGGGCCCCCAGACTGCTGCCATCCTGGCCGCTCCCCAAGCACACGTTGCTTTTCCGCGTCCGCTCGTAGGGGGTTCCGCTGAGGGTGGTCCGGCGCCGGTGACCGTAGAGTTGACGGGGATGGGAAGGCCGCCGGCAGGTTACCTCATGGCTCCCCTTAAACTACTGGTCCCCACGTCGCCGTTCGGGTTCCGGGTAAGCCCGCTGTCCGGGTTGGCGGGGGATTTCCATCTGGGCCAGGACTATTCGGCTCCCTGCGGCACCGCAGTTTACGCGGCAGATTCAGGGGTGGTCCGTGCAGCGGGGTGGCATCCGTGGGGCGGTGGCAACCGGGTTGAAATCGACCACGGCAACGGACTTATCACCACCTACAACCACCTCGAGTCCATAGCCGTCCGCAGTGGTGACTCCGTGAAGGTTGGCCAAGCCATTGCGCGGGTTGGGACAACCGGCTGGTCGACAGGATGCCACCTGCACTTCGAAACGATCCTGAACGGCCGCCACACCAGCCCGTTGAAGTGGCGCCTGATGGCGGTACATGCATTCGTCGCCGGACCTGCTGAGTCGCTGACCTACCTGCCGGGCATCGGTGCGCCGTCCATCGGCCCCCTACGCTGGACCATCCCGGTGGGTCTGGGCAGCGAGGCTCCTTCGGCCGCGCCCTGGGCAAATTTGCCGACGAGGGCGGCTGCTTCCTCTTCCCCGATGTCGCCGTTGCTGATTGCGGCAGGTGACACGGGGCCTGGCACGCCGACAACGTCGCCGTCGCCGTCGGAGCCGGGCACAGCGTCGCCGTCGCCGTCGGAGCCGGGCACGGTATCGCCGTCGCCGTCGCCGTCGGAGCCGGGCACGGTATCGCCGTCGCCGTCGCCGTCGGAGCCGGGCACAGCCTCGCCGTCGCCGTCGGAGCCGGGCACAGCGTCGCCGTCGCCGTCGGAGCCTGTGCCGGCGCCGGTCGAGCCCGCCCCGGTCGAGCCGGCCCCGACGCCGGTCGAGCCCGCCCCGGTCGAGCCGGCCCCGACGGAGCCTGTGCCGGCGCCGGTCGAGCCTGCCCCGGTTGAGCCTGCTCCGGCGCCGGTCGAGCCCGCCCCGGTCGAACCTGCCCCGGCGCCGGTCGAGCCCGCCCCGGTTGAGCCTGCTCCGGCGCCGGTCGAGCCCGCCCCGGTCGAACCTGCCCCGACGCCGGTCGAGCCCGCCCCGGTCGAACCTGCACCAACTGAGCCGGCCCCGATCGCGCATGCACCGACTGAGCCGATGCCTGCGCCGGTTGAACCTGCGCCGACCGAGCCTTCCCCCACCGACCCTGCGCCATCGGTAACCGGCACCTCCGCGTCACTGGCCCCCTAGGTCCGCCGGGATTCCCTTGCAGGAAACTCCAAGCCAGGACCAATACAGTGGTCCGTTGGTAACGAATTCCATGCATGGACAACTTTTTGGGGAAGCAGCCTGTGACCACTGACCTGTACCGGATCCCGCTGGCCCTGAACGACGGCACCTTGACCGATTTCGGCAGGTTCAGGGGCAAAGTGGTGCTTGTGGTCAACGTTGCCTCCAACTGCGGGTTTACGCCCCAGTACGCGGGGCTGGAGACGCTGTATGAAAAGTTCCGGGACCGTGGGTTTGAGGTGCTCGGCGTCCCGTGCAACCAATTCGCAGGCCAGGAACCGGGCAGCGACAGCGAAATCGCCGAGTTCTGCCAGCGCAACTTCGGCGTAACGTTCCCCCTCACCGCCAAGGCTGACGTGCGCGGCAAGAACCAGCACCCGCTGTTCACGGAGTTGACCAAGTTCAAGGGCGGGCTGCTGCCCGGATTGGTGAAATGGAACTTTGAGAAGTTCCTGGTCAACAGGGACGGCCTCGTCGTGAACCGCTTCGCGCCAACCGTGGAGCCCGATTCGGCCCAAGTTATCGACGCCATCGAAGAGGCCCTCTGTTGAAAAAGGGCCGCTTCGCCGAACCGCGCGGCAGAAAAGCGCAGTTCTTTCATTTTTTTCCACATCAGCTACGGCGATTTACCCAAAGTTTGCCAAATGTCTGATTGGATAAACATTACTGAAGGGTACAAGGGAAGCGCCGTTTCCCACCGACCACAGAGGCAGCAATGGAGCACATCGAGGCCGAACACCCCCGGCCACGCCACTTCCTACTCCACCTGAGCGATCCCCACCTGATGGGAGGTCCGGACCCCCTTTACGGCGTTGTTGACAGCGAAGCGCGCCTCATCCAGCTCTTCGAAGAGGTGAAGGCATCCGGGGCCCGGCCGGAGGCGGTGATCTTCACCGGCGACCTCGCCGACAAGGGCGACCCCGAAGCCTACGTGAAACTCCGGGCCATCGTTGAGCCTGCGTGCGAAGAACTGGGCGCCCAAGTGATCTGGGCGATGGGCAACCACGACAACCGGGCCAATTTCCGGACTGGCCTGCTGGACGAAGCCCCGAATGACGCCCCTGTGGACAAGAGCTACTTCGTCAACGGGCTGCGCGTCATCACCATGGATACTTCCGTCCCTGGCTACCACCACGGCGAGCTGAGCCCCTCGCAGCTGGACTGGCTGACGCGGCAACTGGATACCCCTGCCCCCGACGGCACCATCCTGGCGCTGCACCACCCGCCCATACCCTCCATCCTGGATCTCTCGGTCCTGGTGGAGCTGCGGGACCAGGCATCGCTCGAGGCAGTAGTCCGGAACTCGGATGTCCGCACCATCCTCGCTGGTCACCTGCATTACTCGACGACGGCGAGCTTCGCAGGCATTCCTGTGTCCGTGGCCTCAGCCAGCTGTTACACGCAGGACCTCAACGTTCCCGTCGGCGGCACCCGTGGCCAAGACAGCGGGCAATCCTTCAACCTGGTCCACGTATACGAGCACACGATCGTCCACTCGGTGGTTCCGCTTGGCACGTCGACGACGGTGGGGGAGTACGTCTCCCCGGAAGAGACCGAGTTTCGGCTGGCCGCTGCAGGGATCCGGAGGCCGGAAACCGCGAAGCAGCGGAACAGCGCGAAGCTCGGCCTCCCTACAAGCCGCTAGCCCGACGTCCTACTTTTCCCAGGGCGCCTTGATGGGGAAGTACTTCTCCAGGAAGTCGGTGACCAGTTTGGCACGCTCGTCGGCGTCCACCTCGGGGAAGCTGCCGTCGTTCAGGCAGAAGAAGTCCATGTTCCGCTTGGCGAGCAGCTTGGGCAGGTAGTTCAGTCCCGTCCGCATGGTGGTGTCCACGTAACGGACCTTCGCCGCGGTCTGGGTCACGGCCCGGCCGGTGAGCAGGGCGTAGTAGTGGTAGAAGGAGTTGGTCACGGAGATGTTGTCCGCCGCCCTGAAGCGGCTGGCGGCCGTCTTCCGGAATTCCTCCGGGAACTCGCGCTCCATCTTCGCCACCACGCTGCGCCGCAACGGCGCAGCGGTGTGCTCCAGGTGCCGGGTGGTGATGCGCCCGAACCTGTTCCACAACAGCTTGCGGTTGACCCGGGCCGCATTCTCGAACCCGCTGCGCTCCGCCGCGTTCTCGCCCAGGCCGATCCGGGTTTCCGCCTCGATGAACTTGGTGATGCCGCCCGGCGTGAAGAACAGGTCCGGGCTGACCGGCCGGCCGAAAAACATGTCGTCATTGGAGTACAGGAAGTGCTCGGACAGGCCTTCGATGTTGTGGAGCTGGCACTCCACCGCCTGCGAGTTGTGCGTGGGCAGCACGGAGGGGTCCGAGAAGAACTCCTCACTGCGGACGATGGTCACCGACGGGTGTTCCGCCAGCCACCCGGGTGCCGGTGAATCCGTGGCAATAAAGATGCGGCGGATCCAGGGCGCAAACATGTAGACGGACCGCAGCGCGTACTTGAGCTCGTTGATCTGCCGGAAGCGGGCCTCGTGGTCATCGCCTTCGCCCAGGACAACGTCCTTCTGCTGGGCGCGGCGTGCGGCAATATATTCAGGGGAACTGCCGTCCACCCAGGAGAACACCAAGTCGATGTCGAAGCTGATGTCGCTGGCGTGGTCCGCGAACATGTTCTCAATGGTGGGCCAGGTGTGGCCGTAACGTTCAACGGTGCCGCGGACGGCGTCCTGCCGGAGCAGGGTCCTGCGTGTGAGGGAGTTCTCGATCGGCAGGATGATCTCGTCGCCCTTGAAGGACCACAGCTCAATCTGGACACCGGCGGAGGCTCCGAACTCAAAGCCGCCGGCGGGCTCCACCCGCGGCCGGTAGAGGCGGAAGATGCGTGCCTGCCGGTTGGAGGAGAGTTCGCCGTCCGCAACCAGCAGGGAGGTCTTCTTCTTGGCGTCCACGGTCATGGAATAGAAAGGTTCGTCCTGGCACGCTTCCACCAGGGCAGCCCGGAGCTTCTTCCTGTCCTTCCAGTCCAGGGCAACGACGGGGCGGTCATTGTTGCCCCTGACCAGCAGGTATGCCAGGCCCGCGTTGGCCAGCACATTCCTGACGAACAGCAGGTCCTCCACCATGGCCTGGTAGGGAGTCCTGTTGTAGTTGATCAGCGCGATGCGGCCCTTGTGCGTGATCACGTCAGGGCGCGGGTTGAGGCGCTGCTCAGCTTCCGCCGAGGTGATCTCGGCGTGGAATTGTTCCTCTACGGATGCCTGGCCGCCGTAGTAGACCTCGTCTTGTACCGGTGCTTCTGTAATGGTGGTCTCCGTGCTGCGTAATAGTTAGCGTTCCTATGTGCATGATAGCCCCGCCCGTGAAACGGCAGGTTGCGGGCAGCCAATGCCCGGAAGGGGCTCAGGCGCCCAGCGCCTCCCGCCAGCTGCGCAGGAAAGCGCCGCCGGCGTCGTCGTGGATTACTGACGGGGCCAGCCCCAGGTCCTGGGCCGTGAGGACTGCGTAGGGTTTTTCCGGGATGCCGTCCGCGGGCCGGACATCCACGTGCTTGACCGGATGGTCGTTGTGGTGGAGCCAGTCGGCCATGGCGTAGTCCGTGCGCGAATCGCCAACGGTCCGCCAGGCCTCCGGGGTGATGCCCTGTGCCGCGAGCAGTTCCACTGCCCGGCTGGCCCCCAGGTCCTTCCCGAGCCGCACGGACTCGATGTCCGTGGAAATGATGGTGGGGTCCACGCGGTAGTCCACCTCGTCGTCGGAATTGGGGGCATGGTGGTCCAACCGCACCACTCCCATGCCGTGGCGGGCCATCAGGTCCATGGCGTCGGCGTCGAAAAGCTTCTGCTCGGCGAGGTACTCGGCGCTGGGCACCTCGATGTGCTGCTCCACGGACACCATGGCCCGCTTGGTTTCGTCAAAGAACATGTGTGCGGCGTAGTCCTCCGCCACCATCCGCCGGATGTCGTCCCCGTAGGCTGCCGGCACGGCGAGTTCGCGGTCCACGTGGATGGGGCCCGGACCCGCTGCGGTGTAGCTGAACCAGACGGCGCCCTTCTCGCAGACGGCGTGGATGATGGTGCCTGACGGAATCCCCGCGGCGATCATGGGTTCCATCACCTGTTCCCGGATGAAGGCGTCCGAGCGCCCGGTGTTGAAAACTACAGGTATCCCGGCGGCGGCGAGGGCCACCAGGTCATCGATGATGTCCCGCTTCACATCACGCGTGACCGGGCTCGCCACCGGGCCATCAACGTCGAGCAGGAGTGCCAGCGGCGGCGTAGCGCGTGCGTGGACTCCTGGTGTGGACACGGCGGGGGACTCGGATGCTGTCATGCTTCTATTCTGTCAGCAGCGCCCGGGGCGGGCTGTTCCGGCGGCCATCGGGCTCAGCGTGTGACACATGGTCACTGTTTGGCCACAACCTGCAGGAGGCACGGCCGGGTACTTTCGCTGGGCGTGCAGGATGCCTAGTGTGGCAAGGTGATATTCAAAGCTGTGGGCGAGGGCCGCCCCTACCCCGACCATGGTTACACCACGCCCAAGGACTGGGCATCGCTTCCGCCCCGGCCGGTCCGGCTGGACGAGCTGGTGACCACCAAGCGCACCCTTGACCTGGAAGCCCTGCTGGCCGAGGACTCCACCTTTTTCGGTGACCTGTTCCCGCACGTGGTGCAGTACCAGGGGACCCTGTACCTGGAGGACGGGCTGCACCGCGCCGTCCGCACGGCCCTGCACCAGCGCACTGCAATCCACGCCCGCGTCCTGGTGCTCGATGGCTAGGAAGCAGCAGCAGGACTCCAGCATCCTCCACGGCCACCGCGTTGTCACCGGCCCCGAGCTGCGGGCCACCTTTGAGGCGGCCCGCGACGCCGACGACACCGCCCGCGTGCGGCGCCGGGCGCTGCACGGGGTGGTCCTGGTCCTCCTTATCGGCCTGATCGTGGCGGCCATCATTACCGCGGTGGCCATCATCGACGGACGGCTGAAGTTTCCCGCCACAGCGCCGGCCGAACAAGCCATCTCCACCTGCCCGGCCGCCACCTTTGACTACACCCCCCACGAGCAGATCAACCTCAACGTCTACAACTCCACCAGCAGGCCCGGGCTTGCCCGCGCAGTGGCGGATGAGTTCCTGGCCCGGAAGTTCGTGGTGGGCGCGGTGTCCAACATCGATGCCGGCTACCGTGGCATTGCCGCCGTGGTTTCCGGGGCAGCCGGGCAGGCCGCCGCCTTCAGTGTCCAGCGCAACCTGCCCGGTTCGGACTACTTCCAGGACAGCAGGACAGACGGAAGCGTGGACGTGATCCTCTCCCAGGACTACAAGGCGCTGGCCCCGCCCGAGCTCGTTGACCAGACGCCCGGGAAGCTGGCCTGTCCGCGCGAAAGCCGCCGCATTGCCGACGACGACAAATGGCCCGTCATCCCGTCGGCCGCACCAACGCCTTAAGGCGCCGTTGCGCTGTCAGATTCTGCCCTTGGACCGGCCGGATGGGGACCGTCAGTGGTAGGGCAACTCAGCCGGCCACCGCGGGAAGCGGGGCCAGCCGGACGGGGCGGCCGTCGTCGTCGAACCTTGCCCCCGCACCCAGCTGGATGAAGCGCACCGTCCGGGCCACCCGCGCCTCCAGCTCGGCGGGCTCGTCGCTGCCCCGGGCCGCGCTGGAGGACAGGGTGCCCAGGATCAGCTGGGCCTGCTGGTTGACATCCGCCGCGGGCAGGTAGCCCTGCTCCATTCCGTCCCGCAGGATCCCCTGCAGCATGATGCTCAGTTCGCCCACGTGGTTGGCGAGTTTGGCAAAGGACGACGGCGAGAGCACAGCTCCCATGGCGGGTCCCGGCGGGAGGTGGCGGCGGCTAAGGTCCACCACCTGGGCGCGGACGTACAGCGCGAGCCTGTCCACGGGGTTGTCCAGCTGGCCCAGCGAGTCCCGCAGTTCCGCGAGGAACTTTTCAGTCTCATCCAGGGCGTAGGAAATCAGCAGCTCTTCGATGTCCGCGTAGTAGTTGTAGACCGCGGTCCGGCCCACGCCCGCGTGCCGTGCCACATCCGTCATGGTCAGGCCCGGCAGGCCATGGGAAAAAAGGAGTTCGCCGAAGGCCGTGAGGATGCGGCGCTGGGTGTCCGCTCGCTGCTCGGCGTTGCTGGCCGCTGAAATCCTGGGCATACAGACACTTTACCGCTATGTGTCAGTAAACGTCCTGCCCGTTCCTCGCGCGCTTTCCTAGACCGGGCAGCCGTCCGGTCCGCAGGCCTCCCCGTCACCGGAGTTGACCAGGACCAGGGAATTGGCTTCCTGCCATGCCTGGTTGAGGGCGGCTGTGAAAGTTTCCGCGGGTTGGGCCCCGGAGAGTCCGTACTTCCGGTCGATGACGAAGAACGGGACGCCGCTGATGCCCAGGGACCTCCCCTCCTCGAAATCGAAACGGACCGCGTCCGCGTATTTGTCGGTGGTGAAGAGCTCATCCACTTCAGCGGGGTCGATGCCGAGCTCGACGCCGAGCGACGCCAGGTACTGCCGGCTGCCGATGTCCTTGCCATGTTCGAAATGGTCACTGAGCAGGCGTTCCTTGGCCTCGTCCTGCTTGCCGTGGGCAGCGGCAAGGTGGATCAGGCGGTGAGCGGTGAAGCTGTTGGCCACCACCACCGCGTCGAACCGGTAATTCAAGCCTTCCGCCTTCGCCTGTTCGGCAACGTGGCCGAACATCTGCGATACCCGCTCCGCGGGGATGCCCTTGCGGGAGCTCAGGTACTCCAGTTCAGTGCCGTCGTAGTGCTCGGGAAGGGTGGGGTCCAGCTGGTAGCTGCGCCAGGTCACATCCACGGACTCACGGTGCGGGAAAGCGGCCAGTGCAGCTTCGAAGCGCCGCTTGCCAATGAAGCACCACGGGCAGGCGACGTCGGACCAGATCTCAATCTTCATGCTGTTGGGAACAGCGGGACACTCGCTGCCATTCCGGGCGTCCGTTATGAGATGCCCCACAGTGGGTCTTGTCCCGGACGGGTATCTGGGCAATAGTCAGATGGTGGGCTAAGCAAATGCCCTTGGGGCAGCACGCTCCGAAGCGCGCGGACCGAAGCTGGTCCGCTGGGTAAGGTGCCCGGCCCACTGGGGGAGCCTGGCCTGTCATTTTCCTGGAGGACAGGGATGAGGATAGGACTGGTTGCAGGACCGTGGATCACGGTCCCGCCCAAAACGTACGGCGGAACAGAAAGAGTAGTGGACAGCCTTGCCAGGGGCTTCGCTGCTGCCGGGCATGAGGTGTTGTTGGCGGCGCCGTCTGACAGCACCTGTCCCGTACCCATAGTCCCGGGCATGCGGCCATCGGTTCCGGGGGAGTTGAGCCTTACGCTTTCCGAACTGAGCCACGTGGCCCGTTCGTATGCCGGCCTGGCTGACGTGGACATCATCCATGACCACACTTTGGCCGGCCCGCTGTATTCGGAGCGGCCGGAGCGTATCCCCGTGGTGACCACAGTCCACGGGCCGCTCAATGCGGAAGCGAAGGACGTTTACGGCGCCATAGCCCGGAGGGCCGCTATTGTCGCCATCTCCCGTGACCAGTGTTCGCGTGCCCCCGAGGTGCCTGTCACGCGCGTCATCCATCACGGAATGGCCCTTTCCTCCGTGCCGGTGGGTTCCGGAAGTGGGGGCTACCTGTGCTTCGTGGGGAGGTCCTGCCCTGATAAGGGCCTGTTGGAGGCCGTCCATGTAGCCCGCGAGGCAGGAATGCCGCTGAGGATTGCCGTCAAGATGCGCGAGCAGGAAGAAATCCGCTATTTCCGTGAGGTCATCGAACCAATCCTGGGACCCAACGAGGACTTTGTGGGGGAGGTGGACGATGCCGCCAAATACAAGCTGATGGGCGAAGCGCTGGCGTTCCTGAACCCTATCCAATGGCCGGAACCATTCGGCCTGGTCATGATCGAGGCCCTTGCCACAGGCACGCCGGTGATCGGGACGTCCATAGGATCAGCGCGCGAGATTATCGACCACGGGCGGACGGGATACCTCGGGGACACGGGGCAGCTGGCCGGCTTCGTGCAGGCAGCAGCAGGCCTGGACCGGAGCGTGTGCCGAAAGACAGTGGAAGAACGGTTCAGTGAGGAACGCATGGTGGACGACCACCTACGGCTGTATGCCGAGCTTCTTGGAGGCAGTGTGCCTGCAGGGGTTCCGGATGCGCCCGGCTTGCACCAGAATCTTTAAGGGGGCGGGCGGTCTCCCGATCCCCGCAGGATCCCGCCGCTAACCTAAGGAGTCCTTCCTTGACTGCATGGAACGCCGACACCGAGGCCGCCGCATCCGAATCCGGTTCGGTGACGGTGGTGGAAGGATCCTCGTTCTGCATTTCTTCCGGGACCGGGGACATCAGTGCCGACACCGGTACGAACGGTGCGTTCTACCAGGACACGCGCATCATTTCACACTGGATCCTCCGGGTTAACGGCTCCTTGCGTGAACCGCTGGCGGCACAGCGGCCCAAGCCCTTCGAAGCCACCTTCGTGGGCAGGGCCCAGTGGCCGGACGGCCGGTTCGACAGCCCGCTGGTGGTCCGGCAGAACCGCCACATCGGCCCAGGCCTGCAGGACGACATCACGCTGGAGAACTACTCGGGGGAGTCCGTGGACTGCGACATCGAGCTGCTGGTGGGTGCGGACCAGGCTGATCTTTTCGACGTCAAGGTGGGCCGCACCTCCAAGCATGCGGAGGCTGTCCGGACGGTCCGCGACGGCCAGCTGGTGATCGAAAGCGCCCGCAACGGCCAACAGCGGGGAACGGCTGTCCGGGCCCGGGGCGCCGACGTCAGCACGGACGGGCTCCGCTTCCGGGCCACCATTCCGCCGCGCGGCAAGTGGGCCACCAGCATCATTGTGGTCCCCCTGATCAACGGTGAGGCGCCCGCCGAAGCCTTCAGCGAGGACGGGCTGCCGCACCATCGGGAAGGGGCCCGCCGGCTCCGGCACTGGGAGCAGAACGTCCCGCTGATCACCGTTTCGGACGCCAACCTGCAGGCCCTCCTGAACCGCAGCCAAAGCGACCTGGGGTCGTTGCGGATCTTTGATCCGCACCATCCGGAACGGGTGGCCGTGGCGGCAGGGGCCCCATGGTTCATGGCGTTGTTCGGCCGGGACTCCATCCTGTCCTCCTACATGAGCTTGATGGTCGACCCCAAGCTGGCGGCCGGGACGCTGCAGACTTTGGCGGGCCTCCAGGGGACGAAAGTGGACGTTGACTCCGAGGAGGAACCGGGGCGCATCCCGCATGAACTGCGGCTGGGCGTCACTGCGGGGCTGGCGCTGGGGGGCACCGCCTACTACGGCACCGCCGATGCGACCCCGCTGTTTGCCGCCCTTGTTGGCGAACTAAGCAGGTGGGGGCTGGCGCGGAATGTGGTGGAGCCTTTGGTGCCACACGTAGACCGGGCGCTGGAGTGGATCGAGAAATACGGGGACCGCGACGGCGACGGGTTCGTGGAGTACCTCCGGCCCAACGACCACGGACTGGTCAACCAGGGATGGAAGGACTCCTGGGACGGCATCAACTTTGCGGACGGGACCATGGCCGAGGCGCCCATTGCCCTCTGCGAAGTCCAGTCCTACGTCTACTCCGCCTACGTGGGCCGGTCGCTGCTGGCCCGCTGGAGCGGCGACCGCGCCCTGGAACAGCACTGGGCTGAACGCGCCGCGGATTTGAAGACTGCCTTCAACGAGAAGTTCTGGTTGCCGGACAAGGGTTACTTCGCCGTGGCACTGGACAAGGACAAGCGTCCGGTGGATGCATGCACGTCGAACATGGGGCACTGCCTGTGGAACGGCATCGTGGACGAGGACAAGGCTGCGTCCGTGGTGGAGCACCTCATGTCCCCGCAGATGTTCACCGGCTGGGGAATCCGCACCCTCGGCTCCGACATGGGCGCCTACAACCCGGTGAGCTACCACAACGGTTCCGTGTGGCCGCATGACTCGGCCCTGGTGGCCACCGGGTTGATGCGCTACGGGTTCGTGGAGGAAGCGCGCAGGGTTGCCACCGGTATCTTTGAAGCCGCCGAGCACTTCGACGGCAGGCTGCCCGAACTGTTCTGCGGTTTTGACCGCGGCGAATTCTCCGGGCCAGTGGCATACCCCACCGCCTGCTCGCCGCAGGCGTGGGCGGCGGCGGCGCCGGTGCAGCTGGTGCGTGCCCTGCTGCGCTTCGATCCCGTTTTCACGCACGGAGTAGTGCACCTGGCGCCGATCCTGCCGGAGGACGTGGGCGAGTTCAAGGCCGAGAACGTGCTCCTGGACACCTCCCGGATCACCATCCGGGCGTCCGGGACCCACGGCACCGTGGAGGGGCTGCCGCCCGGCCTCAAGCTCGTGGCCGAACCACGCCCGCCCCTGGCCTACCCGCCCAACTACGCCTGACAGGCCCGGTGCCGCCGGTCACGGAAGGGCACGCTCCAGCACGAAGTCGTGTTCCACGGAGTTCCCCAGCCGGAAGGACTTGGTGCCCACCTTGCGGAACCCTGACTTCTCGTAGAAACGGATGGCCCGGGCGTTCTGGCTGTTGACCCCGAGCCACACACCGGCCCCGCCTGATCCGGCTGCCGCCTCCAGGCTGGCATGCATCAGCTCCGCGGCGGCGCCCAGGCCGTGGTGCCCGGGATGCACATAGCACTTGCTGAGCTCCACCGAGGGCGTCACCGTCAGCACCGAGGAAACGTCAGGATCCGCGGCAGGACGGTTCACCAGGAGGCTGTAGCCCTGAAGGCCGCCGTCCCCGTCGATCACCAGCACAGTGATGTCCGGGTCAGCAAGGTACTTTCGGAAGTGCTGTTCGCTGAGGGTACTCGCCAGGTGCGCCGCAATGTCCTCAGGCGACGCCGACGGCGGGCATGCCAGCGGAAAGGTGACCGCTGCCAACGCGGCCAGCGCCCCGGCGTCGTCCGTTACTGCCGTGCGGATGGAGGAGGTCATGCAGGGATTTTATGCCCCCGCGCTCCGGGTTTTGTCCAGGTATGCAGGGTTTATGGCCTCCCAAGCCTGCATACCTGGAAATACTCTCCGGCCTACTGCTTGAAGGCGGCGTCGAAGGACGTGCTCGACGGCGGGAAGTCGAACCTTTTGAGGGCGGCGAGGGCTTCGGGGGCGCCGTGGAGGCGGTCCATGCCGGCGTCTTCCCATTCGATGGAGATGGGGCCGTCGTAGCCGATCGCGGACAGGGCTCGGAAAGAGGCTTCCCAGGGGACGTCGCCGCGGCCGGCGGAGACGAAGTCCCAGCCGCGGCGCGGGTCGCCCCAAGGCAGGTGGGAGCCCAGGACGGTGTTGCGGCCGGTCTGGCGGATCTTGGTGTCCTTGCAGTCCACGTGGTAGATCCGGTCCTTGAAGTCCCAGATGAAGGAGACGGGGTCCATGCCCTGCCACATCATATGGGAGGGGTCCCAGTTCAGCCCGAACGCTTCCCGGTGCCCGATCGCTTCCAGGGTGCGGACGGTGGTCCAGTAGTCGTAGGCGATCTCGGACGGGTGGACTTCGTGGGCGAAGCGGACCCCGCATTCATCAAAGACGTCCAGGATGGGGTTCCAGCGGTCGGCGAAGTCCTGGTAGCCGGCCTCAATGACCTTTTCCGGGACGGGCGGGAACATGGCCACGTACTGCCAGATGGAGGAACCGGTAAACCCGACGACAGTGTCCACGCCGAGCGCCTTGGCGAGCCGTGCGGTGTGCTTCATTTCCTCGGCGGCCCTTTGGCGGACGCCTTCGGGATCGCCGTCGCCCCAGACCTTGGCTCCGACGATGTCCTGGTGGCGGAAGTCGATGGGGTCATCGCAGACGGCCTGGCCCTTGAGGTGGTTGGAGATGGCCCAGACTTTAAGGTTGTACTTTTCGAGTACGGCCAGCTTGGACTCGACGTAGCCGGGTTCGTCCCAGCGCCAGGCGTCCAGGTGGTCGCCGGAAACGGCGATTTCCAGGCCGTCGTAGCCCCAGCCGGACGCCAGTTTTGCCACCTCTTCGAAGGGCAGGTCGGCCCACTGGCCGGTGAACAGGGTAAACGGGCGGGGCATGTCAGGCTCCTTCTGGTTGGTTGGTGGCGGCGGCCGGGTTGGCGGGGGCCAGCTGGATGAGGGCGCTTTTCGCGGCGGCGGATTCCTCCACGGCGTCCAGGATGCGCTGGACGGCAAGCCCGTCCTCAAACGACGGCGACGGCGCGGTTCCGGAGCCGACGGCCAGCAGGAAGTCGCGGACCTCGTGCGTGAAGGTGTGCTCCCAGCCGATGATGTGGCCCTGCGGCCACCACGCCTCGAGGTACGGGTGCTCGGGCTCGTTGACCAGGATCCGCCGGAATCCCTGCTCCCTGGCCGGCGCCGTGGCATCCAGGAACGCGAGCTCATTGAGGTTTTCCAGGTCGAAACGGATGGCGCCCTGATCGCCGTAAACCTCGATCTGCAGGGAGTTCTTCCGGCCGGTGGCAACCCGGGAGGCCTCCACTGAGGCGATTGCTCCGGAGGTGAGGGACAGCGATGCCCAGGCGGCGTCGTCGACCGTGACGTCCTCCAGGCCGTTGGCACCGGGCCGGCGGCCCACGAAAGTGTGGACGCGGCCGGAGACTTCGGTGACCTCGGCTCCCAGCAGGAACAGCACCTGGTCGATGGCGTGGCTGGCGATGTCGCCCAGTGCCCCGGAGCCGGCTGTTTCCTTCCTCAGCCGCCAGGTCATGGGCGCCTGGCTGTCAGCGAGCCAGTCCTGCAGGTAGGCGGCGCGGACGTGCCTGACCGTGCCGATCCTGCCCTCGGCGATCAGCTCCTTCGCCAGGGCAAGGGCCGGGACCCGGCGGTAGTTGAACCCCACCATCGACTGGACCCCCCTGGCCCGGGCGGCCTGGGCTGCAGCGGTCATGGCTTCTGCCTCCGCGAGGGTATTGGCGAGCGGCTTCTCCAGCAGCACGTGCTTGCCTGCCTCGAAGGCGGCGATGGCGATTTCCGCATGCATCCAGCCCGGCGCGCAAACATCGATGATGTGGATGTCATCCCGGTCCAGGACCGTGCGCCAGTCGGTGGCCGTTTCCGCCCACCCGTACTTCGCGGCCGCTTCTTCCACCGCGGCGGCGTCGCGGCCCACCAGGACCTTCTGCTCAAACGCCGGGACGTCGAAGAAACTGGCCACGTTCCGCCACGCGTTGGAATGCGCCTTGCCCATGAAGGCGTAGCCGATCATCGCTACGCCCATGGGCCTCTGGTTTGTTTCGTTGCTCATGCGCCTTCTCCCAGCGTCAGTGTTTCCGGTGCCCAGTCCTCGGGGAGGGGGGCGGAGGCCGGTGCGGTACTTTCAACGTCCACGAAGGTGCCGGAGTCCATGGATTCCGAGATGGAGACCATGGCGTCCAGCACGTGGTAGGCCAGGCTGCCGGTGGCGCGGTGCGGGACGCCGGCGCGGATGGAGCGGGCCATGTCCAGGACGCCCATGCCGCGGCCGTTCGCCGGGCCGGTGGCCCGGATGGTGGTCCAGTCCTCGTCCCCTGCGCGCCAAAGCCTGACGTCCCCGTCGAAGTTGTTGGGGTCCGGCAAGGAAATGGTGGCCTCCGTCCCGGTGATTTCCACGAAGCCCATCCGGGTGCGGGGGGATTCGAAGGAGAAGACGCTGTGGGAGGACGCGCCACTTTCGAACTGCGCCATGGCTGAGACGTGCGTGGGGACTTCCACCGTGAATTCCTCGCCGGCCTTGGGACCGGAACCGATGACGCGGATGTCCTTGGCCTTGGACCCGACGGCGGCCACCTTGCGGATGGAGCCGAAGGCCTGGACCAGCGTGGTGAGGTAGTAGGGGCCCATGTCGAACAGGGGGCCGGCGCCGTACTGGAACAGGAAGGCCGGGTTGGGGTGCCAGGACTCCGGGCCGGGCGTCTGGAACGTAGTCATCCCGGTCAGGGGTGTGCCGATGTCGCCGCGCTGGATCAGGCGCAGCGCGGTCTGGAGTCCGGCGCCCAGGAACGTATCCGGCGCGCAGCCCAGGCGGATGCCCGCGGAGTCGGCGGTTTTGAGGAGCCCCAGCCCTGATTCGCGGTCAAGGGAAAAGGGCTTTTCGGTCCAGACGTGCTTGCCGGCGTTGACGGCGGCGGTGGCCACCTCGACGTGGGCTGCGGGGATGGTCAGGTTCACGATGATTTCGACGTCGGGGTGGTGGAGTGCCTTGTCCACCCCGCCCCACTCGGGGATGCCGTACTCCTTCGCCCGTGCTTCGGCCGCCTCCTCGAAGAGGTCCGCGACGACGAGGACCTTGAGGTCGGGGAACGTGGTGAGGTTGTCCAGGTACTGCTTGCTGATGTTGCCTGCGCCGATGACGCCGACGCCCACCGGGCCTTTGCTGATGGAGGGGGTGCTCATGCGCTGGCTCCTGCGTTGCTCGAGGCATTGTTGTTTCCGGTGTTGTTGAGGAAAGCGAGGCTCTCGGCGATGCCCTGGAAGATGTCCCCGGCGTAGTCGTCGAATTCCACCACGCCCACCTCCAGGGACTTCGCCGCGGCGATGACTTCCAGGACCGGGACCTTGCCCTGCCCGGCCGGCTGCTGGGCCTTGGTATCCGTGGTCAGGGGGCCGTCCTTGATGTGGATCAGTTTTACCCGGTCCCCGAGCTTGGTGAGGATGTCCACCGGATCCTGCCCGCCCACGGCCACCCAGTAGGTGTCCACTTCCAGGACCAGTTCCGGATCAAGGAGGTCGGCGAAGTATTCCAGGGCCGTCCGGCCTTCGATGGTGGACTCAAGCTCCCACTGGTGGTTGTGGTAGCCAACCCGGATGCCGTACCCGGCGCCCTTCCTGGCTGCTGCGTTGAGTCCGGCGGCGGTTTCCTGGATGTCTTCGGCCGACTGCCAGCGCTCAGCCGGGATGAAGGGGTCGATCACGGTGGTGATACCCAGGTCCCTGGCCGCCGCGAAGATTTCGTCCTGGTCCTGGCTGAGCAGAGGGGCGTGGCCGGACGGCGCCGTCAGGCCGTGTTCCTTCAGGGCGGCCCCGAGTTCCTTGGCAGTGGCGACGAAGTTGTAGGGCTCCACCTGCGTAAAGCCTATTTCCGCGACCTTCCGGATGGTTCCTTCCAGGTCTTCCTGGATGGCATTCCTCAGGGTGTAAAGCTGGATTGAGTAGGACAAGGGGTCTCTCCCGGTGCTTGGACGTGGTGGCGAGGGCTTTGATTAAGGGTCTACCTGCAAAGCTAGGAGCACTTTTGCCGGGCGTCAAGCAAAAGTTGTTGCCGTGACATAAATAAGTCTGCTATCTATGTCCTATGAACAAGACCGCCGGCCACCGGGCTGCTCCTGAGCCGTTGGCAGCGCAGGGACGTGCCGGGGACATCTTCCAGTTGCTCCGGGACGGCAAGGCCCGCACGCGTGCCGAGCTCGCCGGGACTACCGGGCTGGCCAGGTCCACCGTGGCCGCCCGCATCGACGCCTTGGTGGCCGCCGGGCTTGTTGGTCCTGCGGGTGAGGCAAGCTCCAGTGGCGGCAGGCCGCCGTCGCGCTTTGCCTTCAAACCGGACGCCAGGGTGGTACTCGCCGTGGACGTCGGGGCGACGCACGTGGCCGTGGCCGTTACGGACCTCGGCGGGTCGGTGCTCGCTGAACGCCGGCTGGACCAGCAGGTGGCGGACGGGCCGGAGAAGGTCCTGGGGCTCGTGGTGCGCCAGGCAGCGAAACTGTTGGCGTCGGCGTCGCGGGGCATGGCGGAGCTGGCGGGGGTGGGGATTGGCCTTCCGGGGCCCGTGGAGCACGGCACGGGGCGGCCCGTCAAGCCGCCCATCATGCCGGGCTGGGACGGTTTTGACGTCGTCCGGTTCGTCCAGCGCTCGCTGCCGGTCCCTGTGCTGGTGGACAATGACGTGAACATCATGGCGCTGGGGGAGCGTACGGCGCACTGGCCGGAGGAAGACAATTTCCTGTTCGTGAAGGTTGCCACCGGCATCGGCGCGGGCATCATCAGCAGCGGCGAGCTGCAGCGCGGCGCCAACGGCACGGCCGGGGACCTCGGTCACGTCCGCGTCCCCCGGGGTGACGGCGTCCTGTGCCGCTGCGGGAACTACGGCTGCCTGGAAGCGCTCGCATCAGGACCGGCGATCGCCGCGGCACTGCGCAGCGCGGGACTGGACGCCGCCCGGGGGCCCGACGTGGCCGCCCTCGCGGCACACGGCAACCCGGAAGCCATCCACGCGCTGCGCCAGGCCGGACGGGATGTGGGCGATGTGCTCGCCACCGTGGTGAATCTCCTGAATCCGTCGGTGATCGTGGTCGGCGGCAGCATCGGGGGCGCGGGAGAGTACCTGGTGGCCGGCGTCCGTGAAGTTGTGTACCGGCGCTCGCTGCCCCTCGCAACGTCGCAGCTACGGATCGGACTGTCGCGTGCCGGGGACCAGTCCGCCATCCTCGGCGCCAGCCAGCTGGTGACCCAGCACGTCCTTTCGCCCGCCGTCGTTGAAGCAACCCTGCAGGCAACGGGCTGACTCCTGCTACGGCCTGATGACCCGGACGGGCGCGCCGGCCAGCCAGGCGGTCACGTCCTCGAACGCGCCGCCGTAGAACTGCCGGTAGCTTTCGCGCGTGACGTAGCCGAGGTGCGGCGACAAGACGGTGTTGGGGGCTGCGAGGAGCGGGTGTCCCGCCTGCAGCGGTTCCTGGTCGAACACATCCAGCGCAGCCCCGCGGATCCAGCCCTCGGCGAGGGACTTCAGCAGCGCGTCCTGGTTGACCAGCGGGCCCCTGGCGGTGTTCACCAGGACGCCCTCAGGTCCCAGCAGCCGCAGTTCCTGCTCGCCCACAGTGTTTTCGGAACGTTCGGAGAGCCGCAGGTGCAGCGTGGCAACATCCGCCAGGCGGAAGAGTTCCTCCTTGGACACCAGGCGGGCGCCGGCCTCCTCCGCTGCCGCGGCCGTCAGGTTCTGGCTCCAGGCCAGGACCTCCATCCCAAAGGCCTGCCCGTACGCCGCGATCCGGCGGCCAATCTTGCCAAGGCCCACCACGCCCAGGGTCTTGCCCGCCAGCTCGAAGCCAACCGTTGTCTGCCAGGACCCTGCCCGCAGGGAGTTCTCTTCGGCCGGCAGGTTCCTGGCGAGGGACAGCAGCAGGGCCCAGGTCAGCTCTGGGGCGGCCGTGGGCGAGCCCGGGGTGCCGCATACCGTGATGCCCTGCTCGGCAGCCGCGGCCACGTCAATTGAGGCATTCGCCATCCCGGTGGTCACCAGGAGCTGCAGGGTTGGAAGTTTTTCCAGTACCGCCCGCGGAAATGCGGTTCGCTCACGCATGGCCACCACCATAGTCACGTCCGCCAGCGCGGACACCAGGGCCTCCGGGGAGGCGAAGGGTTCACGGAAGGCCATGGTGGTCACGCCCTCCGCTTCCAGGGCCGCCCAGTCCGCGAAGCCATGGGCAACATCCTGGTAGTCGTCGAGGATGGCGAGGCGGTGCTTCATGGCGGTGTCCTTCGTCCTGGGTAACCTTGGCGTGATGTTCATCGTAAGGCAGCGGGTTCCGGCCTTTCCTGAAACCCCTGCCCCGTCCGGCGTGATAGCAATGGGAGTGATGAAACTCCCCCCACACCGGTTCCTGGCCCCGTGAACGGCCGGATCCTCGCCCGGATTCCCAACAGTTGGATCCTGCTGGCGTGCATAGGCCTGCTGGCACTGAACCTGCGCGGCCCTTTTGTGGCGGTTGCGCCCGTAGTGGACCTGATGCAGGCGGAGCTCAACTTCTCGCCGGTCCTGCTGGGGCTCCTGACCAGCATCCCGGTGCTGTGCTTCTCCCTTGCCGCCCCGCTGGCCTCCCTGGCTGCCCGGAAATTCGGTGCCGAGTTCGCGGTGACGCTGACCATCCTCGGCGTTCTGGCCGGGGTCCTGGTGCGTTCGGCGGGAGGGCCCGTCCTGGTGGTGTCCGGAACGGTGCTGATTGGCCTGGCCATCACCGTGGGCAACATCGCGGTGCCGCTGATCATCCGCCGCGATTTCGGGCAGGCCCGGCAGGGGACCGCGATGGGCATCTACACCGCGGCGTTGAACATCGGCTCGTTCCTGACCTCGGTGGCCACGGCGCCGCTGGCCAGCCTGGCCGGTTGGCGGTTTGCGCTGGGATCCGTTGCCGTCCTGGCCGTGGTGGCCGTCGTTTTCTGGACGCTCGCCGTGGGCGGACGCCGGGCTTTCTTCATTTCCCCCGACGACGGCGCCGGCACCCGGTTGCCGCCGGTGGACGGTGCTCGGTGGACGACGGCGGGCCTGACCGCGGGCTTCGCCGGACAGGCCTTCTCCTATTACGGCGTAACAGCCTGGCTCCCGACGATCCTGGCCGACGAGCTGGGAATGGCGCCGGCGGCGGCCGGGGCCGGATCGTCGCTGTTCCAGATCCTCGCAATTGCCGGTGGGCTGGGTGTTCCCCTGGCGGCACGGTTCACCAGTACAACGACGGTGGCGGTGGCACTGGGCCTGATGTGGCTGACGGTCCCCTTGGGACTGTTGCTGACGCCGGAATTCTGGTGGTTGTGGTGCTCGTTGGGCGGCGTAGCCCAGGGTGGCGGCATCACGCTGATCTTCATTGCCATCATCAAGCTCGCGCGGGACCAGGCGTCGGCGGGGAAGATGTCCGCCGTGGTTCAAGGCGCCGGTTATGCGATCGGCGCGGCTGCTCCTCCGCTGCTGGGTTACCTCCACGGGCTGTCCGGTTCCTGGACGGTGCCGATGCTGTTGATCCTGGCGTCCGTGCTGACGTTCTTCCTCACCACCACCCTCTCCGTGCGGAAGGTGCCCAAAAGCCGCTGACGCGACCCGCCGCCGTTGCGACCCGCCGCCGTCGTGCCCTCCCTTCCCTGCCGTCGCCCGCTCACTTACTGCCGGACACAAGGGACGCTCTCTCACTTAATGCGGCAATTAGAGGTCGCTCTCTCACTTTCTTGGGGAAAGCGAGAGAGCGATCCGGATTTTTCTGCATTAAGTGATAGAGCGTCCGGGTGGCACCGGGAGGGGTGGTGCTCCGTCGCCGGGCCGGCCCTCCGGATTTCGGAGGTGCCTGTTGCGGAAGGGCGTGCCGGCCCGGCGGACGGAAGTCTTGAGCCAGAGGCTACGCCGCGGCGAGCTCCTCGACCGTTGCCTTTTCGCGGGCCTCCGTCAGGTACCGCGCGTAGGCGGGGAGGGTGAGGAAGGACGGGAAGTCCTGGCCGAGGGTGACCTCCTCGAAGATGTCCCGCGCGTCCTCGAACCGGTCGCCGTCGAAGCGTTCCAGCCGTGCGAATTCCTCATCGAGGAGCTCCTCCACCCAGTGGTGGGTGATG
Organism: Arthrobacter sp. BB-1; assembly: GCF_006151685.1. Taxonomy (NCBI): domain Bacteria; kingdom Bacillati; phylum Actinomycetota; class Actinomycetes; order Micrococcales; family Micrococcaceae; genus Arthrobacter; species Arthrobacter sp. BB-1. The sequence goes on from NZ_VDEV01000005.1 coordinate 194,497, forward strand.
ATTTCGCCGTGGTCCGTGATGGCGTGGGCGTAGATCCACTGCCAGAGCTGGGAGCGGGAGATTTCGGCGGTGGCGGCGTCCTCCATGAGGTTGTGGATGGCGACGGCGCCGTTGCCGCGCAACCAGGATTCGATGTAACGGATACCCACTTCGATGTTGTTCCGGATGCCCTGTTCGGTGATGGTTCCGGTTGTGGCGGCCACGTTGATGAGCTCGCGGTCGTCCGGGGTGACGTCCTCGCGGGTGCGGTCCAGCTGGTTCGGCTTCTCGCCCAGGATGGAGTCGAACACCTCGCGGCAGACGGGAACCAGGTCCGGGTGGGCCACCCAGGAACCGTCGAAGCCGTCGTTGGCCTCGCGCGTCTTGTCGGCACGGACCTTCTCGAAGGCGTTGGCGTTGGCTGCCTCGTCCTTGCGGTTGGGGACGGCCGCAGCCATGCCGCCGATGGCCATGGCGCCGCGCTTGTGGCACGCCCGGACCAGCTGCTCCGTGTAGGCGCGCATGAAGGGCTGGGTCATGGTCACCTGGCCGCGGTCCGGGAGGACGAACCGGGGGCCGCGGGTGCGGAAGTTCTTGATCAGGGAGAAGATGTAGTCCCAGCGTCCGGCGTTCAGGCCTGCGGCATGGTCGCGCAGTTCGTAGAGGATCTCCTCCATTTCGAAGGCCGCGGTGATGGTTTCGATCAGCACGGTGGCGCGGATGGTGCCCTGCGGAATACCGAGCAGGTCCTGGGCGAGGATGAAGATGTCGTTCCAGAGCCGGGCCTCGAGGTGGTTCTCGATCTTGGGCAGGTAGAAGTACGGGCCCTTGCCCTGGGCCAGGAGGCGGCGGGCGTTGTGGAAGAAGAACAGGCCGAAGTCCACGATGCCGCCCGCGATCGGTTCGCCGTCGATCAGCATGTGCTTTTCGGGCAGGTGCCAGCCGCGGGGCCGGACCACGATGGTGGGGAGTTCGCCGGCGGGCTTCAGCTTGTATTCCTTGCCCTCGGGGGTGGTGAAGTCGATCCGGCGTTCCAGGGCGTCGGTGAGGTTCAGCTGGCCCTTGATCACGTTGCGCCAGGTGGGGGTGGAGGAGTCCTCCATGTCCGCCAGCCAGACCTTGGCGCCGGAGTTCAGGGCGTTGATGGTCATCTTCTGGTCCACCGGCCCGGTGATCTCCACCCGGCGGTCCTCCAGCCCGGGGGCCGGGGGAGCGACGCGCCAGGACGGGTCGTTGCGGATGTGCTCGGTTTCGCGGAGGAACCGCGGGTCCTGCCCCGAGGCGATGGCACCCCGGCGGCTGCGGCGGGCCTGCAGCAGTTCCTGCCGCCGGGCCGCCGTCGCCCTGTGCAGCTTGGCAATAAATGCCAAGGCATCCGGAGTCAGCACCTCCTGCTGGCGGCAAACGGGCTGCGCGGTGAGGGTAATGCCATTGATCGTGAAGCTATCGGTGAAGCTGTTCATTTCAGTCTCCTGGTGCATGGCCCAACTGGGTAGCACTAAGTGTCGTTTTGAGCCTCCAAAACGACACTTAGCGCTACTTACTTGGGAAGAATTAGTGGAACTGGCCCTCTTCGGTCGATCCGACCAGTGCGAGGGTGGATGCGTTCGGGTTGAGCGCAGTGGCGATGTCGTCGAAGTAGCCGGTGCCGACTTCGCGCTGGTGCTTGGTTGCGGTGTAGCCGCGGGACTCAGAGGCGAATTCCTTCTCCTGGAGCTCGACGTAGGCGCTCATGCCTTCCCGGGCGTAGCCGTGGGCGAGGTCGAACATCGAGTAGTTCAGGGCGTGGAAGCCGGCCAGGGTGATGAACTGGAACGTGAAGCCCATGGCGCCGAGTTCACGCTGGAACTTCGCGATGGTGGCGTCGTCCAGGTGCTTGCGCCAGTTGAACGACGGCGAGCAGTTGTAGGAGAGCATCTGGTCCGGGAACTCTGCCTTGACGGCTTCGGCGAACTTGCGGGCCAGTTCCAGGTCCGGGGTGCCGGTTTCCATCCAGATCAGGTCCGAGTAGGGGGCGTAGGCCTTGGCGCGGGCGATGCAGGGTTCGATGCCGTTGCGGACCTTGTAGAAGCCCTCGGCGGTGCGGACCGGCTGTCCCCCTTCGCGGAGGATGAACTCCTGGTCCCGCTCGTCGACGTCGGACGTGATCAGGGTGGCTGCCTCGGCGTCCGTGCGGGCGATGACCACGGACGGGGTGCCGGCGACGTCGGCCGCGAGGCGGGCGGCGTTCAGGGTCCGGACGTGCTGCTGGGTGGGGATCAGCACCTTGCCGCCCAGGTGGCCGCACTTCTTCTCGGAGGCGAGCTGGTCCTCCCAGTGAACACCGGAGGCGCCGGCCTGGATCATGGATTTCATGAGCTCATAGGCGTTCAGCGGGCCGCCGAAGCCAGCCTCTGCGTCGGCGACGATCGGGACCAGCCAGTCCTCGACGGTCTGGATGCCTTCGGAGAACTCGATCTGGTCCGCCCGGAGGAGGGCGTTGTTGATCCGGCGGACCACCGTCGGGACCGAGTTGGCCGGGTAGAGCGACTGGTCCGGGTACGTGTGGCCGGAGTTGTTCGCGTCCGCGGCGACCTGCCAGCCGGAAAGGTAGATGGCCCGCAGCCCGGCCTTGACCTGCTGCACGGCCTGGTTGCCGGTGAGGGCGCCCAGGGCGTTGGTGTAGCCGCCGGTCTTGTGCTCCTCGGTGAGCTGCTTCCACAGCTTCTCCGAACCGCGGCGGGCCAGGGTGTGTTCTTCGGAGACGCGGCCGCGGAGGCGGACGACGTCGGAGGCTGAGTAGTCCCGGGTCACACCTTCCCAGCGGGGGTTGGCGGCCCACTCGAGCTCCAGGGCGGCGGCCTGCTGGTCGGGCGTCTGCTGGGTGGGCTCAAATGCTGCAGTCATCGTTGATCTCCTTGATTGAGCTCCGGAGGTGGTAGGTGGGAACCGCGTCGTTGAGGTTCCCACCGGCTTTTCCGGTGCGGTGTTTCTTTCCGTGACCCTTACTTTTCCGCACTTCCAAGAGGCTTTCTAGAGAAAAATGCTGGAAAGAAATGCAGTTCTTCACGTATTCTTTAGAAATGTCGCCTGGAAGCTGGAACCGCGAAGCCGCACCGCCCCAACCGTCCGCAGCCTCTGCCGGACTGGACGTCATTAGCCTGGGCCGCCGGGTGCGCCATCTCCGCAAGCAGGCGGGACTGACCCTCGATGACCTCAGCGCCGCCGTCGGCACCGCGCCCAGCCAGCTGAGCCTGATCGAGAACGGCAAGCGCGAACCGAAGCTGACCCTGCTCCAGCACCTTGCTGCGGCGCTGAACGTCGGCATCGACCAACTGCTTGGCGCCGAACCGCCCAGCCGCCGGGCCGCCCTGGAGATCGAGCTGGAACGTTATCAGCGCAGCTCGCTCTACGGGACGCTGAACCTGCCCAGGATCCGCATCAGCTCGCGGTTGCCGCTGGATGTGCTGGAGGCCCAGGTGGGGCTGCTGCACGAGCTGGAGCGGAAGATGAACGAGCAGGTGGCTACCCCTGAGGAAGCACGCCGTGCGAACGGTGAGCTGCGGGCCATGATGCGCGAGCGCGGCAACTACTTCCCGGAATACGAGGCCGAGGCGCAAAAGGTACTCAAGGGGGTCGGCTACACCACCGGGCCGCTCAGCCAGCACGTCATCGCGGACATCGCCGAGAACCTCGGATTTACCCTGCACCACGTTGGCGACCTGCCGCATTCCACCCGGTCAGTCACGGATTTGAAGAACCGCAGAATTTACCTGACCCAGAACCAGCGCCAGGACCACGACCCCCGTTCGGTGCTGCTCCAGGCCTTGGGCCACTACGTGCTGGGGCACGAAACCCCGAAGAACTACGGCGACTTCCTGGCCCAGCGTGTGGCAACGAACTATTTTGCCGCAGCCCTCCTGCTGCCGGAAAAGGCAACCCTGGATTTTTTGCAGAAAGCCAAGGCTGCCAAGGAAATCGCCGTGGAGGATATCCGCGATGCCTTTGCGGTGTCCTACGAAACCGCGGCACACCGGTTCACCAACCTGGCCACCCAGCATCTGGGCATCACCACCCATTTCCAGAAGACGCACCAGAGCGGGATCATCTACAAGGCATACGAGAACGACGGCGTGGCGTTTCCCCAGGACCATACCGGCGCCATCGAGGGCCAGCCGTCGTGCAAGGCCTGGACGTCCCGGGCAGTGTTCGACGTCCCGGACAAGTTCAGCGCCTACAGCCAGTACACGGACACGCCTTCGGGGACGTACTGGTGCACCGCCCGCACCGAACGGTCCGCCAGCGGCGAGTTTTCGCTCAGCATCGGCGTGCCGTACCAGCACGTCAAATGGTTCCGCGGGCGGGAAACGACCGCGCGGGCGAAATCCACCTGCCCGGATCCGAACTGCTGCAAACGGCCGCCCGCCGAGCTCGCCTCTGAGTGGGCCGGCAACGCCTGGCCGTCGGCGCGCGCCCATTCGCACCTGCTCGCAGCCATGCCTCCAGGCGCCTTCCCCGGCGTCGATGAAACCGAGGTGTACAGCTTCCTGCAGGCGCACTCAGGAGCGTGACCGCGACGCTCCCTCACTTGATGCGGTTTTCACGCGACGCTCTCTCACTTTCTTCAGGAAAGTGAGAGAGCGTCCTTGGGTTTACCGCATTAAGTGAGAGAGCGTTGGGTCACCCGTGCAGCTCGCGGTAAGCGTCCGCCGCCGCCGGGTGCAACGGAATGCCGGCCGTGTTGATCAGGGAATCCGGGCTCAGGAACTGGACTCCCAGGCTCGAGCGGGGGATGAGCTCCTCCGCGTGGCCCACCAGCAGCTCCACGCTCCGTTTCACAGTGCGGGCGTCCAGGTCGCCCCGGCACAGCAGCAGGTTGGTCACCCCCACCGTCCAGACGGCAGGGACCCCATCGTAGGCTCCCGCCGGAATCAGGACCCGGTCATAGAAAACGCCGTACTTCGACCGCAGCGCCGGCAGCAACGGGGAAAGGTCCAGGAAACTGAGGCCCACGTCGTCATGGGCCGCCGCGATGGCGGCCGTGGGAACGCCCCCGGACCAGAAAAGGGCGTCCACTGACCCCTCGCGCAGCGCCGCGAGGCCGTCATTGAGTCCCAGGTTCAGGACGGTGACGGCTTGTCCGGCATCCGCACTTGCGTCCCCGTCCCCGCCGCCGGCGGCGACGGAACCAAGCCCGGCAGCCTCAAGGAGACGGGGAGTGGTGAGGGACGTCCCCGAACCTGGCTCGCCCACAGCCACCGTTCTGCCGGCCAGCTCCGCAATGCCCCGGATGCCGCTGGACCTCCGGACCACGCAATGGACGTAGTTCTCGTACACCCGTCCGAGGGCCGTAATGCCGGCGTCGGACGGGCCCTTCCCTGCTTCCCTCTGCGCGGCGGCATCAGCGAGGGCGACGGCGAACGTGGCTTGCCCGCCAACGAGGAGCCCGAGGTTGTCCAGGCTGCCGCCGGTGGTCAGCGCAGTGGCATGCCGGGCCACGCCGTGGCGCTGCAGGGACGCGGCAAGCAGGGTGGCGAACTCCAGGTAGAAGCCGCCCGGTTCGCCGCCCGCAACAGTGACAGCGTCCGGGCTGTCCTCCTGGGTGCAGGCGGCAAGCGCCGGCAGCAGCAGTCCAGCAAGCCCTGCGGCCACGCCGGCCCTGAGGGCTTCACGCCTCGACGGCGGGCTAAGGCGAAAGTCAGGCATGCGGCGCCTCCTGTCCCCTGGCTGCAGGGCCTTGGCTTTCAGGGACCCGGGGAAATTCGAGGAACGCCGCCAGGCCGTGCGGCTGTGCCTCTCGGAGCAGCAGGCGTCCGCCGTTGGCTGCCGCCAGCTTCTCGACGATGGTCATGCCAAGGCCGTTGCCGCTCACGTCCCGGTGCTTCGGTGAGCGCCAAAAGCGCTGTGTGGCAGCTGTCCTCTCCTCGGACGAAAGCCCTGGCCCGTCGTCGGACACTTCGATCACCACGGCGGCGCCGCGTACACGGACGGCAACTGATATCCGTGCCCGGCCGGCATATTTCATCGCGTTGTTCAGCAGTTCCCCGGCCATCTGCGCAAGGTCTCCCGCGTCGCAGGCAATCAGCGCCGGCTGCCCGGGCGGCGTGCGGAAGTCGATGAAGGCGCCGGCACGGCGCGCGGCAGCTCCTGCCCGTTCGGCCTCTTCCTGCAGGACAGGGACCGGATCAATGGGCGGCCGGTGCCGCCGGGAAGGCGCGCCACCGGGTGTGCCGGCGGAGCCCTCGAAGGCCCGGTGCTCTGCGGCGGCGAGCCTGAGGACGCCGTCGAGGATCTCCTCCACCCTTTCAAGTTCAGTCTCGACGGCGGATGCGGCGGCCTTTTCCCGGTCGGTTTCCAGTTCCAGCCGCAGCAAGTCGACGCGCAGCCGCAGGGCGCCGACTGGGTTGCGCAGTTCGTGGGAGGTGTCCGCAATGAGCTGGCGCTGCGCTTCGATGCTGTCGCTGACGCTTTGTGCCATCGCCGTGAACGAACGGCTCAGTTCCCGCAGCTCCGGCGGCCCTTCTTCCGGCAGCCGGCTGCTCCTGCCGGTGGTTTCAAGTTCGGCGACGGCGGCGTTGAGGCGGTGGACCGGGCGCAGCACCCAGCGGGTCACCCGGGCCGCGCCGATGAGGAGCATCGCCGTGAGGGCCGCCGCGGCCAGTCCGACGCCGAGCCACCGTTCGCGCAGTTTCTGCCGGGCAGCGTCCTGGTTGACTTCCAGGACGGCCGCGCCGAGCACCTGGCTGGCGCTTCCAAACGAGCGGGAGATCACCTCGGAGCCTGTGCCGAACGGTTGCAGCGGCGCCAGGGTGGTGTCATTCAGGTTCAGGCTGGCCCTGGCCAGGGCATTCCGCACATCTGCCCGGTCCTCGCTCAGGCCACCGGAGCGCAGGGTGCCCTGCTGGAGCCGGATCAGGACTCCTTCCGCATAGAGCTCGGAGTACCTGTCCATTTCGGCCTGCAGTTGGGTGGAGTCACCTCCCTCCGTGCCGGCGTCGAACGCCACCTGCGCCAGCCTGTTGAGGGCAGTTGCCCTGTTGATCTGGAGTTCCTGGGTGAGTTCCCGGCTGGCGGACGCCAGGAGGGCATTGGAGGCGATGAGCACCAGGAGGATGGAAAGGACGCTCAGGATCCCGAGGACGCGGAGCTTCACGCAGGGCCCGCCTCGACCCGGTAGCCGACCCCGCGGACGTTGATGATGAACCCCGGCAGCTGCAGCTTGGACCTGAGCCCGGTCAGGTGCACGTCCAGTGACCGCGAAGAGGCCAGGAACGCATCGCCCCACAGGGCGTCCAGGATCTGTTCCCGGGTCACAACTGACCCCGCATGGCTGGCCAGCAGGGCCAGCAAATCGAATTCCGTGGCGGTCAGGGGGAGCACGTGCGCGCCGAGGACTGCCAGGCGGCGTTCGAGGTCCACCTCGAGTTCCCCCAGCACGATCCGCCGCTGCGCGTTGCCGGGCGCGCGGCCGGCCCGCCTGGTGACGGCTTCGATACGGGCCAGGAGCTCCACCAGCTTTACCGGCTTGACGAGGTAGTCGTCCGCCCCGGAACGGAGGCCAAGGACCACGCTGCGTTCGTCGTCGCGCGCTGTGAGGATGAGGATGGGAACGTCCGTGACCTGCCGAAGCTTCCGGAGTACCTCCAGGCCGTCCATGTCGGGCAGTCCCAGGTCCAGCAGGATCACGCCGAAGCGCCGGTGTTCCAGGAGTGCATCGGCGCCCCGGGAAACCCTGGCGGATGTATGTCCGGCGGAAACCACGGCCGCCCCGAGGGCGGATGCCATGGCGTCGTCGTCCTCGACGATCAGCACATCCATTGCCAGTTCCTGTTCCGTTGGGCGGCTTCCGAAGCCAGGGACGCGATTTCCCCTGCCTGCCTTTGGAGGTTACCCCTTCCGCCTGTTTTCCGCGGGGTCGGGAGCGCGGCACGCCACCGCCGGCCAGGACTAGCGAGGCACACCACCTCCGGGGAAAACCTAAGGAAGTGTTAGGAAATCCGTTTCCGCTTGGGCTGTGCGCTGGCTCACCAATAGCTTTAGTGGGGTCCCCAGGCTTCCAGGGGACGTTCAACGTCGAGGAGGAACCATGAGCAATGCTGCCATGGACAGCATGAAAGTCAGGCCGGGGCGCACAGCCGGGGCCGCGCAGCCAAGGAAGGTTCAGCGATGAGCACCCAGCAAACGGCGGCTGTGAGTGAGTCGGCCCAGACCCGGCGGGCGGTCAGCAACATCCTCAAGGGCTCTGCCGGCAACCTGGTGGAGTGGTACGACCTGTACGTCTACACGGTCTTCGCCGCGTACTTCCAGTCCCACTTCTTCAACTCCAAGGACGACCTCCAGGCGGGCCTGGAAGCGATGGCCGTCTTCTCGACGTCGTTCCTCATGCGGCCCATCGGCGCCTGGTTCTTCGGCAGGTACGCGGACCGCAAGGGCCGCAAGGCCGCGCTGACCCTCAGCGTGACCCTGATGTCCGCGGGGTCGTTCGCCATCGCCATCCTGCCCACAACGGAGCAGGTGGGCGTCTGGGCACTGATCCTGCTGATCCTGATCCGCCTGGTCCAGGGCTTCTCGGTGGGCGGCGAGTACGGCACCAGCGCCACCTACATGTCGGAGGCCGCAACGTCCAGGCGACGCGGCTTCTTCTCCAGCTTCCAGTACGTCACCCTGATCGGCGGCCAGATGCTGGCCCTGCTGGTCCTGGTGATCCTGCAGAACGCCATGCCCAAGGAAGACCTGACGGAATGGGGCTGGCGGATTCCGTTTGCCCTGGGCGGCGTCGCGGCGCTTGTGGTCCTCTGGCTCCGGCGCTCAATGGAAGAGACCGTTTCGGAGGAGCAGGTCCAGGCGGCAAAGACCCCGGCCGGGATTGGAGTTGCCCAGCCCGGCACCATGAAGCTGCTGTTCACCCAGTACTGGAAGCCGCTGCTGGTCTGCATCGGCGTCACCCTCGGCGGCACGGTGGCGTTCTACACCTACACCAACTTCATCCTGAAGTTCATGAACGATACCTCCGGCATCGCCAAGACCGACACCTCGGTGATCAACTTCTGGGCGCTGTTCATCTTCATGCTCCTGCAGCCGGTGTACGGCATGATTTCGGACAAGGTGGGCCGCAAGCCGCTGCTGCTGTGGTTCGGCATCACCGGCGTCCTGTTCACCTGGCCGCTGCTCTCCACCCTGTCCAACACCAAGGACCCCTTCACGGCCTTCCTGCTGATGATGGGTGGCCTGGTGATCGTGGGCGGCTACACCTCCATCAACGCCCTGGTGAAGGCCGAACTGTTCCCGGCCTCCATCCGCGCCCTTGGAGTCGGCCTGGGTTACGCGATTGCGAACTCGCTGTTCGGCGGGACCGTTCCGCTCATCGGCGCAGCCTTCCAGAAGGCCGAGCGGGTTGACCTGTTCTTCACTTACGTCACCGTGGCCATTGCCCTCTCGCTGCTGGTGTACATCTTTGCGCTGAAGAACAAGAAGGCAACCCACCTGGACCAGGAGCAGGGCCATGCGTGGGTGCAGGAGCGCAAGGACGGCGACAAGGACGGCGACAAGGACAAGGACCTGCTGGGCGTCTAGCACCCGGGGGCGCACCTTCGGAAGGTGAGATGACGACGGCGGGTGACCACCCGCCGTCGTCCGCCACCGCCCCAGGACGCTCTATCACTTGCTGCGGAAAATCCCGGGACGCTCTCTCACTCTCATCAGGAAAGTGAGAGAGCGTCTCGGGAATTCCAGCGTTAAGTGAGAGAGGGTCGCGTGGGGGCACGGCGGGCCTCCGGGGGCGCGAGACCAAATCGAATGCAAAGCGTGACCCTGCCGGCATCGTCACGCGTCGCCGTCGCTGTTTCACTGGGAGGAGGCGGGTCCCCGCCTTGGCGTGCCGGGGGAGGCAACAGAGGTGTTTCGTTTTCAGCGGATGGTTGCGTTGGGTGCCCTGATGGGACTGGCAGGGTGTGCGGCGCCTGCCCCGCCTCCGGCTCCGCCGGAGCTCCTGACGGCCGACGGCGTCGAGCGGGTCTCGGTGGACCGCGCGGACTACGCCGCTGAACTGCGCTCCTTCCGGGCTTCAACGCTCGTCCTCGGAGGGGCGTTGCTGGCCGACGGCGGCGACGGCGCCAGCGGGAACGTGGTGTCCTCGCCGGGGAGCCTCCTGATTGCCCTCGCCATGCTCCGTGCGGGTGCCACCGGCGGGACCGCGGCCGAGATGGACAGCGTCCTGCGATTTCCCGCCGGGAAGCGCGATGAGGCCATGAACTCGGTCCTCCGCTCCCTCGAAAAGTTCGACGGTGACCCCGGCACCGTGGATGAGGACAACCCGCCGCGGAGACCGGTCATGCACCCGGCTAACGGGCTGTTCGTCGATAAGGGCGTGCCTACCGGGCAGTCCTTCCTGGACACGCTGGCCCGGCACTATGGAACCGGCGTATATCCCGTGGATTTCAGCGATGAGGCTGCAACGAAGCCCGCCATGGATGCCTGGGTGAACAGGAACACCGGCGGCCGGATCAAGGAAGCCCCGGCGCAGTACGACCCCGACAACACCTTCAGCCTGCTCAACTCTTTGTACTTCGCCTCCGCCTGGAGCACGCCGTTCGATCCGAACGCCACCTCCGACCTGCCCTTCACAACGGCCGCGGGCGAGGAGATCGCTGCGCCGGCCATGCACAACGAACTCATGATGAAGTATGCGGAAGGCGCCGGCTGGCAGGGTGTGGATCTTCCCTATGCCGACGGTTTCGTCATGCGGCTGGTCCTGCCCGCGGAGACCTCCCCTCCAGCTGACACAGCTGCTTCCACCGGCACTCCCGCCCCTGCGGCCTTCGCAGCGGAGAAACTGACGGAAATCGCGGACACGTTTGATGCGGCCCAGCCTGCGTCAGTCCGGATCCAGCTGCCGCGCTGGGACCACAGGTCCAGTTTTGACCTCCGCAAGGTCTTCGAGGCGCTGCGCCTGGAACAGATGCTCGGCACCACAGAGGACTTCAACAGCATCCAGCCGCAGATGATGATCACCCAGGCCGCGCAGGCTGCCAACATCACGGTGGCCGAAAAGGGCACCATTGCCGCCGCGGTGACCCAGATGAATGGAATGGCCACCAGTGCCCCGCCGGAGCCCGAGCGGACCATCGATTTCGACCGTCCGTTCCACTACCAGGTCGTCCACGTCGAAACCGGGCTGCCGCTCTTCATGGGAACTGTGGCCGACCCGAGGTGAATGAACGCCCCGGAACCGGCCCGCCGTCGTCCCCGCCCCTCAGACGCTCTATCAGCTAATGCGGGAAAACACGGAACCTCCCGCACCCACTGCAGGAGGGTTCCGATAAAACGCGCATTAAGTGAGAGAGCGTCCCGGGTGGGGTGGGGGGTCAGCGGGCGGGGGTGGGGCGGCGGGTCAGCTGGCGCCGCCCTGCCAGAGGGCGTCGAAGGGGGCGCCCGAGGCCACGCGGTTGCGGATGCCCGCGGTGACGAACTCCTTGGCCGTCCGGGCAGCCTCCAGCGGGGTGGCGCCCTTTGCGAGTTCCGCCGTCACGGCCGCGGCCAGCGAGCAGCCGGCACCCGAAACCGCCACCTCGCCCACCTTGGGCGCGCGCAGCACCTCAAGGGTCTCGCCGTCATAGAAGACGTCGACGGCGTCCGGGCCTTCCAGCCGCACCCCGCCCTTGGCGAGTACTGCGGCGCCGCTGAGCCCGTGGATGCGGATGGCGGCGGCCTTCAGGGACTCGACATCCGTAATGTCCAGGCCGGACAGCGACTCGGCCTCGAAGTGGTTCGGTGTGACGAACGTGGCCAGCGGCAGGATCTGCGCCTTCAGGGCCTGGTCCGTGTCCAGGGCATGGCCGGGCTCCTGGCCCTTGCAGATCAGCACCGGGTCCAGGACCACGTTGTCGAACTGGCTGGCGGCCAGGGCGCCGGCAACCGTGGCGATCGTGGCGGGGCTGCCCATCATGCCGATCTTCACCGTGTCCAGCACCGGACGGCCGGGCACCGAAGAAGCGGACGACGGACCGTATGCCGCCGTCGTCGCTTCCAGCTGGTCAGCGATCACCTGCTGGTCCACCGGCACGAAGCGGTGGTTCCAGCTGTCGTTCGGGTTGAACGAGACGATGCAGGTGAGGTTGGCGATGCCAAAGACGCCGAGCTCCTGGAAGGTTTTCAGGTCCGCCTGGGCGCCGGCGCCGCCGGTGGCCTCGGACCCTGCAATGGTCAGGACAACTGCGGGAGCTGCGGCGGACTGGGGTGCGTCAACGGAAACGGAAGTCATGGCACTATCCTGCCATCCGTCGTCGGGCGCTCATTGCGGTGCTCTCTGGTCCGCCGTGCTGACCGCTGCCTGGTATTCGATGGGAGAATTGGGCGGACAGTGCTAATACAGCCGGCGCCCCGCACGATTTTCCTGACGGTGCAGTTTTCCTGACGGTGCGGGGCTCCGCGCGGACCACTACGAACGGACTTTCCCATGCCCCCAGCCCCAGGCCAGAACGCCCTGCCCGCAGCGCCTTCCCACCCCGCCCCCAGGTTTGCCTCGATCGGCTCCCCGTACTTCGGCATCATGCTGGCGGTCATGGCCGTTGTGCTGATCCTGTCCAACATCGGCGCGTCCAAGGGCGTGGCCATCGGGCCGATCATCACGGACGGCGGGTTCTTCCTCTTCCCGCTGGCCTACATCCTGGGCGACGTCATCAGCGAGGTCTACGGCTTCAAGGTGGCCCGCAAAGCCATCCTCACCACCTTCGCGCTGTCCGTCTTCGCGTCCCTCTGTTACTGGGCGATCATCGCCCTGCCCGGGTTCGATGACGAGTTTGGGACGTCCAAGCAGGCCGCCCTGGAGGGCGCGCTGGGGCCGGTGCCGCAGATCGTGCTGGCTTCGCTGCTGGCATTCCTCGCCGGGCAGACCATCAACTCCTGGATCCTGGTACGGATGAAGGCCCGCACCGGCGAGAAGTCCTTGTGGGCCCGCATCATGGGTTCGTCTGTGGCCGGCGAGTTCGTGGACACCCTGATCTTCTGCAGCATCGCCGCGCCTGTCATCGGGATCACCGACGCCGCCACCTTCGTGAACTACGTGCTGGTGGGCTTTGTGTACAAGACCCTGGTGGAGTTCATCCTGGTCCCGGTGACGTCCCTGGTGATCGGCTGGGTGAAGAAGCGGGAACCCAGCTACGGTGCCCCGGCGGCGGCCGTGACGAACGCCGAGTAGCTGCCGCCCGGCGTCGTACCTTCCCGCTGCCGCGGAAGACCAGCCGCGGCGGCGAAGCCTCAGCCCTTCAGTGTCCGGTCCAGCAGGGCACGCAGCTCCCGGAAGTGCCGCTCGGTGGCGGCCTCGTGGAAGGCTGAGGTGTCCGCCATTGAGTAGCCGTGGGATGCGCCGCGGTAGACCTCGTTGGACGCTGTGAGTCCTGCGGCCTTCAGGGCTTTGCCCAGCCGGGCCACGGCGTCAGCGTCCATGCTCCGGTCGTGGTCGGCGTGGCCGAATACGAACTGCGCCCGGGCCCGCCCGAGCCCCAGGTGCGGGCTGTCCGGTTCGTCCGTCGCCAGCCCGCCCCCGTGGAAGCCGCCGCAGGCCGCCACTGCCTCCGGGTGGGCTGTGGCGGTGCGCACCGCCAGCCTGGCTCCCATGCAGTAGCCGAAGGTGCCAATGGGACCCGGCGCGACGCCGTCGAGCGCCCTGAGCGCTGCCACCCAGGCATCGATGTCCGCCAGTGCCTTGCCCGCGGTGAGGCGGCCGATCCGGGGGAATGCCGCCTGGCCGGCCGCCTGCCTCCCCTCCGGCGTGGCCATGTCCCCCTTCGGGGCCAGCTCGGCAACCGTCCCGTCCCGGTAGAAGACGTTCGGGGCAAGGACTACGTAGCCCCAGTCGGCAACACGCTGCGCCATCTCCTCGATGCGCGGGCGGAGGCCGAAGGCGTCCATGTACAGGATTACGCCGGGGAACGGCCCGCCGCCGCTGGACGGACGGGCCACCAGCGCTTCCGCGGTGCCGTCCGGGGCAGGGATTTCAAGGAGCATGGGGTCAGGATATCGGACGCATTTCCCGACGGCGGCGTGCCGGCTAGCGGTAGTACCGCGCCAAGGTTTCGGCTTTGAAGTCGAAGAACGTTCCGTCCTCGATGGCCAGGCGGGCGTCGTCAACCATCTTCACCACGAACCGCTCGTTGTGGATGGAGATCAGCGTGGCCGAGAGCATTTCCTTGGCCTTGAACAGGTGGTGGATATAGGCCCGGGAGTAGTTGGCGCAGGCGTAGCAGTCGCAGCCGTCCTGGAGGGGGCCGAAATCGCGTTTGTACTTGGCGCCGGACAGGTTGAAGCGCCCGAAAGGTGTGTAGAACGCGGAGTTGCGCGCCACGCGGGTGGGGGAGACGCAGTCGAAGGTGTCAGCGCCGTTTTCGATGGCCGTGAAGATGTCATCCGGTTCGGAGATGCCCAGCAGGTGCCGGGGCTTGTCCTCGGGCAGCTCCTCGTTGCACCACCGGACGATTGTGCCGAGGTTCTCCTTCTCCAGCGCCCCGCCGATCCCGAACCCGTCGAACGGCATGGCGCCCAGGTCCCGGCAGGCTTTCCGGCGCAGATCCTCGTACTGCGCCCCCTGGATCACGCCGAACAGGGCCTGGTACGGCTTGCCTGCCCGGGAGGTGGTCAGCCGGAAGTGCTCTTCGAGGCAGCGCAGTGCCCACAGCCGGGTGCGCTCCAGGGACTCCTCCTGGTAGCCGCGGGAGTTCTGCAGGGTGGTCAGCTCGTCGAAGGCGAACATGATGTCCGCTCCGATCTGGTGCTGGACCTGCATGGAGATTTCCGGGGAGAACCGGTGCCGGTCGCCGTTGAGGTGGCTCTTGAACCACACGCCGTCGTCGTCGATGTGGGCCAGCCGCTCCTTGCCCGGGGCCACGGCGTCATCCGGGCCGGGGGCGCCCGCGGCAGCAACGGTCTTCATGTCGATGACCTTCTTGAACCCTGAGCCCAGGCTCATCACCTGGAATCCGCCCGAGTCCGTGAACGTGGGGCCCTGCCAGTTCATGAACGCACCCAGGCCGCCCGCCGCGTCCAGGATGTCCGCACCGGGCTGCAAGTACAGGTGGTAGGCGTTGGCCAGGAGCGCCTGTGCCCCCAGGTCGGCCATGGCCTCGGGCAGCACGGACTTTACTGTCGCCTTGGTTCCCACGGCGATGAACGCCGGGGTCTGGATCTCGCCGTGGGGCGTGGTGATGGTGCCGGTGCGTCCCAGGAACCGGCCGCCGTTGGACGCCTCCTGCGCGGCCGACGGCGGGCAGCTCTCCGCCAGGCGGGTCCCTACCCGGAACGAAAATTCCGACTGCCGCGCCCGTGCCTCATCCGCGGCAGTGCGCGGGCCCGTCTCGAACGGGATGTCTGCAGGGCGTGGAGCAGGGGCGGGGTTGGCTGGCACCGTACAAGTGTGCCAGCAAGCAGCCCCGTCCCGGCAACCGGACCCGCAACCGGACCGGCAACCGTCCGGTCAGCTGACCGGTTCCGAGGCGGGGTAGTTCTCAGCCCGCCAGGCATCCCAGGACGAGCGGATGGCATCTAGCCGGGCGGCGCCCAGGTCGTATGTCGAGGCGATGACCAGGGATCCTTCACCCTCCTCGCGCACGTCCTTGATGGCGGGGTGGTCGGCCACCACCAGGAGCCCCTCGCCGTGTTCGGCGTAGCTGTGGACAGTGAGGCCCACCTGGTGGCTGGTCCGGTACCAGACCTTCCCGCTGATCGCCTCGCCGGTGCCCAGCGTCAGCTCGTAGGGCTTGCCCGGCTCCGGAAGGTCGGCCAGGCCGAGCTTCTCGATCGCGGAGCCCTGCCCTTCCGTCAGGTGCAGGAACAGCGTGTGGCGCTTGCCGTGCGGGTGGCGTTCCAAGGCGAAACGGAGCTGCTGGAGGAACGTAAGCCAGCCCTGGGTGATGTCCTCGTCCCAGGCGGCCCACTCGGAGTCGTGGTCCAGGGCACCCCGCGTCACGCTGACCCGGGTTCCATTGGGCTCGGGATGAAGCTCAAAGGTGTCCCCGCCGTGGACGGTGAGGCTGGTGTGGTCCGGCGACTCCTGGACATCATCGGAGAAGTAGATCTCCTTGATCTCGGCGTCCAGGTCTTCAGCCTGCCAGCCATGCCATTGGGCTACTTTGGACGGTTCCCGCAGCATGGTCCAGAGCTGCGGCGCGTCGGCGTTGATCACTACGCTCAGATTGTTGGTCATAGCCCCGAATGTACAACTCCGGCCGGGTGCCGGGTAGGGGGCAAATTACCTAACCCGGCACATCGCCCGGGGGCGGGCGCATCCTCACCCGCGGACAGCCTCCAGCTCGTTGCTGATACGCCGCTCGAGTTCGCCGGTCCCGATGGTTTCCGAGCCCCCGTGGGCGCGCAGGAACAGCAGGGATTCGAGCCGCAGGAGGCGCCATTCCCGCTCGGCGTCGTGGTTGGAGTTGTCGATGGAGCGGAAGATTTCCTTGTCATACAGGTTGGGCTCGTTGAGCGAGCGCTGCCGGACCTTGGCCGCCATCCTGGCCTTGAATGGATCGGTTTCCTGGTTTTCGGGGGTGCGGATCAGCTTCTCGTACACCTCCGCCCGTTCCGCCTGGCCGTCCTGCCGGCAGATGTAGCTGGACAGCGCCAGGGACGCCTCCACGGATGCCCACCGGCCCGGGTTCCCGTCGAACGGCAGGACGTTGAGGAGGTCGGCGACGGCCAGTGCGCCGTCGGCGTCCTTGAGGGTGATGAACAGTTCGTGGGCGAGGTCGCTCAGGTCCTTCAGGCAGCTCCCCGACTTGAAGTTGACACCCTTGGCCAGCCGGTCCGCCAGCAGCAGCACGCCCTGCGCATCAGGATGCGTTTCCGCAGCGGCTTCCACCACTGCTTCCGGTGTGCCCTGCGGTGCGGGAATCAGGGCCAGGTCCTCTTCGCTGGGTCCGCTCACCGCCGGCGGGACGGGCGGGAGGGGAGGTACGACGACGGCGGGGGCGGAGGCAGCGGGCGCAGGCTCTTCGCCGGGCCGCTTGGCCTGTGCCTGCCCCGCATCTCCCGCTGCCGGGGCAGGAAGGCCTGCTGCCTGCGGAAGCTGCGTGAGGGCGTGGGACTCTTCTTCCAGCACCGTGACGGTGGTGCCGACCGCGATGCGGAGGGTACCGCCGCCGGAAAGGCTGGCGAGGACCAGCGCAGGGGCCCCGAAATCGTCCCGTTCGAGCTCAACCTGGTGGATCTCGGCCGTCCGCTCGCCGTCGGGCAGGACAATGTGGTTGCCGGTGGTCAGGGATCCAGCCTGCTGTTCAAGATGGTGACGGGCGGCTGGTGTTTCGGTCATGGGAGTCCTTAAGTTCTCTTGCGGTCCGCCCTACAGTCTACAAACGCGGGCCCGTAAAATCGGGGACCCCCAGTTGGCGGCAGGGGTGTCAGAAGCCCACGCCGGCGAAGGCCAGGGCCTGGCGGATTAGGGCGCCGCGGCCGCCGGCAAACTCCATCTGGACGCCCGGGCTGAGGACTTCCTCGGGGGTCATCCAGGTCAGTTCCAGGGCGTCCTGGCGGGGTTCGCATTCACCAGTAACGGGGATGACATAGGCCAGCGCCACGGCGTGTTGCCGCTCATCCGTGAAACCGGTCTGGGACGGGGCCGGGAAGTATTCGGCCACGGTGAACGGCACCGGGCTGATGGGCAGCTGCGGGAAGGCCAGCGGGCCAAGGTCCTTTTCCATGTGCCGCAGCAGGGCGGCGCGGATGGTTTCCCGGTAGATGACGCGGCCCGACACCAGGGACCGGACCATGGTCCCGTCCTCGTCGGCCTGGAGCAGGGTTCCCACTTCGTTCACGAAGCCCAGGGGGTCCAGCCTGACCGGCACTGCCTCCACGTACACCATGGGCAGCCGCCCGCGTGCCTCAAAGAGGTCTTCTTCGGAGAGCCAGCCGGGATTCGGATCAGGTGTGCGCACGTTCATGGTTAAGTTCTACCCCATGGGACCCCGCTGGCAGGGCGAGGCTAAGCTGGCGGCGGAATGCGTCGGTGCCGCCCTGTCGCGTGGCACGGCCGGTTACCCGTGGTGGCGCCCGGCGATCCAGAGGGTGGCCGGTACGTGCGCAACGCCTGGCCCGCCTGCGTCGGGGTTGGCAACGTGGAGGGTGGGTCCGAACGCCTCCTCCGTCAGGCTCACCTGCACACCTGCCGAGGCGAGGCGTTCCCGCAAAGGTTCCAGCGCGCCGTCGTACTCGAAGCCCAGTCCTGAACGTGCCGGCCCGGAAGCCGGCCGCACCATCAGGACTCCGCCATTCTTGGCGGAAAAGTCGGCGGTGTCGTCCTGGTCCGGAACCGGGCGCGGGCGTGCCCCCAGATGCTGCAGCGTACGGGCAGCGGCCGTGGGGTCCTCGGTAAACCAGACTCCGGCGACGGCCAGGGCAGGGTCGGCGTCGGCGCACTGCGCAAAGTGGGATGCCTTGTCCGCGAGGAAGCTGAAGCCGTCGGGGCCGGTGATTCTGCAGGCCTCGCCGTGGTCCGCGGTGACGAGCTCCGCGGGCGTGGCGCCGTCCTCCGCTGCCGCAAGGTTGGTCCGCCGGGCGAATTCGGCGAGGTCTCCCACCTCCACCGCCAACGCGGTGGTGCCGTCCTCAGTTGCACCTGCGGCCACGGTGTGGAGCGCAAGGCGGCCGGAACCGGCGTCGAAAACCTGCCACCCGGCGTCGCTCTCCGTAATGGCCATGCCCAACGCGGTGAGGAGCGTTTCCCAGGGGCCGGGCCTGGAGGTGAAATGAAGGGGGCGGACGCGGAGCATGGCTTGTCCTTCGGGTCGGAACGGGACGCTTAGCCCCATACTGCCACGTGGGCCGGCGGCTGTCTTGGCGCTTGTCCCGGTGTGCTGCAGGAGCACAATAGGGGCATGGCCGTTGAACTTGAGGAACTGCTGCTGCCGGATGCGGCGGCATGGCGCAGCTGGCTCGAAGCGAACCACGGCACCAGCCCCGGCGTGTGGCTGGTCCTGCACAAAAAGGGCGGAAACGTGACTGAACTGGACTATGCCGCAGCGCTGGACGAGGCACTGTGCTTTGGCTGGATCGATGGCCAGACGCGCCGCCGTGATGAGCACACGTCGCTCCAGCGGATGACGCCCCGGACCCGGAGGAGTCCGTGGTCGGCACGGAACGTGGGACACGTGGCGCGGCTGGATGCGGCGGGAAAGATGACCGACGCCGGATGGGCAGCCGTGAACGCAGCGAAGGCCGACGGGCGCTGGGCAAACGCCTATGGCGGACAGGCGGTGGCTGAAGTCCCGGCGGACCTGGCGGCCGCCATTGCTGCAGTTCCCGCCGCCCAGGCGATGTTCGACGTCCTCACCAAGACAAACCGGTTCGCACTGATTTACCGCGTCAACTCCGCTGTGCAGGCTGCTACCCGGGCGCGGCGGATTGCAGGGTTCGTGGAGATGCTGGCCCGCGGCGAAGCGCCGTATCCGCAGAAGAAGCGTCCCGGCGACGCTGCGCCGCCACCCCCAACTGACCCGCCCCTCCCCAACTAGGTAGCGCTAAGTGTCGTTTTGAAGCTCCAGAACGACACTTAGCGCTACCTAGTTGGGGTCAGTCCTCCAGGGGGAACGCCACGCCTTCGCCCACCACGCGCAGGCAGAGCTCCATGCCGGGCCGGGCGATGGAGGCGTTCCAGTGCCGGATGGTGATGATCTCGCCGCCGCCGGGGTAGCGGTGGTCCGGGATGGAGGCCAGCTGCGGCGGGACGGAGAGCTTCAGGCGCACGGTGGTCTCGGGACCGAAGTAGTCGGTGTCCACCACCACGCCCCGGATGTTTCCGCCCTCGGCAATCCTGATCTGCTCGGGCCGCAGCATCAGCTGTACCCTGCCCTGCGCCGGCGGCCGGCGGACGGGGATCGCGCCGAGCGAGCAAGTGGCCAGGGAGCCCTCCAGCCAGGCGTCCAGGATGACCGCGTCCCCGAGGAATTCGGCCGTGGCCCGGTCCGCCGGCCGCGTATACACCACGAATGGGTTGCCGATCTGGGCGAGTTTGCCGCCGCGCATCACAGCCACCTGGTCCGCGAAGGACAGCGCCTCGGCCTGGTCATGGGTCACCAGGATGGTGGTGACCCCGGCCTCGTTCAGGACCTTGGCCACCGCACGGCGGGTGGCCACCCTGAGGCCGGCGTCGAGTGCCGAGAAGGGCTCATCGAGGAGCATCAGTTCCGGTTCGCGCGCCAGGGCCCGGGCCAGGGCAACCCGCTGCTGCTGCCCGCCGGAGAGCTGGTGCGGGCGGCGCTTGGCCATCGCCGGGTCCAGTGACACCATCTCCAGCAGTTCGCTGATCCGTGCGGGCACAGCGCGCCGGCCGCCGGGCAGGCGGTCCGGGTCAAGCCCGAAGGCGACGTTCTGCCCCACGCTCAGGTGCGGGAACAGGGCGCCGTCCTGGGCCACATACCCGATGTGCCGTTTGTGCGCAGGCACCCACACGCCGTCGCCTGCCACCTTGGTGCCGTTCAGCGCGATGGTGCCCGTCTCGGGGTGCTCGAACCCGGCAATCAGCCGCAGCAGGGTGGTCTTGCCCGATCCGGACGGGCCCACGATTGCCGTGGTTCCGCCCTTGGCAACGGAGAGGTTGACACCCTTCAGGACGGCCTGGCTGCCGAAATTCTTGGTGACGTCCGCGATCTCCAGGTGGCTGTTGGTGGTGGGCGCCACGGACGGCGCAACCCGCGGCTCCGGCAGCCTTGAAGGGGCTTGTTCTGTCACTGTCCGGCTACTTTCTTGGACTGCTGGAAAAGGAGGTAGGTCATCGGCGCGGAGAGCAGGATCATCAACAGCGCGTACGGCGCGGCACCGGCGTAGTCGATCTCGCTGCTCTTGCTCCAAAACTCGGTGGCAAGGGTGCGCGTTCCGTTGGGGGACAGCAGCAGGGTGGCGGTGAGCTCGTTCGCGATGGCCAGGAAGACGAGTGCCGCGCCTCCCGCGGCGGCCGGTGCCGTAAGCCGCAGCGTGACACGGATGAAGGACACCAGCGGAGGCTTGCCCAATGCCTGGGCGGCCTCATCCAGTTCCTTGGGAGCCTGTGCCAGGCCTGCCCTGAGGTTCACCAGGGCCCGCGGCAGGAACAGCAGGACGTAGGCCGCCACCAGCACCCCTGCGGTCTGGTAGACCCCCGGCACGATCCGGATGCTCACCGTGACGAAGGCCAGGCCCACCACGATGCCGGGGAGGGAACTGGTGATGTAGTTGGAGAGCTCCAGGGACTTGCTGAACCAGCCGGGGTGGCGGACAGCCAGGTAGGCCATCGGAAACGCCACCACGATGGTGGCCAAGGCTCCGACCAGCCCGTAGCCGAGCGTAGTGAGGAGGGCCGGCAGGAACTCGTCAGCGGCCCACGCGGCCGTTCCGCCGGAGACCACCCAGCGCAGCACAAAAAACAGGGGGAGGCCGAAGGCCAGTGCCGCGAGTGCCAGCAGGAACAGCTGGGCCGGAAGCTGGTAGGCGTGCAGCGGCAGGCGCAGCGCCTTGGCCTGCGCGCCGGGGCCGATGCGGGCGTACCGGGCATTGCCGCGGCTCCTGACTTCCGCCAGCAGCAGGAGGAGGCAGAAGAACACCAGCACGCTTGCCAGCATGTTCCCGGCAGCCCCGTTAAACGTTGACTGGTACTGCACCATGATCGCCGTGGTGAAGGTGTCGAAGCGGATCATGGCGAACGCCCCGTACTCGGCCAGCAGGTGCAGGGCCACCAGGAGCGCCCCGCCGGTCATGGCAATACGGAGCTGGGGGAGGACTACCCGGAAGAAGGCCTTCCAGGCGCCGAGGCCCAGTGCGGCGGCCGACTGCTCGATGGCAGGGTCCAGGCGGCTGAGCGCGGCAGCGGCGGGAATGTACACCAGCGGGAAGTAGGAGAGCGTGGCGATCAGCACCCCCGAGCCCAGGCCGCCGAGCGACGGGATTGCCGAGACCCAGGCATAGCTGTTGACGAACGCCGGGATGGCCAGCGGCGCGGCCAGGAGCACGGCCCAGATCTTTGCACCCCGAAGAGTTGTGCGTTCCACGAGCCATGCCCCTGCAACACCCAGGACAAGGCACAGCGGGACGGTGATCGCCATGAGCAGGAGCGTGTTGAGCAGCAGTTCGGCCACGCGCGGCCGGAAGATGAGTTCGACGGCGGTGTCCCAGCCGGTTGCCGCGGTCATGTAGACCACGTAGCCCAGCGGAACGAGCGAAAACAGGGCAATCAGGACCGCCAGGGCGGATACCGCGGAAACGCCGAAAGGCGGGCGGGGGCTGCTGCCCCGGCCCGCCGTCGTCGAGCGCCCCCGAGGGGGAGCCGAGAGATCAGGAGTCACGGAATTAGAGGAGTCCTGCCGCGGTCATCAGGTCGGTGACCTTTGCGGAGTTGAGCTTGGCCGGATCGACGGTGGGGGCCTGCAGTTCCGCGATCGGAACCAGCTTCTCGTTGGCCGGTACATCCGAGGCGATGGCGTACTCGAACGACGTGCCGTTCTTCAGGACTTCCTGGCCCTTCTCGCCAGTGATGAACTTCAGGAACGCCTGTGCATTAGCAGCCTTCTTGGAGGACTTGAGGACGCCGCCGCCGGACACGGAGATGAAGGCGCCCGGATCCTGGTTCTTGAAGTAGTACGGGCTCACGTTCTTGGAGTTCTCGCCGGTCTTGGCCTGGTCGCCGTAGTAGTAGTAGTGGTAGATCAGGGCGGCATCCACTTCACCGGCGTTGACGGCCTTCATGGCGGTGCTGTTGCCCTTGTAGGCCTTGTAGTTTTCCTTCATGCCCTTGAGCCACTCCTCCGTGGCGGCCTCACCCTTGAGTTCCAGCAGCGCCGAAACGATGGCCTGGAAGTCGGCGCCGGACGGGGAAGCAGCCCACTTGCCCTTCCACTCCGGGGTGGCCAGGTCCAGCATGGACTTGGGCAGCTTGTCTTCCGTCAGCTTGTTCTTGTCGTACACCAGGACGGTGGAGCGGGCTGCGATGCCGGTCCACTTGCCGGTGGAGGGACGGAACTCTGCAGGCACCTGCGCAATGGTGGCCGCATCCACGTCAGCGAACAGGCCGGCGTTCTCAACCTGGGTCATGGCAGGGGAGTTCTCCGTCAGGAAAACGTCAGCGGGGGACGCGTCGCCTTCCTGGATGATCTGGTTGGACAGCTCGGTGTCCGATCCCTGGCGCATGGTGACCTTGATGCCGGTCTCCGCCGTGAAGGCGTCGATCCATTCCTTGGTCAGGCTCTCGTGCTGGGCGTTGTAGACGGTGATGCCGTCCGAGTCCCCGCCGGCGGAGGACGAGCCGGTGGCTGCCGGAGTGGAACCGCCGCCGCAGGCGGTCAGTCCGAGTGCTGCGGTGGCGGCGAGCGCGATGCCGGCCAGGGCGCTGTTGCGGATCTTCATGGAGGGGCTGCTTTCTGGGAAAAAAGTCAACGGGACCGGAGTCCTTATGGGCCAGGGATTCAGGAGGCCTACGTGGAAAAGCGTAGGTTAGCCATACCTAAGCCACCAAGCCGCACGCCCTGTATGTGAGCAGGATCACAACAATTACGGAACTGTTGCGTGCCCTAATTGCCGGTGCTGTACGGGAGCGTTGCCGCGGCCTCCAGTGCCATCCACGCCTGAAGCTGGGTTGAAAGTTCGACGACGGCGCCCGCGGGATAGGTTTCCCGTGCCGGCTTTGCAGCATGCATGGAGAAAATGCCCGCGCTGTGTTTTCCGTGAGCCTCGCCGGCCGCGAGGGGGCGCCTTCCGTCCCAGAAGGCCGCAGCGGTGTTGGCCACCAGCGTGGCGGCGGTGCGGCGGGTGTGCGCGGAAAGCCGGGAGTCGGCCGCCGCGAGGGCCAGGTAGCGGCAGAGGATTCCGGTGAACAGGCCCCCGTCTCCTGTTCCCTCGCACCGCAGGACGCGGCCCTCGCCGGCGGGTGGCGTGGCGGGAACCGTCAGCAGCCGGTCCACTGCGTCCACCACCACGGCTGCCCGGGCCAGGTTCGCTTCCCCGCCCTGTTCCAGGAGGGCGCCAAGGACGGGGCCCTGATTGTAGGTGTAGACCGCCCGTTCCACTACCACTTCCCCGGCGGGGTTCAGCCGTGCACCATCGAGGTACAGGCCCTGGTCCGGGTCAAAGAGGGTGGCGTCCAGCCAGTCCAGCAGCGCCTGCGCCTTCCCGGGGTGGCCCGTCCGGGCGAAGTGAAGGGCGATGGGGGCCGTGGCCGGGGTGTTCTTGAAATCCCGCGCCTTGCTCCAGAAGGCACCGCCGCCCATGTCACTTGTGCAGGCAGCCGCGAACTGTCGCGTGAGGGACTTTCGGACGTGCGCGTTGCGCCTGCGCCCCGGCGCGCCGGTCTCTTCGGCAAGCTTGTCGAGCCGGTGGGTGGCAAGCGCCAGCCAGGCCATGTCGTCGTAATAGTTGTTGACGAAGGTGAAGGCGTTCCGCAGCCAAATGCCGGTGACCAGGCGGGAGGCGAGCCGCCCGGCGCTGGGGTGGTCCGGGCCGTTGTACCTCGCGGCCGGGGTGGCGCGGTGGCCCAGTTCGCGCCGCCCGGCATCCACCAGGCAGTCAACGTAGTGGGCCTGCCACCAGTAATGCCAAGGGCCCAGGAGCGCGCCCCTTGGATCCCGGCGCCAGGAAGGTGGGGGCCACTGCACGGCGCCGAGATGGGTGCCCGGCAGGAAAAGAAGCCTCCTGCCATGGAGCGCGGTCACCGATCGGGCAGCTTCGGTTGCCCTGCCATGCCACGGGGAAAGATCCTGGCGGGCAGGGGCGGGATCCGGGCGCGTCATGCGTTCCACCCTAACCCCGCTTGACTTGCCTGCGCGGGAAGCCCCTGGTGATGCGGGCCTCCCGGATTTCAGTTAACATGCACTAACTAACCTGCGCGGCCGCCCTGCCGTGGGGGCCCGCATCAAGGAGGATGTATGGACGTCAATGGCACTGTGGCGCTGGTGACCGGGGGTGCCTCCGGCCTGGGGGCGGCGACTGCCCGGCGCCTGTTTCGGGACGGCGCTTCCGTAGTGCTGGTTGACCTCCCGTCCTCGGCAGGGGCTGCCCTCGCGGAAGAACTGAACCAGTCCGGCGCTCCCGGCAGGTCGGCCGCCTTTTCACCGGCGGACGTGACCAGCGAGTCCCAAGTGCAGGCCGCCGTCGACACGGCCGTCCGCCTTGGTCCGCTGCGGATCGTGGTGAATTGCGCCGGGATCGCCACCCCCGGAAAGGTCCTGGGCCGGGACGGCGTGCTTCCGCTCGAGGCCTTCGGCCGGGTGGTCCAGGTGAACCTCCTTGGCACGTTCAATGTGCTGCGGCTCGCGGCGGCGGCAATGGTAGCCACCGAGCCGGCCGGGACGGCACTGGGCGGACCGGAACGCGGCGTCATCATCAACACCGCCTCGGTTGCGGCCTTCGAGGGCCAGATCGGCCAGCCCGCGTATGCGGCATCGAAGGGTGCGGTGGCGGCCATGACGCTGCCCATCGCCCGGGAACTGGCGCGCTCGCTGGTCCGGGTGGTCACCATCGCCCCGGGCATCTTCGAGACGCCCATGATGGCCGGCCTCCCGCAGGAGGCCCAGGACTCATTGGGTGCCCAGGTTCCGCACCCCTCCCGGCTGGGCAGGCCCGATGAGTACGCAAACCTGGTGGCGCACATCGTGGACAACGCCATGCTGAACGGGGAGACCATCCGCCTGGACGGTGCCATCCGGATGGGCCCGAAGTGACTGCGCACGGGATGGAGGACGGCAGCCTGCCGGAGCTGCCCTCCGCGGACTTTTTCGCCTTTGAATCCCTGCTGGGCCAAAAGGAACGGGACAAGCTCGCCGAACTGCGGAATTTCCTGGCCGCCGAGATTGCGCCGTACGCAGGGGACTGGTGGAACAAGGCCGAATTCCCCGCACACATCCTGCCCAGACTGGCTGCCCTTGGACTGAGCGCGCCCGCCAAGCGCGGCTACAGCAACCTGTTTGCCGGTTTGGTCATTGCCGAGATGACGCGCGTTGACACCTCGATCGCCACCTTCTTCCTGGTCCACCACGACCTGTTCGTCCAGGCACTGTACGACTTCGGCAGTGAGGACCAGAAGCGGCGGCTGCTGGCGGACGCCTCGGATCTGCGCATCACGGGTGCCTTCGCCCTGACTGAGCCCAGCCACGGTTCGGACGTGGCAGGCGGCATGGAGACGCGCGCCAGGCGCATTTCGTCCGCAACAGGCGAGGCGGACGACGGCGGTGATGCCTGGGTGCTGAACGGCGCGAAGCGATGGATCGGCAACGGGACGTTCTGCGACTACCTGCTGGTGTGGGCGCTGGATGAGGCGGACGGCTCGGTCCGCGGGTTCATCGTGGACGCTACCTTGCCGGGCGTCACCCGGACCCGGATCGAAAACAAGATTGCGCTGCGGACGGTGCAGAACGCGGACATCCTCCTGGCGGACGTCCGGGTGGCTGAGGCGGACCGGTTCGGGTCCGTCAGCAGCTTCGAGGACACCAAGGAGCTTTTGCGGGGCTCGCGGATCATGGTCGCGTGGCAGGCCGTGGGCCAGCAGCTTGCCGCGTTCGACGTCGCCCGGCAGTACGCCGTGGAGCGCCGGCAGTTCGGCCGCCCGCTGGCGCAGTTCCAGCTGATCCAGCAGCAGCTCGTGACCATGCTCGGCAACGCCGTAGCGAGCATGGGCATGATGGCCGGACTGGCGCGCCTGCAGGATGACGGCACCGCCGACATGCCGCAGGTAGCGCTCGCGAAGTCATACCTGAGCTCGCGTATGCGGGAAACCGTGGCTATGGGCAGGTCCATCCTGGGCGGCAACGGGATAGTGACTGATTACCGCATGGCCAAGATCTTTTCCGACGCCGAGGCCATCTACACCTACGAAGGCTCCTTCGAGATCAACACCCTGATTGCCGGCCGCGCCATCACCGGGGTTTCGGCAATCGCCTAGCTTTCGCGCGGGTAGGGCAGCTTCTCGCCGGCCTCCACGCGCACGTCCAGCGAGTTGTTCTTCACTGGCATGGGGCAGGTGCCGTACGGGGTGAAGGCACTGGGGTAGTTGATGGCACGGTTGAAATCCAGGACCACGGAGTTATCCGGGCGCGGCCGGGGCAGGGAGAGCTTCCGCCAGTCATCGGTGCTTTCGCCGTTGGTTTCATCATGGAAGGTGACGGTGAGTGCGCCGAGCTTTTCTTCCTCCGCCTGCAGCCGGAACTCGTGGCTGCTGCCGGGAATGCGGAACACCACCTCGCCCACGCTGCGGTGGATGCCGTCCACCAGCGCATTTGCGGTGGCGATGGGCACATCCACAGGTTCGGGATAGGGCTCGAACCGGCCGGTGACTTCCCACTCGGGGTTGTAGGGGAAGGTGGGAACGCCGCCGAATTCCGTGAGGACGGGCGAGCCCGAGTCCCGGGTGCGGATGGCGTAGCGGCCGGCCCGCATGGCGAGTTCCACCACCACCTGGTCACCGCCGGCGCCGCCGAACTGCACCCACATCAGGGACTCCTCATCGGCGAGCGCGGCGCTGATGGTCCCGGTGACTGCTTCTCCTGTCTCCACCAGGGACAGTCCGTCGGCGGGCACTGCGGTGAGTGCCGCCGTCGTACCATCCGTGGACCACAGGCCCGGTGCCAGGTCGACGGCGGCGGGGGAGTCCTCCAGCCACTGGAACGAGGTGAGGGTCAGCCAGCCGTGGCGGGCGGCGAGGGCCTTGTTGCGGTTGTCGCGGAAGCGCTGCCAGCGCTCCAGCCTGGCGGCGGGGACGGTACTCATGGTTCCTTTCACACGAGGGTTGCCCACGCTACAACCTCACTGCGCCAGCGTTCATTCCGGCCGATTTCCACTTTGCTGCGGTCCGCTCTGTTCAATAGGTGGGGTGGACATCCTTGCGGGCGTAAGCAGCGACTGGCTGAAGGCACTGACGTGGATCACGGCGGTGGTGGCCGGCGTGGCGCTGCTGCTGTGGCGGACCCGGCGGCCCGACCTGGCTGCCCTGGGCGCGGTGGGGGTCTTTATGGCCGCGAACGTGGGCGCGGGGATCTATGTCCTGAACCACCTGGGTGACGGCCGCTGGGGCGGGGACGCGCAGCCAAAGCTGAGCGCGCCGCCGCTCTCCGACACCCCGGTGGTGGGAAATTTCCTGGAGCCGCTGGAAGGGATGCTCGGCGGTGTGACAGACGGCGTCAACGAGTTCGTGGACTTCCGGTCAGCCCTTCCGGTGGCCCTTGATTTCTTTGCTGCCGCGGGCTGGGCGCTGGCCCTTTCCGTACCCGTGGCCCTGGTTGCACTGGCGGCCGCGGCCAGGGCGGCACGGCGCAGCAGGGCAGAATTCACGGCCTACAAGACCGAAGTTGAACAGCTCCGCGCGGAACTCGACCAGGTCAAGCGCCACGTCGGTTACCCGGCCGGCGACATTATCTGAGACGGATTCCCCGATGCCGCCGGAGTGCGGGTAGCATCTTTAGCTAGTTACGTGGCTCACAGTATCCAGCGCAGTGTACGAGCCAAGTCCGAACCCTCGAAAGATAGTTTCCATGGCTCACACTGCAACGAATCCCGAAACCGATCTTGCCTCCGAACTGAGGGCAGACGTCCGCCGCGTCTCCACCCTGCTGGGAGAATCGCTGGTCCGCCAGCACGGACCCGAACTCCTTGACCTGGTGGAGCAGGTGCGCCTCCTCACCAAGGAATCCAAGGAAGCTGCCCGCGGCGGTGCCGACGCCACCGGCCCCTGGAGCGCGCACGACGTCGTGGCCCAGGTCCGCGAACTCCTGGGCTCGCTGCCTATCGAGCAGGCCACGGACCTGGTCCGTGCCTTCGCTTTCTACTTCCACCTCGCCAACGCCGCCGAACAGGTGCACCGGGTGCGGGGCCTGCGTACGCGTGCCGAAAAGGATGGCTGGTTGGCCAAGACCGTGGCAGAGATCGCAGACCAGGCAGGGCCGGCAGTCCTCCAGGACGTGGTCAACGGGCTGGACGTCCGTCCCATCTTTACCGCCCACCCCACCGAAGCCTCGCGCCGGTCCGTGCTGGACAAGATCCGCAAGCTTTCCGACGTGCTGGCCCAGCCCACCGCCGAGGGCACTACGGCACGCCGGCGCCAGGACCGCCAGCTGGCTGAAATCATCGACCAGATGTGGCAGACGGACGAGCTCCGCCAGGTGCGGCCCACACCGGTGGACGAGGCCCGCAACGCCATCTATTACCTGGGCAGCATCCTGACCGACGCGATGCCGGAAATGCTCACCGAACTCTCGGACCTGCTCGGCGAGCACGGCGTGACCCTCGCATCACAGAACGCCCCCATCCGGTTCGGCTCCTGGATCGGCGGGGACCGGGACGGCAACCCCAACGTCACGGCGGCGGTCACCCGCGAAATCCTGCAGATCCAGAACCAGCACGCGGTCCGCATCAGCATCGGCATGATCGATGAGCTGATCTCCATCCTCTCCAACTCCACCGCGCTCGCGGGTGCCGACCAGGAGCTGCTGGAATCCATCGAGGCCGACCTGAAGAAGCTGCCCGGCCTGGACAAGCGGGTCCTGGAGCTTAACGCCCAGGAGCCCTACCGCCTGAAGCTGACCTGCATCAAAGCCAAGCTGATCAACACCGGCAAGCGGGTGGCGGCGGGCTCGCACCACGAACACGGCCGCGACTACAGCGGCACTGACGAACTCCTGGCGGACCTCGAACTGGTGGAGCTCTCCCTCCGCAACCACTCGGCGTCCTTGGCTGCCGACGGCGCCCTGGCCCGGGTCCGCCGCGCCATCGCCTCGTTCGGCCTCCACCTGGCCACCCTGGACATCCGCGAGCACGCGGACCACCACCATGACGCCGTCGGACAGCTGATGGACCGCCTGGGCGGCCCCGGCCTCCGGTACGCCGAGCTCAGCCGCGAGGAGCGCTTCGAGGTGCTGGGCTCCGAACTCGCCTCCCGCCGCCCGCTGTCCGGGCACCCGATCAAGCTCGACGGCGCCGCTGACGGCACGTACGACGTCTTCCGTGAGATCCGCCGCGCCCTCCGCACCTACGGCCCGGACGTCATCGAGACCTACATCATCTCCATGACCCGCGGCGCCGACGACGTCCTGGCAGCAGCCGTCCTGGCACGTGAAGCCGGCCTGGTGAACCTGTTTGGCGAAAAGCCCTACGCGAAAATCGGGTTCGCGCCGCTGCTGGAAACCGTGGAGGAACTCCGCGCCTCTGCCGAGATCGTTGACCAGCTGCTGTCCGATCCGTCCTACCGCGAACTGGTGCGGCTGCGCGGGGACATCCAGGAAATCATGCTCGGCTACTCGGACTCCAACAAGGAATCCGGCGTTATGACCAGCCAGTGGGAAATCCACAAGACCCAGCGCAAGCTGCGGGACGTCGCCGCCAAGCACGGCGTGCGCGTGCGCCTCTTCCACGGCCGCGGCGGGTCCGTGGGCCGCGGCGGCGGACCCACCTACGACGCCATCCTGGCGCAGCCCAACGGCGTGCTGGAGGGCGAAATCAAGTTCACGGAACAGGGCGAGGTCATCTCGGACAAGTACTCCCTGCCCGAGCTTGCCCGCGAAAACCTTGAGCTCTCCCTGGCCGCCGTGCTGCAGGGCTCCGCCCTGCACCGGGACCCGCGCACCTCCGCCGACCAGCGGGAACGCTACGGGCACGTCATGGAGACAATCTCCGACGCCGCGTTCGACCGGTACCGGAACCTGATCGACCACCCCGACCTTCCGGCCTACTTCCTGGCCGCCACCCCGGTGGAGCAGCTGGGCTCGCTGAACATCGGCTCCCGCCCGTCCAAGCGCCCCGATTCCGGTGCGGGCCTTGGCGGCCTGCGCGCCATCCCGTGGGTGTTCGGCTGGACCCAGTCCCGCCAGATCGTCCCGGGCTGGTATGGCGTTGGTTCCGGCCTCAGGGCTGCCCGCGAGGCCGGCAACGCGGCCCAGCTTGTGGAGATGTGGGAGAACTGGCATTTCTTCCGGTCCGTGCTCTCCAACGTGGAGATGACCCTCGCCAAGACGGACCTGGACATCGCCGGCTACTACGTCTCCACCCTTGTCCCCGAGGAACTCCACCACATTTTCCGGTCCATCCGGGAGGAGTACGAGCTGACCGTTGCCGAGGTCCAGAACCTGACCGGAGAGAGCCTGCTCCTGGACGCCCAGCCCACGCTCAAGCGTTCACTCGAGATCCGGGACCAGTACCTGGATCCGATCAGCTACCTGCAGGTGGAGCTCCTGCGCCGTGTCCGGGCCGAGGCCGCCGACGCCGCAGAAAAAGCGCAGGGCATCAGCGGAGCCGAGATCGACGAACGCCTCCAGCGCGCCATGCTGATCACCGTCAACGGGGTGGCAGCGGGCCTCCGCAACACCGGCTAAGCCCATACCGCGTTGCGCTATCACTTTTGGCCCTTCCCAAGCGCTGGGGCAACCACAAGTGATAGCGCATCCGCGCTGTGGCTACGGGCAGCTCACCTTCGGGTTGTAGGTCGCCAGGACACCGTCCGGGTTACCCTGCCAGAGGTACGCATGGAGGTCGTAGTGGATCGGCATGCCGGGGGCATGGCCGAGCATGGGGCCGTCGAAGTCCTTGCCAAACAAGGACGGCCGGTCGCCATCGGTGGCCAGGTTCTGGTCGAGGTCCACTTTGAACCATTCTGCTGCCACCAGCCTGAGGTGCCCCGCGCTGTTGGCTGCGTACGTCAGTGCATCCGGGGTCAGCGGGTCCATCCTGCCGAACTGGCTGAGATTGACGTAGTGGTAGCCCATGCCGGGAACGCATTCACCCAACGGCTCGTAGCCGGCCGCTATGGCTGCGTCTACGTTGTGATACTGGACTGTGGCCTGCCGCACTGCTGCAAGGTCACTCCGCCCCGGGCCCGCTGAAGCGGCGCTGATGCCCAAAACCGATGCCAGGATGCCTGCAAATACGGCTGCGAAAGCACGCAGGATACTCCGTCTCATGTTCCGTCTTCTTTTCTCGAATTGATACTGACGATGAGACCGCGGGCCCATTTTAGTCCCGCTCCACTGGAGAAGCCATGGGTCGTCTCTACTTCCTGCTGGCCGGGTCTGCGCCACCACTTGGCTAAGGTAATAGGCATGCCTTCTTTCCAGACCCGCTTGAAGATCACGGGGCTTCGGCCGGGCAACCCGCCTGAAGCCGTGATGGACGCCGCGGTGGAAGCGCTGGGAACCCGCCACCACGTGGAGTCGAACCAGTTGCAGATTGCCGGCGGGGTGCCGCAGCTGAACCTGCGGTTCCTCGTGGAGGCCACCGAATACAGCGGCGAGAACCAGCAGGCGCTGGAATCGGCAGCCATGATGAGGGACGCCGTCGAACGCGTTGCCCTTACGGGTTCGCTCTCGGTGCTGCGCCGCAACCGCGGCCGCTGGGCGCCCATCTAGGACCAGGCCGGCAGCAAGGGCCCGGCGTCATCCAGCATTCAGCCCAGGGGCCCGGGTTCCTCCACCGGCGACCGATTGCCGCGGCGCCGGGTCACGATCACACCGACGACGGCGCCCACCACCAGCCCGAGCGCCACGCCGATGAGCGAGCTGGCCCAGAACGGCAGTCTGGTTGCCGAGCCGGTGAAGTAGCCCAGGCCAACCAGCCAGCAAGCCCACAGCAACGCCCCGAGGCCCGCGCACAGGCTAAATCCGCGCACGGAAACGTTGGCTATGCCGGCCGCCGCAGAGGTGGCCAGCCGCCCGCCGGGGATGAACCTGGCCCCGATGATGGTCCCGTAGGTGGATGAGCGGCCGGCTTTGGCGATAGCCTCGTGGATGCCCTGGTGGACCCGCCGGCCCCACCGCCACCGGTCCAGGACGTGGCTCAGCCGCCGCCGGAAGAGCTGGAAGACCACCATGTCCCCGATCCAGGAGGCCAGGGCGGAGAGTATTCCAACCAGGAATACGTTGGCGCGCCCGTCTGCGGACAGGGCCCCGCCAGTGATTACCACCATCTCGGAGGGGACGGGCGGGAAGATGGCATCACCGAGAACCACGGGGATGATCCAGAAATAGATCGCCGTCCCCCAGCTCTCAGCGCTGCCGAAGTCCATGGGCACAAGGTACCGCACTTTGGGCGGGATGGCGGCGGGATTGCCCGGTTTGCAGGCACACGAAGCGCCCTTTCTGTACTCACCGTGGATGGAACGCGGCCACCAGCCCGGTGAGTTGCGGTGCTGGCTGGACACCGAGTTCTGCCGCCAGCCGGACAGCAAACATCCGGTAGGCACGGACCGCCGCTGCCCGGTTGCCGGCGGCGAGATGCGCCTGGACCAGGAGGAGGTGGGCGGATTCGCGAAGCGGCTCGATGTTAACCGCGGACAGTGCCGCGATCACCGCTTTGCCGGGTTCGTTCCCGGCAAGGTACTGCCGGGCCATGAGCTCCAGCGCGCCAAGGCGCAGCTGCCGCAGCCGCTCCTGTTCAAAGACCACCCAGTCCTCGTACCAGCCGGGCAGCAGTTCAGCCCGGCCAAGATGGTCCAAGTAGCTGTCCGGAACCTCGATTCCTGGCTGGTCGTGCAGGGTGGCGACCTGCCGCTGCAGGGATGCGACGTCCACGTTCACCGACTCGTCCAGCTCCAGGGTGTCGGCCGCTGCATGAATCAGGCGCGGAAAGGTGTGGGAGATGCACCAGACTGTGGTGCGCAGGTTCCCGGCGGCTTGCGTTTCGCTGCTTCGCGGCCACAACAGGCCGGAGAGGAAACTCCTGTGCCGCCGGCCGAGGAGGCCGACACAGGCGATCAGCCGCTGTTCCCGGCTGGCCACCTGGAATGTCTTGGTGCCCTGTTGCAGACGCCAGGCCCCCAGCAGGCTTAATTGCCATTCCTGCGCGAGAGCCCCCGTCATGCCATTCCCCTTCAAGCGGCAACGCGTGAAACCCCCAACACCCATCGTGGCATTTGGGCTGGTGCTGTCAATAACGTTCGAAAGAGAGGGGGAGGCTATTCACCAAAAAGGGGGAAATGATTTCCGCTCCGCAATTTTCGTTTGCCTGCTTATCAAGGCGTTTTTGTGCAGGATTCCGGACGCACGGCGCACGCTTCAGGCGGTGGTGCCGGCGTCCTGCTGCAGCAGGTCCAGCCAGCGGCGAACGGCTCGGACGATGTCGTCAGCACTGCCTGCGGCCTCGATGGATTCACCCTCCTGGCCGGGGCGGCTGGAAATCAGCCGGGCCCGAATGGCCTGGTTTTGTGCAGGCTCCACCCAAGCGCGGATTACCATCGTGCCTTCGCTGTCCGCCACGGGCGGTGCCTGCTTTCTTTGATCCAGTTATTTCCCAGCAATAAGCGGACATATTACCGCCCGGCATCACCATCCTAAACGCAGCATGTTTGCGGGCGGACCTCCGCCCCAAAGTTTGAAGCGCTGAAACAACGCCGGAATAACGGCCCAGTGATGAAAACACGACGGGTTTTCACGTTGACTGAACGGGAGACTTCGAAAGGGGGTGATTGACATGAAGGAACTCAGCATCCAGGACCTGGCGGGACAGCAAGCCGAGCTGCTGCCCACGCGGGAGACGCTGTACATCGACGGCAGCTTCGATCTCGCAGGCGTTATGGCCCACAACGCGTCCCTGGCCGTAAACGCCGGTTCACTGTTCTCGAACGCATACAGCGCTGCGCTGCAAAATGTCCATATAGGCCAGCATTAGTGCGTTTACCGTGCAATACCTGGACCCGGGTAACGCCCGGGGGAGAGGGCTGAGGTGCAATGACCACTTCACCCGAGCTACTACCTGGGGATCTCGACGCCGAAGGCCTGGAACTGCTTCCCGCGAGGGAAACCCTGTGCTGCTTCGACATCAACATCTCGCCGGTAATCGCAGTCAACCTTTCGATGGCCATCAATGCGGGGTCGATCGGTTCCGTCGCGAATGCCGGCGCTCTCCAGGAACTGCTGGTGCTGGAAGAGTAATCCGGCATATTCCGAAAAACCCGGTGGGCATGCTCCAACGCCGGAGCGTGCCCACTACCCGATTGAGGCTCAGCTTATTGGTGGAAATGTGGCAACGGCACCGGAGGCATCATTCGACCAGCGTTGGACTCCTGCGCCTGGACTTGTCTTCCTCGGCCAGGTCGAGGGGTCGGGGTTGAGGGAGCGCAGCTTCCTGCTGAAACGCGGCGACGGCCAGGTTGTCCAGCTTTCGGAACTGCTCCACCTGGTCATGGTTTCAATTTCGCCGGATAAGCCCCTTCCGCAGGCAGCCCGGGAAATCAGCGCCACCTACGGCCGGGAACTGGGTGCGAGCGGGCTTAGTTACCTTCTCCGCGCCAGACTGGCGCCGCTGGGGCTGGTCACCGACGCCGCAGTTGACCCTGCCCAGCTTCCGGGACCCCCAACAGCCGACCCGTTGCTCGCGCTGCGGTTGCGGGGAACCCTCCTTCCCGAAAAGGCGGTAAATAACCTGGCCCGGCTCCTGTCACCGTTGTTCTGGCCCCCCGTGGTGGCGGCAGTCCTGGTGGCGCTGGCCGTCGTCGATGCCCTGATGCTTGCCAGAGCCGACTTCCTGGCATCGCTGCAGCAAGTCTTCCTCGCCCCGGCGCTGCTGCTTGGCATCTTTGCCCTCCTGACGGCAGGAGCGGTGTTCCACGAACTGGGGCATGCAACAGCCTGCCGGTATGGCGGCGCACGGCCGGGTGTTATCGGAGTCGGCGTCTACCTGGTCTTTCCCGCTCTGTTCACGAACGTGACGGACTCCTACCGCCTTGGCCGTGGTGGCAGGATACGCACGGACCTTGGCGGGCTGTACTTCAACTGCCTGTGCCTGCTCGCCTTCGGCGCCGCCTACCTGGCATCGGGCCAGGGGTTTTTCCTGCTGGCGGCAGCATTGATGCACGTCGGGATGGTGCAGCAGCTGATCCCCACCCTGCGCTTTGACGGCTACTTTGTCCTGGCGGACATAGCGGGCGTCCCGGACCTGTTCAACCGGATCCGGCCTGTTCTGCTAAGCCTTGTGCCCGGTCGTCCCGCGGAACCGAAGGTCAAGGAGCTCCGCCCCTTTGCCCGGCGTATCGTGACGGCATGGGTGGTCACCGTTGTGCCGCTCCTGGTGTTTGCGTTCGGGTGGATGGTGCTGAACCTGCCTTTCATCCTGGAGCAGACGGCACGTGCTGTCCGGGAACACCTAGGGACTGCAGTCCGCGCGGTCGGGGCAGGGGACCCCGCCGCCGCGGCGCTCGCCGTCCTGTCCGTCCTCCTGCTGTCGCTGCCGGTGATCGGCCTGGGGATCCTGGTGTACCGGCTGCTGCGGGTCCTCCTCACCTTGCTCCACCGCCTGGCGGCCCGAGCCTTCACTCCCTCCGCGGGCAAGCCATCCATGAAGAAGCCGTCACAGAAAGGAATCCCGGCCATGGCTATCGATGTCCCCCCCGCCGCTGCGCACGACGACAGCGTTCCCACCCTTCAGGACTTCCTTGCCGACAGGCTGCAGCCGCCGTCCGTCCTGGCGGAGGCGGGCTGGCAGGGCGCCCTTCGCCGGCTTACCGGAAACTCCATCAGCGCTGCCCCCGGGCGCCGTGAACGCCTGCACCTAAAGGCTATCGAAGACGTCCAGCGCCGACTGGACGGGCCCCGAACGGTGGTAGTGGTGAACCCCAAGGGCGGCGCCCACAAGACCACTGCCACCCTGCTCCTCGCCGCCACCATGGGAACCCAGCGCGGCGGCTACACGCTTGCGTGGGACAACAACGAAACGCGGGGCACCTTGGGCTGGCGCGCGCCGCTGGCCGGCCACGCCAGGACGGCCGTTGACCTGTTGCAGGAGGTGGACCGCTTCGACGATCCCGTCCGTGGCCGGATCGGGGATCTGGACCGTTACGTGCGCTACCAGGGCTCAACGCAGTTCGACGTGCTCGCCTCGGACGAGGACGCGGCGGGGGCGGCCACCATTGGCAGCAGCGAGTTCAACCGGCTGCATGCTGCCCTGCGCCGGTTCTACCGGATTATCCTGGTGGACACCGGCAACAACATGCGGGCCTCCAACTGGGAAGCAGCGGTGGCGGCGGCGGACGGGCTGGTCATCGTTTCAACCCTCAGGGAGGACACGGTCGCCAGCGCCGTATGGCTCGTTGACGGACTGCGCGAACGCGGATTCGACGCGAAGGTCCGCAACGCTGTCACATTGCTTGCCGGGCCGTCGCGGGAGACCGACCTGCAGCTCCATGCCAAGGCCCACAACCACTTTGCCGGACTGACGAGGGAAGTCCTGGACGTCCCCTACGACCGGTCCCTCGTCTCCGGCGCGCGGCTGAACTACCAGGCGCTGCTGCCGGAAACGCGAGAAGCCTGGCTGCATGCCTCCGCTGCCGTAATGCGGGGCCTGTAACCGTCAGCGGCGGCCCCGGGCCGCCTTGCTGAGTTCAAGCCGGCTGCGATATTCCACGGGCTCGCCGGTAATCGGATCCCTGAAGCGGATGCCGCGGGCCAGCAGCTGGAGCGGCTGGCTGTAGTCGTCCGGGGCTTTGTCCAGCAGCTCCGGATAGAAGGCATCGTGGATGATGCCCAGGCCGAGGGACGCCATGTGCACCCGCAGCTGGTGGGTCTTTCCGGTGTGCGGCTCCAGCCGGTACCGCGCGAGGCGCCGGGGACAGCCTGATGCCGCGGCTGTGGCGCCGGAGGCACCCGACGAAGCGCCGGCGTCGAACGTTTCCAACTGTTCGATCCGTGTTTCCGCGTTGGGTTCACCGTCCACCACTTCGGCGAGCAGGTAGCTGCGGGACTTGGTCATCCTATTGCGGACCACCACGGGAAATTCGACGGCGGCGTGGCCGGGGGCAGGGTGGGCTGCGGCGACGCATTCGTACTCCTTTTGCACCTGGCGCTTCTCGAAGAGCACCTGGTACTTGCCGCGGGTCTGCGGATTGGTGGAGAACAGCAGTACGCCCGCGGTCATCCGGTCAAGCCGGTGCATGGGGATCAGGTCCGGCAGTTCCAGTTGGTTGCGCAGCCGCACCAGTGCGGACTCCTGGATGTACGTGCCGCCGGGGGTGGTGGGCAGGAAGTGCGGTTTGTCCACCACCAGCAGGTGCTCGTCCTGGTGCAGGATGCTGATGTCCACCGGGATCCGCGTCTCCGGCGGCAGGCTGCGGTAGTACCAGATGAAGGTGTGCTCCTGGAGGGGAGTGGCCCGGTCCAGCGGTATCCCGCCCTCGCCCACGATCTCGCCGGCGTCGAACCTGTCCTCGATGCCCTGCGGATCGATGTGCCCCCAGCGGTGCATCATGTAGTCCATGGCCGTGTCCCAGGGGCCCTCCTCCGGCAGGCGCAGGCGGGTGGCGTTCACGCCGTCGCGCACGGGGAGGGGGGATTGCATCACCGGTCCATTCTACCGGCGCCGCTGATGGCCCGGGACCTAAAACCGACGGCAAAAAAGTTCTTGACAATAAAAGTTGTCGGTAGCAATACTGGAAACATGTTGGAGATAGCGGTCATCGAGGACCCGGCGGCGGCCGAGGTATCACTGGATCCCATCCGTACCCGGATTCTCCGTGAGCTAGTCCAGCCGGCGTCGGCCACCCGGCTCGCGGTACGGCTGGCGCTGCCGAGGCAGAAGGTCAACTACCACCTCAAAGCACTGGAGAAGCATGGCCTGGTGGAGCTGGTGGAGGAGCGGCGCAAGGGCAACGTGACGGAGCGCATCCTCCAGGCAACGGCCTCGTCCTACTTGATCTCGCCGCAGGCGCTGGCGTCGATCTCCCCGGATCCGGGCCGCTTTTCCAGCCATTTCTCGGCGTTCTGGCTGCTGGCGCTGGCAGGCCGGATGGTCCAGGAAATGGGGAAGCTGATTGCCGGTGCGGCCGCGGCCCGCCAGAAGCTGGCCACTTTCGCGGTGGACGGGGAAGTCACCTTCCGGACTGCCGCTGACCGGGCAGCCTTCGCCGAAGAGCTCGGCGTGGAGGTCACCCGGCTGGTGGACAAATACCACGACGGTGAGGCACCCCGCGGGCGGCGGCACCGCCTGGTGGTGGCCCTCCACCCCGTCCTCAAACCGGCCAAAGAAACCACGGAAACCCCCTCAGGCAAGGAGCAGGACAATGACTGACAACCGCAACTTCGAAATCGTCTACGACACTGAGCTTCCGGGCACGCCGGAGCGCGTGTGGGAGGCCGTGACCAGCGGAACGCCCGCGTGGATGTTCCCCACGGACCAGTGGCCCGACGTCAAGACCGTCAAGGAATACCCCACCCACCTAGTGTCCAGAATGGAGGGCCCTGACGGCTGGTTCAACCAGCTGGAGCATGTCCTGGAACCGCTCGACGGCGGCCGCGCCCGCCTGCACTACGTCCACAGCGGGATCTTCGCGGACAACTGGGACGAACAGTACGACGGCGCCTTCCGCCACACGGAGTTCTACCTCCACACGCTGGGCCAGTACCTGCAGTACTTCGACGGCAGGCCCGTGGTGTTCACGGACATCCAGGCGCCGGCAGCGTCCCAGGCGCCGGACGGCTTTGCCCGCCTGCGCGGGGCACTGGGGGTGGAGTCCGCGGATCCGGGTTCGCGCGTGGAGGTGGAGCTCGACGGCGTGGGGAAGCTTTCGGGGGAAGTGGACTTCTCCAATGAGCACTTCCTCGGCCTGCGGACTTCCGATGCCATGTACCGCTTCTTCGGCCGCAACGCCTGGGGAGCACCCGTGGGGATGACCGTCCATGACTTCAGCGGCACAGGGGATTCGGAAGCCACCGCGAAGCAATGGGGCAACTTCCTGGCTAGGGCGTACGCGTAAGGGTCTCCCACCTGGGACTCGCCAATTATAAACCGCCGCGCATATTCCCTGAGGCGCTCATGTACGGGCTGCGCCGGGGAATATGCGGGTCGGAAGCGAATCTGCGCGTCAGGCGATGGCCACGGCCGGCGCGTTTTTGAGGGTGCGCCGGAGTTGCGGGGCGGCGTCCAGCCGGTCCTGCGCTGAACGCAGGGCCAGGACGGCAGCCTCCAGTTTCTCCGGCGGAAGGGTGAAGGGCACCCGGAGGTAGCGCTCGAAAGCGCCGCCCACTCCGAAGCGCGGGCCTGCCGCAAGCCGGATCCCGAAGTCCGGGGCAATGATGGTCAGCGCAGTGCTGATGGGGCCGGGCAGCCGGCACCAAGCCGAGAGCCCGCCGGCAGGGTATGCCGTCTCCCATTCGGGCAAGTGGCCGGCAAGGAGTTCCAGAAGTGCTGCCCGGCTCTCCCGGAGTGCGCTAATCCGGGCCGGCAGCGGCTCGTCCAGGGCGCGGACCAGATGGGCGGCGGCAAGCTGCTCCATCAGGGGGCCGCCCAGGTCGAGTGAAGTCCGGGCGGCGGCAAACCGCTGGATCAGGCCGGGGGAGGCACGGATCCAGCCGGTGCGCAGGCCGCCCCAGTGGGACTTGCTGAGCGAGCCGATGGTCACCACTGCCGGGCTGAAGGCTGCGACCGGAGTTGTTTCGGCGCCGTCAAGGTTCAGCTCCCGGAGGGTCTCGTCCACCACCAGGACCGTGGCGGCGCCTGCGGCCGCACGCACCAACTGGCGGCGCTGGGAGTCGGGCATGAGCTGGCCCGTGGGATTGTGGAAGTCGGGAACCACGTAGGCCAGCTTGGGCCGCTGCTGCAGGGCCGCCCGCATGCCGTCCATGTCCCACGGCCGGCCCGCCTGGCCACTTGATTCGGGGCCGCCTGCTCTGGCACTACCCGCCCGGGGGCCAGCCCCTCCGGAGCCGCCGGAGAATGCCACCGGAACGGGCCTGCATCCCGCCGCCCGGATGGCATCCAGCGCGTTCGGGTAGCTGGGGTGCTCCACCAGCACCCGCTCCTGCCGGCCGGCAAGGGCGCGAAGGATGATGTTGAGGGCGTGCTGCGCCCCCGATGTCACCAGGATCTGGTCCGCAGTGGTGGGCGCCCCGGCCGCTGTGTAGCGCGCCGCCACTGCCTGGCGCAGGGGGAGCAGGCCGATGGCGTCGTAGCCGAATCCAGGGAGCAGGGCCGGGAGCTCGGTGAGGGCGGCCGCGAACGCACGGTGCACCACCTCGCCGCTGGCCGGAAGGGAGGCGTAGGCGAGGTCGATCAGTCCTTCCGGGGCAGCCAGCCCGGGGGCGCTCAAAGCCGGGTCATTGCGCACGGGCCCCGTGAACACCGTGGTGCCTGCAGGTGTCAGGGGCGGAATCCGGGTCCGGCTCCTGCTTCCTTGGCTGCCGGTAAGGAAACCCTGCTCACGGAGCAGGCCATAGGCGGCAGTCACCATGGTCCGGCTGACGCCCAGGGCTTCGGACAGTGCCCGCTCGCTGGGCAGGGCAGTGTCCAGGGCCACGCGGCCGTCGAGCACCAGAAGGCGGACGACGTCGGCCAGCTCGCGGTAGCCGGCCGCCGCACCTACGTTCCACTCGCCCAAGAGGCGGGACAGGCCGGAGGCGGTCAGGGAAGACATCAGGCCAGTATCTCAGACTGGCTATGTAATTCAAGGCCAGTTTTCTGCCAGAGTCGTCTTTATGATGACCCGCAGACTTCTTCAGCTCTTTATCGGCCTTGCCATGTACGGCATCTCCCTCGCCATGTTCATCCGCGCCGGACTGGGCCTGGACCCGTGGGATGTCTTTCACCAGGGCGTCGCCGGAAGGACCGGGCTCAGCATCGGTGCGGTGGTCATCCTTGTGAGTTTCCTGGTGCTGCTGCTGTGGATTCCATTGCGGCAGTGGCCGGGGTTCGGCACCCTCTGCAACGCCGTCCTGGTGGGTGTGTTCGCTGACATCGGCCTCGCCCTGATCCCGGCTTTTTCACACCTGGGCGGACAGATCGGGCTGCTGGCCGGCGCCGTACTGCTGAACGGCATCGCTTCCGCCTGCTACATTGGCGCCCGGTTCGGTCCCGGCGCACGCGACGGGTTGATGACCGGCCTGGCCCGGCGCACCGGGTGGTCCGTGAGGGTGTCCCGAACGTTGATCGAAGTTGTTGTCCTGGCCGCCGGCTGGTTCCTTGGTGGCTCCGTGGGCGTGGGAACCGTTGTTTACGCCCTTGCCATCGGGCCCCTGGTCCAGCTGCTGCTGCCGATGTTCATGGTGCCCGCTGCGCCCGGCACGGACAATGGCGCTGGCGAGCACGCCAGCTTCGAAAGCCGTGGCGCCGCGGAAAGCCGCGGCAGCTCCGGAAAGCGCAGCACCTCCGAAGATACAGCGCCGGAGCCCCTGGCCAGCACCCGCTGACCGGACGGGCGGGGCCGAAATCCTAGGACAGTAACGGCTGGCATTTGGGACAGAAGTAGATGTCCCGTTCCTCATCGCCGTTCAGCTTGCCCAGCACGCCGCGCCGGACGGGGGTTCCGCACTTGAGGCACGGCTGGTGCTCCCTGCGGTACACCCAGTAGCCCGGCCGCCCGGCCATCCTGCCCACCGGCATGCCCCTGGCGTTGAGGACGGTGACCCGGCGGCCCGGGCCCAGGTTGACCTCCAGGAGCTGCCTGGCGTCCGTCACCAGGGTCCGCAGGTCCGCCACGGAGGAGACCGGCGAGGCCGGATGCACGCTGGACAGGAAGCACGCCTCGCACCGGTAGATGTTGCCGATCCCGGCAAGGTTCCGCTGGTCCAGGAGGGCCACGCCCACAGGCACGTCCGGGGCGGAGCGGATCCGCCGCTCTGCTTCGTCCGGGTCCCAGTCCGGTCCCAGCAGGTCCGGGCCAAGAAACCCCACGATCGAATCTTCGCTTGCGGTGGCCACCACTTCTACGATGCCCAGCGAGAATCCGACGGCGTCCGCCGCCGCAGTGCGCAGCACGCACCGGGCCGTGTAGCCGGGTTTCCGCCACTTTCCGCCAGGCGGGTAGACCTGCCAGGTCCCCTCCATCTTCAGGTGGGAATGGATGGTGAGCCTTTTGCCGTCCGGTCCCACCACGCGCATCAGCAGGTGCTTGCCACGGGGGACTACCTCGGCCACGGTCCAGCCGGCCAGGTTCAGGGTGGCGAAACGCGGAACGCGGAAATCCGAGGCGAGCAAGGTCTGCCCTGCCAGGGCCTGGTGCAGCTGGTGGGCTGCCCGCCAGACGGAGTCACCCTCAGGCACGGATCCTCAGTCCTTTAGGGGTGGAGTAGGCGCCGGCGGAGCTGAGGGCTGCAGCCACCGGGGTGTCCAGGATGCCGTGGCCATTGACCTTCTCCATGATCAGTTTGTCCACGGCGCCGCGGGTCACCACGCCCACCAGGGCTGTGCCCGCCGCCGCCAGCACGGCATCGTCGTCGCTGAAGGCCAGCAGTGTCTTCCCGCCCCGTTCCACGTACAGGACCAGCGCCCCGTCCACCAACACCACCAGGGCGCCCGCTTTCCGCCCGGGCCGGTGCCCGGTGCCGGCGTCGTCATGGAGGGCAGGCCAGGGGAGCGCGGCGCCGTAGGGGTTGGCGGGGTCCGTGGCGGCCAGGGCGAGGGCAACCGGCTCGGGCTTGGCGAGCTGGCTGTCCTCTGAATAGGAGCGCAGCCGGTCAACAGTAGCCGGAACGGCGAACTGGGCCGCGCCAAGGTGTTCGATGAAGTAGCCGCGGCGGCAGCGCCCCGCCTCCTCCAGCCTGGCCAGGACTTTGTACATCAGGCCGAAGCCGCCCAGGATTTGTTCAGCCATCACGGAACCCCTGGTGACCACGCCGTAGCGGTCCAGCAGGAGCTCGGCAGTGGCGCGGGCGTGGATAGTGGCGTCCAGTTCCGGCTGCGGAAGGGCGGACCAGCGGCCGGCCGCCATCGGGGGAGTTGCTGCCGCCCCGGCCAAGGCGCCGTAACGCCCGCCCGCCAATCCCGGCGAGCCCATGAGCCCGCTGCCGTGCGAACGGCCCAGCCTGCTGAGCCTGGGCGCCCTGGCACGCGGTGCCCGGGCCACTTGCCGGTGCGCCGTATGTCCGCCGGCAATCAGCGCGCGGACCGGGGCGAAGGTGTCCCCGGTGATCCGGCCCGCCCAGGCCAGGTCCCAGAGCGCCGCGACAACGTCCTGGTCGCTGAGCACGGAGTCCATGCCGCCGGCAACATCCGTCAGCTGCCGGAAGAAGTAGCCGCCGCCGTTGTTCCGCAGGTGGTCCAGCAGACGCTGCTGGGCGTCACCCGGTTCATACTCGACCGCGGGGTTCAGGGTCAGTTCCGCGGAGTCGGCCAGGTGAAGGCTGATCCAGCCGTCATTTCCTGGCAGGGCGCCCGCGCCGGACCAGAGGACTTCCCCGGCGGCCATGAGTTCATCCAGCATGGCCGGCTGGTAGTTGGAGACCCTGCTGGCGAGGACCAGGGGTTCCCACGCCGACGCCGGCACCGGAATTCCGGAGAGCTGGTCGACGGCGGTCACGATGCCGTCCAGGCCCCTCAGCGAGGGCTGGCCGCGGCCGGCTCCGGGGGTCCTGACATGCTGCCACGCAGGCAGGAAGCGCCCATAAGCCGCAGCGTCCACCGGCTCCACTTCAGCGCGGAGGGCTGCCAGCGAACGACGGCGGAGCTTCCGCAGGACCTCGGCATCGCACCATTCACTGACGGCAGGATGTGGGGACAGGCTCGGCGCGGGCATCCCACCTGTCGGCTGCGGACCTTCTTCCAGTCCGCTGGCGGGAGCGGCTCCGCCATCAACCGTGCTGTGCCGGGAAGCTTCCGGATGTGCCGCGTCAGCCTGTGCCGCCTCGGGGTGTGCCGCGTCAGGGGGTCCCGCTTCCAGCGGTGCGGCGTGCGGCCGGAACTCGCCCTCCACCACGCGCCCGTCGGCGGCCAGGCGCTTCAAAGCCGTGCCCACGACTGCC
The DNA here is from genome assembly GCF_006151685.1 of Arthrobacter sp. BB-1. Taxonomy (NCBI): domain Bacteria; kingdom Bacillati; phylum Actinomycetota; class Actinomycetes; order Micrococcales; family Micrococcaceae; genus Arthrobacter; species Arthrobacter sp. BB-1. The sequence goes on from NZ_VDEV01000005.1 coordinate 239,091, forward strand.
ACGCCCAGGCCGAGCCGCGCTGCTGCCTCGGCTGCAGTAAAGGGCCCATGCGTACGGGCATAGCGCGACACCAGGTCACTGAGCGGGTCCGCCACGGGCTCGATAAAGGCGAGCGGGACGCCCATGGGCAGCGGAACGCCAAGGGCATCGCGGAGGCGCGCAGCGTCCTCAACGGCGGCGAACCGTTCCACGCCGCCAATGTTTACCTTGATGGCCCGGTTTGCCCGCTGCAGGGCAATGAGGTGGGCGGCGGCTTCTGCCGGTCCGGCGTGCGGGGTGGGGGCGTGAGGGGTGGGTGCGGGACCGGCTTCGGCAGGCTCAAGCGGGGCGGCCTCAACTGCCGGGGCCAGCTCAGCCGCGGGGGCAGGCTCCAGCGCCGCGGTCGGTTCCAGGCGGGCAGCCACCTCCTCCGGTGCCAGGGGGCCGAGGAGCCGCAGCAGGTCTGCTACGCCCTCCATGCCCCGCACGCGCCGGTCGCCGGCCAGCCGCTGCAGCTCGCGCTCGGTGGCCTCGATAACTTTGGGGTCCAGCAGTTCACGCAGTTCCACTCGCCCCAGCAGCTCGTTGAGGAGCGTGGAGTCCAGGGCCAGCGCGGCAGCCCGGCGCTCAGCCAGCGGGGAGTCGCCCTCGTAGAGGAACTGTGCCACGTACCCGAACAGGAGGGACTTGGCGAACGGCGACGGCTGGGAGGTGGTGGTCTGGACAATCCTCAGCTCGCGCCGCTCCACGGACGCCGCGATGTCCTTCAAGGCCGGGAGGTCGTAAACGTCCTGCAGGCACTCACGGACGGTTTCCAGCACGATGGGGAATGTGGGGTACTTCCGGGCAACGTCGAGCAGCTGCGCGGAGCGCTGCCGCTGCTGCCACAGCGGCTGCCGCTTGCCGGGCGTCTGCCGCGGCAGCAGGAGGGCACGGGCGGCACATTCCCTGAACCGCGACGCAAAGAGCGCACTGCCGCCCACCTCGGCGGTGACGATCTGCTCCAGCTCCTCGGGATCGAACAGGAACAGCTCGGCTCCCGGCGGCTCATCCTCCATCATCGGCACACGGAGGACAATCCCGTCGTCGGCGGCCATGGCGGAGCCGTCCATCCCGTAGCGCTGGTGGAGCCGCTGCCCGACGGCGAGGGCCCAGGGCGCGTGCACCGGCATGCCGAAGGGGCTGTGCAGGATCACCCGCCAGTCGCCCAGTTCATCGTGGAACCGCTCGACAACCAGCGTGGTGTCATTGGGGACCACTTCAGTGGCCTGCTTCTGCTCGCCCAGGTACTGGATCAGGTTGTTTGCGGCGAAAGCGTCCAGGCCGCTTGCCTGGCAGCGTTCGGTGGCAGGGCCGGCGTCGGACGCTGACAGTTCGCGGACGAACGCGCCGAGGGCGCGCCCCAGGTCCACCGGCCGCCCCAGCGAATCCCCCTTCCAGAAGGGGAGCTTGCCCGGCTGGCCGAAGGCCGGGGAGACAAGCACGCGGTCGTGCGTGATGTCCTCGATTTTCCAGCTCGTCGCGCCCAGGGCAAAGACGTCACCCACCCGCGACTCGTACACCATTTCCTCGTCCAGCTCGCCAACGCGCCGGCCGCCTTTCGGGGCGGGCGCCGGCTTGCCGTCGGCGGAAGGGGACCCGGTACCTTCCACCTCGGTGCCAATGATGTACACGCCGAAGAGGCCACGGTCCGGGATGGTACCGCCGGAGGTCACGGCGAGGCGCTGGGCCCCGGGCCGGCCTTCGATGGTGCCGGCGTTGCGGTCCCAGATGATCCGGGGACGCAGCTCGGCGAACTCGTCCGACGGGTAGCGGCCGGCCAGCAGGTCAAGGGTGGCTTCGAATGCGGAGCGGGGGAGGGACGCGAAGGGGGCGGAGCGCCGAACGGTGGAGAACCATTCCTCAACATCGATGCTGCCCAGGGCGGTGGCAGCGACGGTCTGCTGGGCCAGGATGTCCAGGGGATTGGCGGGGATGCTGAGGCGCTCGATCTTGCCGGCCAGCATCCGCTCAACGGTGATGGCTGTGTGGACAAGGTCGGCACGGTGCTTCGGGAAGAGGACGCCCTGGGAGACTTCACCCACCTGGTGGCCGGCGCGGCCAACCCGCTGCAGGCCGCTGGCCACGGAGGGCGGTGACTCCACCTGCACCACAAGGTCCACGGCACCCATGTCGATGCCCAGTTCCAGGGAGGAGGTGGCCACCACGCACCGCAGCCGCCCGGACTTCAGGTCGTCCTCGATGAGCGCCCGCTGGTCCTTGGAAACTGAGCCATGGTGGGCGCGGGCCAGGACGGGATCCGCCCCCGCCGAGCTTCCCGCCTGCGCCATCATGTGCGCCGGCGTGGCCGTGGAGGCAGGAACACCTGGTGCCGCCGGTTGCGGAGCCGGATCATCCCAGCCGCCGCCCACTGCCACGAGCTGCCGCTCGGCGTAAATCTCGTTGAGCCGTGCCGTGAGCCGCTCGGACAGGCGGCGGGAGTTGGCAAAGACGATGGTGGACTGGTTGGCGAGGACCAGGTCCACGATCTTCTCTTCCACGTGCGGCCAGATGGAGGCCTGCGGCTGCAGTCCGGAGGCCGGGCCCGAGTCGAAAGCGCCGGCAGCACCTTGGAGATCGGACATGTCCTCGACGGGGACCGAGACGGTGAGGTCCCAGTTCTTCTTCGCGGGAGGGGCGACGATTTCCACTGGTGCGGAACCTGCGAGGAACTGCGCCACGAGCTCCTTGGGTTCCACGGTGGCGGAAAGGCCGATGCGCTGCGCCGGCTTAGGCAGCAAGGCGTCCAGCCGTTCGAGCGAGACGGCAAGGTGGGCGCCGCGTTTGGTGCCGGCTACGGCGTGGACCTCATCGATGATGATGGTGTCCACTTCGGCCAGCGTTTCGCGTGCCCTGGATGTCAGCATCAGGAACAGCGATTCCGGGGTGGTGATGAGGATGTCCGGCGGGTTGGCCAGCAGGGTGCGGCGGTCTGCCGCCGTAGTATCCCCGGAACGGACGCCCACGGTGGTCAGCGGTGCCGGCAGGCCGAGCCGCTTGGCGGTCTGCGTGATGCCGATCAGCGGCGAGCGGAGGTTCCGCTCCACGTCCACGCCAAGGGCTTTCAGCGGTGAGATGTAGAGGACACGGGTCTTGCGTTTGGGTGCCCGGATCCGCTTGCCTTTTGCCGGCCCCTTTGCAGCGGGATCAGTGGCAGCGGCGCTGCTTGCCCCGGCGGCATCGCGGCCGGCAGCCTCGGTTGCCTCCGTGGAGGCGACGAGCAGCCGGTCCAGCGCCCAGAGGAAGGCCGCAAGGGTCTTTCCGGAGCCGGTAGGAGCTACCACCAGGGCGTGCGAACCGGAGGAAATCGCCCGCCAGGCGCCCTCCTGGGCGGGGGTCGGTTCTGAGAAGGCGCCGAGGAACCAGTCCCTGGTGGGCCGGCTGAACTGTGCCATGGCCTGTTCCTGGATCATGCCTCCATCATGCCCCACGCCACCGACAGTCCAAGCGGTGCCCACCCGGGCCGCGGGTCCGCTGGAGAGCTGCCAGGCCGCCGGAAACTTCCGCGCCCTTGCAGCACTCCAGCGACTTCGGTTCCGGGCGGGACGCCGGCGTCTCCAACGCCGGGTTCAAGCCTTTCCTGCGGCCGGGAGGTCCTTGGTGGCGGGACCTTCCAGGAGTTTCCCGTCGCTGCCGAAACGGGAGCCGTGCAGCGGGCAGTCCCACGTCAGCTCGCTGTCATTCCAGTGCAGGATGCCGCCGAGGTGGGTGCACACGGCGGACAGTCTGCACGTGGTGCCGGCGACGGTGGACACGGCCACGGGCTTGGGTCCCTCCCGGTAGACCTTCCCCTCGCCTTCGGCCGGAACAACAGGGGCGTGCTCAGCGGCCTGGTCCTTCGTGTCCTTCCGCAGGCCCTGGGCCGCCACCTGCCCCCAGCCGGAGGCCAGCTTGGCTGCCACTCCAGCATTAAGCGCGACGGCGGAGAGGGCGCCGGAGGGTGCGGTGACGCGGTGGTGGATGGTGTCAGCCCACGGCACGTTCCCGCCCAGGATGTCAGCGGAAATGCCGACGGCGGCGGCCACCGCGTTGGTCATGCCCCACTTGTTGTAGCCGGTGCCGAAGTAGATGTGGCCTTTGCCGCGGGGGAACTTGCCGAAGAAGGGCATGAGGTTGGTCGGCAGGTAATCCTGCGCCGACCAGGTGTGGGTGGCCACCGCACCGGGATAGTGCTGCACGGCCCAGTCAAGGAGGCTGCCAAGGTGGTGTTTCTCGGACCGCGCCCGGCCAACGTGGTGTCCGTGCCCGCCCACAAGGAGCAGCCGGCGGCCGTCCATCTCATAGTCCCGCAGGGAATGGGTGGGTTGTTCCACCGAGAGGTACATTCCCGGCGGAGGCGCCTGGTCCTCCTGCAGCTGCAGCGCCGCGGCGTAGGAACGGCTGGGCGTGAGCTTGGCGAAGTACAGGCCGCGGTCCAGCACCGGGATGCCGGTGGCCAGCACAACCTCGTTGGCCGTGACGCTGCCCTGTGCTGTGTGGACAGTTGCGGGCCCGGAGCCCGTGACGTCCTGCAGCCGCACGCCGCCCACGATCGACCCTCCCCGGCCGCGAATATCGGACACCAGCGTGTCCAGCACCAACATCGGGTTGATCTGGGCCTGGTCTGCCAGGCGCACGGCGCCGTGGACGGCGAACGGCAGGCCGGCGTCGCGCACGTATTCCATGTCCAGCCCGGCGGTGGTGCCCGCACTCACCTCTTCACGGAGCTTGTCCGTGCCCTGGGGCGATGCGGCGTAGGTGTAGGCATCCCTGCGCTCGTACGGCACCCCGTTCTCGTCGAGGTAGCGCAGCAGCCAGGCCTGGCCCTCCCGGTTGCCGTCGACATATGCCTGCACCTGCTTCTGCGAGTACTGGCGGGCGAGCTGCGACAGGAAAGTCCCCTGGAGCAGGGACACCTTGGCCGTGGTGTTTCCTGTGGTCACGGCACCGGGGTACCTGGCTTCCAGGACAAGCACCTTCTGCCCTGAGCGGGCCAGCAGGAGCGCCGTGACGAGGCCTGTGAGCCCGGCTCCCGCCACCACCGTGTCATAGCTGCTTCCGGGCTCGAACGGGTCTGTTGCGAAGGTGTCCGCCCGATCCAACCAAATCGACGTCATGCCTGCTCAGCCTGCCTTTTCTCCAGGCCCTGGTCGGGCCATTTGTGATGGGTCTGTTATGAATCCCCAGCTATCCGCGGCGTATTTGCTAAGTATACTTACGATGTCGGGGTTTAAGTCTATGGTCAGGTGGCAGCCCGGCAGCCACGGTGTGAACACAACGGCAAACAGGAGAGATCATGACAAGCATGAGTTCCGACGGTCGCACAGTAGGCCGAACCAACATTCAAAAGGCCGCCCTTGCAGTGGGTGCAGTCTTCCTCTTGGTGGGCCTCCTGGGATTCATCCCCGGCATCACCACCAACTACCAGGCACTGGGCTTCGCAGGACATGGCTCGGAGGCGATGCTGCTGGGCATCTTCCAGGTGTCGGTGCTCCATAACATCGTCCACCTGCTCTTCGGCGCGGCCGGCATCGCCATGGCCCGCAGTGCCGCGCAGTCCAGGAATTACCTGGTGGGAGGCGGCGCCATCTACCTGGTCCTCTGGATCTACGGCCTGCTGATCGGCAAGGACACCGCAGCGAACTTCGTCCCCGTGAACGTCGCGGACGACTGGCTGCACTTCGTCCTTGGCGTCGCCATGATTGGCCTGGGATTCGCCCTGTCGCGGGGTACCGCCCGCGCGGGACGCACCACCACAGCCCACTAGGCAAGCACCACAGCACAAAAAACTGCAGGCGGCCCGGCACGTGCCGGACCGCCTGCAGTTTTCTATGTGGACTTCGACGGGAAAGGCTTTAGGCCGGCTGGAACGGCCCAATTGTCAGCAGCGTGATCCCGGCATTGCTGCAGGCCCGTGTGGGCTGGGCCAGGAACAGGGATTCGGTGTCCTCGGGCGGGTAGATGCGGTACCCGGCCGCATCCACCATGGCGCAGTCAGAATAGTTTCCGGCCTGTGTGTAGCGCAGCACGGCGGAACCGGTCTGGCCGGGGGCCAGGAGGACGTCGGCCGGGGCCGTGCTTTCATCCCGGGTTGCGGGCGCTCCGATAGGGGCGCCGGCGCCGTCCGCCGCCAGGGAAACGCCGGCAAACCCTTGGAGGATGCACGGTTCTGAGCCGGTGTTGGTGAGGTTGAGCTTCATGTAGACGCTGCCGGCCGCCCCGCCCCCTGACGCATCGGTGGCAGCCGTAAGCCCTGCCGCCTTGCAGCGGGCCGGTGCCCCCGGCGCCGGGGTGTCGCTGCCGGGTGTTCCGGCGGACGACGGCGGTGCAGGCGTGGTGGGAGCGGCGGACGTTGCGTCCGGGCTGGCTGAGTTGGTGGCTGGGCCGGTGCCTCCTGACGGAGTAGTCTGCGCTTGTGATTGGCCTGGACTGCAGGCGCTGAGCATCAATGCTGCTGCCGCGGCAGCCGTGGACATGACCAACCCCTGGAAAATTCGCTGAGACCTCATGGCACCACCTTCGCCGCACCAGGTGTCCGCGTCAACGACGCCACGAGGCCGCAGGGCATTTTGATGCCCGGATCGTGATGATCCGGGCATCAAAGCGTCCCGTGGCGGCTACCGGGCCGGGGAGGCCGGCGCGTTGGTACGCCGTGCGGCGCTCCGGACGAACGCCGTGCCGCCCAGCACCAGCCCGCCGACCCCGGCCGCCAGCCCCGCCCAGCTGCGTGCGTCCGCCCCGCCGTCGGTTATTGCTGCGGTGTCCGTCCCGTGGCCGCCGCCCGCTGCCTCGGTGACAGTGACCGACGGCGCGGGAGCCTTCAGGGAGTGGGGGTCCTGGCCGTCCTTTGCGATCTCTGACCAGTCGGTCTGCCCCGTTTCGCAGGTCTGGAGGGTGGGGAAATACAGTGTTGTCCCCGCCGCATCCGGGAGTTTCACTGAGAGGACCAGGGTGTCCCTGAGCTGGTGTTCCAGGGGTGCCTTGGCTGTGTAGACCACCTGGCTGGTCCGCTTGGTGATGGAGGTGCCGTCGGCGAGTTTCCTGGGTTCGGCGAGCTGCTCGGTCACCTTCTCCACCGTCCAGTTGGGGTTGACCGTGGGCTGGGCATCGTTGAGTTCCGCCGGGAGGGTGATGGCCACCTTGGTGGTGCCCGACTCGTCGCAGCCGTGGGGGACCGCGAAGGTGAGCAGGGCATAGGAGTTGGCCGAGGTTTTGTCCGGCGTTACACCGACATGCGCGGCGGCACCGCCGGCGGCTGCCAGCAGGAGCGCGGCCGCACCGCCGGTTGCGGCGGAAGTTTTCAGGGCACGGCGAAGGAATGGGGTGTTCATGGTTGCCTTTCTGGCGCACGCCGGAACAGCCGGGGTGCGTAAGTTTTTTGGGTCCAGCGCCGGCAGGATCCGGCGGGGTCAGGAGGAAAGCGCGACGGCGGACGGCGGGCCGCGCCGGCTGTCCTGCCGGAGGTTGCGCCAGGGACGCAGCGGCACTGCGGAAGGTGCGAAAGGAACCAAAGGCGCGGCGCCGCCGTCGTACGCTGCCGGCCGGGGGAGCGCCACCAGGGGCCGAAGCCAGGCAGCAAGCGCCCACAGCGCGTCCTCGCCCTTGGCGAGGAGGAGCGCGGACCCCAGCGTCGCCAGGATGTGGGCCGCAAGCATCAGGGGCCCGGACGTTGCCCCCGTCCCGTAGATCTCCGTCCCGTAGATCCCGGTCCCGTAGAGATGGTCCAGCACCGCCGGCAGCCCGGCGGCGCCGGACAGGTGGCTGGCATGGGGCGTGGCGGTGCCGGATCCGGCGGCGGCCGCGGGGACGCCGGCGGCAGCAAAGACCTCATGGAGCAACAGTTGCCCGCCTGCCAGGAGGGCCGCCGCGGCGGGGAACCGCAGCCGCAGGCGGGTCGCGGTGGTGCTGCCCAGTGCAGTCAATGCCAGCACCGCCAGCATGACGGTGGGCGCCGGCAGCGCGCCGCCGCCAGCCAGGTGTGCCCCGGCGGCCAGGGTCAGGATGGCCGTGGCCACCGCCGAGGCGCGGAGAAAGTGGAAGGGGATACGGGGACGGCGTGCATGCACGGACGGTCCCCCTCCCGGTCTGAAGTCAGTCGTACAGATTCTATCCGCGGCCTGCCCGTGCCTGTGGCGGCAGGGGGAGCCGAGCCCTGCCCCGCGGTATGTACCGCCTCTTCAGGGCCGGGTTAGACTGCCTGCGTAACTGTCGGCGATGTTGAGGAGAAGCTTATGGACTACACCGGAAGCCAGTCAGAGAAGGTTGTTCCCGCAGGTGAACTTGGCCGCAGCAACATCGGCCAAACCATCAGCTTCCAGCCCAATGAGTTCACCATCGTGTTTGGGAAGCTCGCCGGAATCGCCCGCACGGAGGCGATGGTCTACCTGTCCCTGAAGGGCGTTGGAAACGGCACGCACCTGAAGGATGAATACGACCTGCCGCTTAGCCACGACGTCTACGTTCCGGTGGACGTCATCACCAACGCTGAATCCACCATCAAGGACCTCTTCGGCAAGGTGCAGGAAAACCTGCGCGGAGCGGGCCACAAGGGCGAGGACAGGACGGACCGCCTCTAGCGGGAACACGCGTCGATTGCTCCGTACCTGCCGTTTAGGTCCTTGAAAACGGCAGATACGGAGCAGTCGACGGGGCGGCCGCCCCGATCAAGCCCGTGCAGGCCCCGTGGATGCCCGCACCGTAAGGTGCGTGGGCATCACGGCAAGCTGCCGGCTGGAGCGGCCGGGAACGGGATTGAGCTGGGAAAGCAGCATGGATACCGCCACGCGGCCGGCCTGCTCGATGGGACTGGCGATGGTGGTCAGCGGGGGGTTGCAGAAGTCCGCTCCGAAGATGTCATCCGATCCGACGATGCTGATGTCCTCCGGTACGCGGATTCCGCGCTCACGAAGCCGCTGGAGCATTCCGATTGCCAGGAGGTCATTGAACACGATGCACGCCGTGGCGCCGGTGCGTACCGCCGCGTCTGCCGCAGCTGCACCGGAGGTGGTTTTGGGCGTGAAGGGACCGATGCGGTGGGTCTCCATTCCGCGTTTGGATGATTCCTCCTCGAAGACCTTCCACCGCGCCCGGTTGGACCAGGATGTGGGCGGGCCGCTGACGTAGCAGATGCGGTGGTGGCCCAGCGACGCAAGGTGCTCCAGGGCCTGGATGATCGCGGAGGGCGTGTCGATGACCACCGTGGGAGCGCTGGTGGACGCCCGGTTGATCGTCACCAGCGGCTGGGTCTCGGACACCTCGGCCAGTTGCGCATCGGTCAAACGCGAGGCCGCAAGGATGAAGCCGTCGGCAGACCGCCTCATCTTGTGAAGCGCTTCAAGCTCCATTTCGTTGGATTCCTCGGTATCCACCAGGAGCTGCGTATACCCCGCCGCCTTGAGCTGGTGTTGGGTGCCGCGGATGATGTCGAAGTAGAACGGGTTCGTAATGTCCGGCACGAGGACGGCGACGGCGTTGGTGCGCCCCGAGCTCAGCCCCTGCGCCTGCGAGCTGGGCACGTAGTTCAGCTGCGCCGCCGCCGCCTCAATGCGTTCCCTGGTGTGGCGGTTGACCCGGTCGGGCTTGGAGAGCGCCCGCGAAACCGTTGATGTGGCCACTCCCGCGAGTTGGGCGACGTCCCGGATTGTTGGAAGTTTTTCCGCGGCCGCGCGTCCTTCCCCCGCCCCTTCGGTGCGTGATCCCGTCGTTTCCGCAGTCATTGGCCCAGTCCTTTCGTGCCGAGAAAGTACCCGGTCCTTCATCCACGGTGGAATCGCGGTAACTCAATGGAAACATCTTTTGGCAACTTTTGGCAACCGCTTGCCGCACGAGTTGCCAGCTCCCTAGACTGAGTTCCGAATCGCCTGCAGTGATGCGCGCCACTAGACGTTGTGGCCATGTGGGTGTCCAAGAGGAGAAAACAATGAGGTTTAAATCGTCTTCCGGGCTCGCGGCAATCGTTACGGCTGCGGCATTGGCATTAACCGGCTGCGGCGGCGGCTCCGGCACTACTGACTCTTCAACAAACGCTGACGGAAAGGTGGACGGAACGGGCAAGACCCTCAACGTCCTCGTCGGTGTATTGAGCCAATACCCGGAACAGCAGAAGCAGTGGCAAAGCGACATCGCCGCCAAGTTCAAGGCCGAAACCGGTGCCGAGGTGAAATTCGAGACCTTTGCCTCGGCCAACGATGAGCTCACCCGCATCCAGACGTCGGTTGTCTCAGGCCAGGGCCCCGACATCTACGGCCTGGGCACCACCTTCACGCCGACTGCCTACGCCACAAAGGCATTTGTAACCCTGTCCGACGACGACTGGAAGAAGGTGGGCGGCAAGGACCGGTTCAACAAGGCTGCGCTGGGGATCTCCGGCCCGGACGAGCAGAACCAGGCCGGCATTCCGTTCGTCAGCCGTCCGTTCGTGATGGCGTACAACAAGGAACTGCTGGCTGCCGCCGGAATTGAAAAGCCCGCCACCAGTTGGGATGAGCTCGCGGAGCAGGCGAAGAAGATGACCAAGGACGGCGTCTACGGCCTGGCCACCGGATACAAGGACAACTTCGACCCTTGGAAGTTCATCTGGGCGATGGCCGTCCAGGCGGGCAACCCGATCGTGGACGGCAACAAGCTCAAGCTTGATGACCCCACCGTCAAGAAGGCCTACGAAACCTACTTCGGCTGGTTGACGGAGGACAAGATCGTTGACCCGGCCTCCGTGGGTTGGAACAACAGCAACGCCGTTGCGGCCTTTGCCAGCGGCAAGGCCGGCTACCTGATGATGACCACCTCAAGCTCCCTGCCAACCCTTGAGAAATCAGCCGTCGCGGGCAAGTACGAGTACGCGCTGATGCCTACCACCCCTCCGGGCGAGTCCAGCTCCAAGAATGAGGACGCAGCAAGCATCCTGTCCGGCGACAACCTGGTGGTAGCGGACTACTCGAAGGAGAAAGACCTGGCCTTCGCGTACATCAAGCTCATCACCTCCAAAGAGGAGCAGCTGAACTACCAGAAGATCTTCGGTGACCTGCCGGCCAACGCGGAGGCCCTGAAGGAGCTGGGCGGAAACCCGAAGCTCAAGCCCATCACCGACGCTGCCGCGAAGTCCAAGGCAACGCCCTTCACGGGAGCCTGGGGAGACATCCAGCTTGGCCTGTTGAACGTCACGGTCCAGTCCGTCCCGGACCTTGCCGCCGGCAAGGTGGACAGTGCAGCCCTCGAAGCACGCATCAAGGATTCGCAGAGCAAGGGCCAGGCTTCCCTGGACCGGGCCTCCAAGGGATAAGTTCTGATGTCAACCGACGCTTCCAATGAAGTCCGGCTTGCGGCGGAGTCCGCCGCAAGCCGGGCGGCACACTCCACCGCTGACGTAGCCGGCCACGAGCCGGGCGGGCAGAAAATCCCGCGACGCAAAGGCCTCAGCGAACGCAACCGACCCCTGTGGATGCTGATCCCGGGCGGAGCGCTGATGATCATCATCATCGTCCTGCCGCTGTTGCTGGGCATCTACATGTCCACCCTCAACCTGGACCAGTACACCCTCCGCAAGTGGGTCAGCTCGCCCTTCATCGGCGTCGAAAACTTCGTCGAAGCCCTGACCTCCTCACCCCTCCTCCACGCCACCTGGCTCAGCGTCAGCTACTCCCTGCTGGCAATGGTGGTGACCCTGCCGCTGGGCATAGCTGCCGCCGTCGCTACGCAGAACGCGTTCAAGGGACGGGCCGTGATCCGGTCCATCTTCCTGATCCCCTACGTGCTCCCGTCGTTCGTGGTGGCGACCATCTGGCGCACCATGTTCCAGCCGGACGGCATCGTGGACAAGGCCCTGGGGACCGTCGGCATCGAGGCTGGCCTCTGGCTGAACGGACCGCAGACCTTCTGGACGCTGGTGCTGGTCCAGATCTGGGCTTCCTGGCCTTTCATCTACCTGCTCGCACTGTCCGGGCTGCAGTCCGTTGACCATGAGGTCCACGAGGCATCAGCGCTGGACGGCGCACTGTGGTGGAACAAGTTGCGCTACGTGATCTTCCCCTACCTGAAGGGACCGCTCGCGCTCGCGTTCCTGATCGGCATGCTGCACCACATCAACAACTTCACGCTTCCCTACGTCCTGTTTGGAGTTCCGGCCCCTGCAGACGTGGAAGTCCTGCCGATCCTTACGTACGTCACCAGCTTCCAAAGCTTCCGTTTCGGGCTGAGCGCTGCCATGGCCTTCGTTTCCCTGGTCCTGATCGCCATTCCGCTGTTTGTCTACCTGCGCGCCGTCAAGCTCGACGACGCCGAGTCACCTGGAGCCAAGAAATGAGCACCTCCACTGCCACCCGGCGGAGTACGGCAACCGCGGACATGCCGCGTCCGGGATCCAAGCGCCAGCACGAAGTCCTGCGGCTGCTCCCGGGGCCTTTGCTCGCGATCATCCTGGTGTTCCTCGGGGCCCTGGTCCTGATTCCCGTGTTCTACATCTTCCTGGCGTCCGTGAACTCGGACATCGGTGTGGCCAACGGCGAATTCTGGCCTTCGAGCTTCACCCTTGAGAACTACTCGAAGATCTGGACCAGCGTCGGACTGGCCACGGGACTTGCCAACAGCGTCCTGGTGGCGGGTGCAACGGCAGTTGTGTCCGCAGCGTTGTCCGTCTCAACAGCGTTCGTCCTGGTCCGCTACAGCTTCCGGGGCCGCCTCACCATCCTGCGCGGCCTCCTTGCACTGCAGTCAGTGCCGGGGACCCTGATGGTGCTGCCGGTGTTCGTCCTGTTCTCCTCGGCCTCCACCTACCTGGGCATCCAGGTCATCGGAACCCAATGGGGACTCTTTGTCACCTACCTGACGTTCGCCATGCCGTTCTCCACCTGGGTCATGGTCACCTACCTGCGCGGGCTTCCCAAGGAACTCGAGGAAGCGGCAAGGATCGATGGCGCAAGCAACCTGGGCGTGCTGTTCAGGATCATCCTTCCCCTGAGCTGGCCCGGCATCGTGGTCTCCGGCATCTTCGCTTTCCTGCTGGGATGGAATGACGTCCTGTTTGCTTCCGTCATGACCCGACCGGAAAGCCAGACCGCGGCAGTGGCACTGCAGATCTTCGGTGCTTCCCAGGAAGGCGGCGCCATTCCGTTCTACGGCCAGATGATGGCAGCGGCCCTGGTATGTGCCGCCCCCGTAGTCATTCTTTACCTGATTTTCCAGCGTTATCTAGTGGGCGGACTCACCGCCGGAGGAGTTAAGTAACCATGGTTCCAGCCACCCAGGTCTCGTGGGCCCTGTCCGGATTCGGAGACGAAATCGACGACGACCCCGCCGTGCAGATCGCGGTGCTGCAGGCACTCGGTGCCAATCACATCGAGGTGCGCAGCGCGTGGGGCACCAACATCGTGGACCTGTCCGATGACCAGCTCGCGGCACTCGCCGGGCTGCTCAAGGACAAGGGCATGCAGGTTTCCGCGATTGCCTCTCCGATCGGCAAGGTGGACGTCAGCCTCCCCGTGGAACACGAAGTGGAGCGCCTGCGGCGGGCAGCAAATGCTGCCAAGGTCCTGGGTGCAAAGTACATCCGGATCTTCTCCTTCTATTACGGCGAGTCCGTTCCGGTGGAGAGCATCCGTGACGCCGTCATCGAGCGGATGCGCGCGCTCGCCGCCGTCGCCGAAGAAGAGGGCGTGGTCCTGCTGCACGAAAATGAAAAAGACATCTTCGGGGACGTTCCGGACCGCGTGCTGGACATCATCGAAAGCGTAGGCTCGCCTGCGCTGAAAGTGGCGTGGGACGCGGCCAACTTCGTGCAGGTGGGCGTGAAGCCCTTTGACGAGGCCTACGCGAAGCTGCGCCCGCACCTGGAATACCTCCAGGTCAAGGATGCCCTGTTCTCCAACGGACATGTGGTCCCGGCAGGGGAGGGCGACGGCGACGTGCTGCGCACCGTCGAAGCGCTGAAGGCCGACGGCTTCACCGGCTTCGCTTCCCTGGAGCCGCATCTTGCCGGCGCCCACGGCCTCGGCGGTTTCTCCGGCCCCACAGCTTTCGGTATTGCTGCCCGGGCCTTTGCAAAAGTCACAGCGGAAGCAGGAGTGCAGACAGTATGAGTGAGACGTTGAAGGTTGCCATCACGGGTTGCGGCGTCATCGGCCGCACCCACGCGGTTGCCCTGCAGGAGTTCCCCGGGGCCAGCATTGTGGCGCTGGTGGACGCTATCCCGGACGCCGCTGTTGCCCTTGCCGACTTCATCGAAAAGAGCGGACGCCCCAGGCCCTCCGTGCACGCGTCCATCGCGGACGCCTTTGCCGCGACGGACATCGACCTGGTGGCGCTGGCCACCCCCAGCGGCCTGCACATCCAGCAGGGCCTGGAAGTCCTCGCGGCCGGCAAGCACGTTGTCATCGAAAAACCCCTTGACGTGGACCTGAGCCGCGCGCAGGAGATCGAGGCGGCAGCGAATGACGCCGCCCGCCGCGGGGTGGTCGCTTCGGTCATCAGCCAGCACCGCTTTGACCAGGCCAGCGTTGCGGTTGCGGACGCCGTGGCCAAAGGCCGGTTCGGCCGGCTGACCTCTGCCATAGCCTCTGTTGCCTGGTGGCGCGGGCAGGGCTATTACGATTCCGGTGACTGGCGGGGCACCTGGTCAATGGACGGCGGTGGCGCCTTGATGAACCAGGGCGTCCACACCGTTGACCTGCTGCTGTGGTTCATGGGCAGGCCCGTGGAAATCCACGCGCACACAGCCCGCCTGGCACACGAACGGATCGAGGTGGAGGACACCGCCGTCGCCACCGTGACCTTCGAAAACGGCGGCCTGGCAGTGCTGCACGCCACCACCGCCGCATACCCTGGCCTGACGGTACGGGTGCAGCTGATGGGCTCGGAAGGCTCCGCCGTGGTGGACAACGACCAACTGCACTACTTCCACGCCAAGGACGACGGCGGCCCTTCCGCGGACATGGGGCTGCAGGGCGGAGGCAACCAGGCGCAGGAAGAACTGGCCAAGTACCCGGCAGAGGACTACGAGGCCAAGGACCCCACGGTGTACCCCGCCGGACACATCCGCCAGTACCGCGACATCCTCGGGGCCATCACCGAAGGCCGCCGGCCCGGCGTCACCGTCAGCGATGCAGTCAACGCCCTGGCCACCGTGCGTGCCGTCTACGTGTCCGCCACGCTCAACCAGGCAGTCCTCTTCGATGACGTCCTGGCCGGCAAGTACAACGACCTTGAGGTCCGCACCGGCTCCACTGCGACAGAAAGCGCCTGAAGCAATGAAATTTTCAGTATTCACAGCGTCCACGCCCGACTGGACTCCCGAGGAAGCCGTAACCCACCTTTCGGGCCAAGGCTGGGACGGCATCGAGTGGCGGATCACGGACCAGGCCGAGGCGCCCGAACCCGGTTTCTGGGCCGGCAACAAAGCGACGATCCCCCTGACCGGCCTTGAGGACAACCTGGGGCGGGTTGCCACGATCACCCGCGACGCCGGCCTGGAGTTCTCCGGAGTAGGGGGCTACGCGCGGTGCGACAACCACGACGACGTCGAGCGCGTGCTGGCAGCTACGGCCGCCTTGGGCGCGGGCCAGGTCCGCGTCACCACACTTCCGCTGGGAACGGCGGAATGGGGCACTGAAGCGCCCAGCGGGATTCCTTATCCGGCCCTGTTCGAGGCGGCGCGCCGTGACTTCGAATGGGTGGCTGAACGGGCCGCCCACCACGGCGTCAAGGCACTCGTGGAGCTGCACCACCGCACCATCACGGCGTCGGCATCCTCGGCGCGGCGCCTGCTGGAGGGCCTGGACCCCCGGCACGTGGGGGTCATCCACGACCTCGGCAACCTGCTGATCGAGGGCCAGGAAGACTACCTTCCTGCCTTCGAACTGCTGGGGGAATACCTGGCACACATCCATGTCAAGAACGCCGTCTGGGTCCGCCAGGACACAACGGACGAATCCGGTGCAGCCGTGTTCCGCAACGAGTGGGCGCCGCTCCAGTCGGGACAGGGAAGCGTCCTCGAATACTTCAAGGCGCTGGCGGCCCATGGCTATGACGGTTGGGTGACGGTGGAAGACTTCTCCACGGAGCTGCCCCTTGCTGAGCGCACTGCCGGCAATCTTGACTACCTGCGGCGTACGGCGGCCATCGCCGGGCTCACTGCAGGGGCCGGGGCGCGCTGACGCCATGGCGCATTCAATAGCATCCCACCCCGACAGGCTCCTGCCCGCAGAACCCGGCGTGCGGGAGATTGCCCGTTCGCTCTACAACCTCGTTGCCGGCCTCCCGATCATCTCCCCGCATGGACACGTTGATGCCGGGGTCATCGAACAAAACCTGCCCTTTCCGGATCCCGCCGCGCTGCTGGTCACCCCGGACCACTACGTGACCCGCCTGGTCCACGCGGGCGGCGTCCCGATGGACCAGTTGGGCCTGGGCAGCTCCGCCGCGGACTCCCGGCAGGTCTGGCGCAACTTTTGTGCCGCATGGCCCGCCTTTGAGGGAACCGCTTCCGGATACTGGATCCGGCAGGAATTCGAGCACGTGTTCGGTGTGCACCAGGAGCCCACGGCCGAGAACGCCGACCGGATCTATGACGCGATCTCGGCCAAGCTTGCCGAACCCGGCTTCCGGCCCAGGCAGCTGTTCAAGGAATTCAACATCGAGGTGCTGGCCACCACCGATGATCCGCTGGACACGCTGGACAGCCACGCGGCCCTGGCCAAGGACCAGGCCTTCGCCGGGCGCGTCCTGCCCACCTTCCGGCCGGACCAGTACCTCAACATCGCCCATCCGGCCTGGCAGGACAATGTGGAGCGGCTCATTGCTGCCGGCGGGGGCGGTTCGGGGTATGCCGGCTACATCAGTGCGCTGGAGTCACGGCGCCGCCACTTTGTGGAGAACGGGGCCGTGTCCGCCGACCATGGCGTCCGCACACCGGCCACCCTGAAGCTGGAGCACGCCGACGCGGAACGGCTGTTCGAGCGTGCGCGGACGGGGAATGCGACGCCGGAGGACCGCGACGCTTTCGAAGCCCACATGATGTACCAGATGGCACGGATGTCCGTGGAGGACGGGTTGGTCATGACCATCCACCCAGGTTCGTACCGCAACCACCATGGCCCTACCTTCGAGGCATACGGCGCGGATACTGGCCACGACATTCCCTTCGCCGTGAACTACACCGAGGCCATCCGGCCCCTGCTGCAGGACTTCGGCACGGCCAAGGACTTCCACTTGGTGCTGTTCACCTTGGACGAGACGGTGTTCTCGCGGGAGCTGGCGCCGCTGGCGGGGTTCTACCCGTCCGTCTACATCGGTGCCCCGTGGTGGTTCCTCGACGCGCCGGATGCCATGCTGCGTTTCCGCGCAGCGGTGACGGAAACCGCCGGTTTCTCACGCTCCTCGGGATTCATCGATGACACACGGGCCTTCTGCTCCATCCCGGCGCGCCACGACACGTCACGCCGGATCGAGTCGGCTTTCCTGGCACGCCTGGTAGCCGAGCACCGCATCAGCGAAGAACGCGCCCGTGAACTGATCGTGGACATCGTGGATTCATCCCCGCGAAGGGTCTTCAAGCTGTGAGCGCTACAGAAGTTCCCGTGCTGAACCGGTCGCTGGTCAACGCTCCGAAGGCACCGGTCCGGATTGTCCACCTTGGACTCGGGGCGTTCCACCGCTCGCACCAGGCCTGGTACACCCAGCATGCCGGTGACGGGGCCGAGTGGGGTATCGCGGCGTTCACCGGACGGCGGCCTGATGCTGCCGTGGCGCTCGCAGCGCAGGACGGCTTGTTCACCCTGGTTGAGCGTGCCGACGGCGGGGACTCCTTTACGGTCGTCGGCAGCATCGTGGAGGCCGTGGACGGCGCCGACGTGCAGCGACTGGCGGATCTGGTGGCCGCCCCGGGTACCGCCGTCATCACGCTGACGATTACGGAAGCCGCCTACGGCATCGGGTCCGACGGCCAGCTGGACCGCACCGCGCCCGACGTGGCTGCCGACCTCGCCTTGCTCGCATCCGGCAAGGGACAACCGACGACGCCGCTGGGCCGCCTCGTGTTCGCCCTTGCCGCCCGCCGGGCTGCTTCTGCAGGACCGCTCGCCGTGGTCTGCTGCGACAACCTCGCCCACAACGGCAGCATCGCCCACCACGCCATCACGGGCATGGCCGAAGCCTGGGATGCGGACCTGGCCGGATGGATCGATGCCAACGTCAGCTTTGTCAGCACCTCGGTGGACCGCATAACACCACGCACCACGGAGGCTGACATCGCGGCCGTCCAGGCCGCCTGTGGCTACCGCGACACGTCGCCGGTGGTGGCGGAGCCCTTCGCCAACTGGGTGCTCAGCGGGGACTTTCCCGCCGGGCGTCCGCACTGGGAAGACGCCGGTGCCGTGTTCGTGGACCACATCGAACCCTATGAGAACCGCAAACTCTGGCTTTTGAATGGTGCCCACTCCCTGCTCGCGTATTCCGGCCAACTCCGCGGCCATACCACCGTGGCGGAGGCCCTGGCGGACCCGCGCTGCCTGCAGGCGGTGGAGGCCTTCTGGGACGAGGCCGAAACCAACCTGAGGGACATGGAGGGTGATGGAGTCGATCTCCAGATCCCGGCCTACCGCGCCGCCTTGCTGGCGCGGTTCCGGAACGCCCGGATTGCCCACCACTTGGCGCAGATCGCAATGGACGGCAGCACGAAGCTGCGGATGCGGGCCGTCCCCGTGATACTGGCGGAGCGTGCCGCCGGGCGGTCGGGCGCAGCCGCTGCGCTGATGATCGCTGCGTGGCTGGACTACACGGTTGGCGGCCCGGTTCAGGATCCGCTTGCCGGCGAGGTGGCAGCAGCGAACTCACTCACCGGCAGGGAGCGGATCCGTGCCCTCGTGGCCTTGGTGGACCCTGCCCTCGCCGGGGACGCCGCCGCAGTGGAGTTGATCGAAGGCCTGTGTGGGACTTTTCAACCGCGGGCTGCTGTCCCGCGGTAGCCGTGGACAAACACGTACTCCTGCCCGGGTCCCGGAACCATTCGGGACCCGGGCTGTTGTGTACTGATGAAGTTTCAAGTAAATTGGATGGCAACCGGTTGCCGTTTGTTGCCATCCGGTTCCACGTTTTTGCCGGTTCCACGGGGACGGCACCCGGGTAAAGGAGCCCACACCATGAAAAAGCTGAGCAAACTGAGCATCGTCGGCTATGGCGCCGGCGATGCCGCAAACAACCTCGCCTTCACCACGGCCACCATGTTCCTGCTGGTCTACTACACGGATGTTGCCGGGATTTCCGCGGCTGCGGCAGGCACCCTGCTCTTGGCCGTCCGGATCTTCGACGCCTTCGCCGACGTCTTCGCCGGCCGCGTTGTGGACCGCGCATTCAGCAAGCGGTTCGGCAAATTCCGGCCCTTCATCATGTTCGGTTCCATCCCGCTGCTCCTCTTGAGCGTGGCAACGTTCTCCGTGCCGCAGCTTGGCGAATCCGGCACCCTGCTCTACGCCTACGTCACCTACGCGGCCCTCGGCCTGGCGTACAGCCTCGTCAACATTCCTTACGGCTCCCTCGCCGGGGCCATGACCCAGGACCCGGGCGAGCGGGCCAAGCTCGGCTCCGCCCGCATGGTGGGTGCGCTCCTGGTCGGTTCCGCCCTCGGCATCTTCGTGGCGCCGCTGATCAAGCCGGGTGCTGACCTGCAGGGAAC
Source organism: Arthrobacter sp. BB-1 (assembly GCF_006151685.1). Classification (NCBI taxonomy): domain Bacteria; kingdom Bacillati; phylum Actinomycetota; class Actinomycetes; order Micrococcales; family Micrococcaceae; genus Arthrobacter; species Arthrobacter sp. BB-1. Next base: position 258,745 of record NZ_VDEV01000005.1, read on the forward strand.
CTTCACCACCATCACCCTGGTCTTCGTGGTGATCGGCGCTGCCCTCTACTTCTTCACCGTGCTGACCGCCAAGGAACGCGTCCACCGCGCCGTTCCGAACGTCACCCTGAAGCAGAGCATGGACACGCTCAAGACCAACAAGCCCCTCCTGATGCTGTGCCTGAGCTCATTCTTCTTCCTCACCGGCTACCTGGCCCTCACCTCCGTGCAGCTGTACTACCTGCGTGACGTCCTGGGCCGGCTGGACCTTTACCCGGTCCTGTCCATCGCGCAGCTGGTCCTGACGTTCGCCCTGGCAGCCTTTATGCCGCGGCTGGTCCGCAGCATCGGCAAAAAGCGCGTCTACATCTACTCGTCACTGCTGACTGTCGTTGGCGGCACCATCATCTTCTTCACTCCTGCCAGCCAGGTCTGGATCGGCTTCAGCGGATTGCTGCTCAGCCTGGCGGGCGTCCTCGCCGTCAACATCGTGGTGTGGGCCCTGGAAGCCGACACGGTGGAATACGGCGAATGGAAGACCGGCGTCCGCACCGAAGGAATCACCTACGCGCTCTTCTCCTTCACCCGCAAGACCGGCCAGGCAGTGGGCGGCGCGCTCGCCGCGTACGCCTTGGCGCTTGGCGGGTACAAGTCCGGTGCCACGCAGACTGCCGACGCGGTCTTCGGGATCCAGGTGGCCGCAGGCGCCATGCCGGCCGTCCTCACCATCCTGGCCGTCCTGGTGATGTCCAAATACAAGCTCACGGACGCCCTGCACGCCCGGATCCTCACGGAAATACGCGCCCGCCGCACCAGCAGCGAGTCCGACGCCGGGTCAACCGGCAGTGCCGCCGGCAGCCCCGATGGCACCGACGGCGGTTACGCTGCCGCCGCCAAACCCCCGGCAGCCACCTTCAACTAACATTCCATT